>JBLHMA010000271.1:0-7253 GCA_047621545.1 Cognaticolwellia sp. | reverse complement strand
ATTGGATGTCATCCAGCACGGTGCCAAGCATTCCGCTGCGGACGTGTGCCCAACCCAGTGGGGCGGTGGCCACAGCGCTCCAGATTCGGTTGGTTCTAGCGCTGCCCTGTAGGGCCGCTGTGCCATGGTGCAGGGCCAAGAACCACTGGGCCTGAGGCACAATGTGGTTGGCGCGCTTGAAGCTGTCGTCTTGGAGAAGGCCGGCTGCCAGTCGGGCATGGGCGGATGTGAACCGCTGAAGGGCTCGGTTGAGCAAGCCATGATCCACGGTGAACCCTGCGCGGCGCTGCCTGGCAGAGAGCAACACTTTGGGATGGTAGGCGGCGGAGCTTCTGGGCACCTGCAGGCTCAGGTGGGTCCAGCCGCCGGAGTCCTTCCGGCCCAAGACGCTCTCTGAGGTCTTGAATACTGTCTGGATCGGCGGAGCCTTGACCTGCTTGTGCAGCGCCGAAACCGCTGCGCTCATTGCCCCAGATTCGCTGGAGTCGGCCCAGCGTAGGGGACGTGTCACTCAGCTCTGGCCGATGGTTACTAACCCGCCGTAGCGGTCTACGAAACGGCGACAGTCGGAGCAGACGTAGGACGCCCGAATCGCCTTAGGGAGCTTGTCCAAGAAGAGATCGAAGAGCCCGTCACCCAGCGTGAGGAAGACTGGGGTCTCAGGCGCAAGGTCGGTCAACGCTCGGCTCAAGCGGGCCTGGAGGCCTTCGTACTCTAGATCTTGGATGTCTTCGCTGGCCATGCCTCCTCCGAGCCGGTTCTGAATACCGGCACGGTTCCTAAGAACAACGTCAACGATCCCCCCAACAGGGTTCGCACCCTCGAGGACCGGGTCAACCCTTAGGAATCGGACTGTTCACCAAGTAGGTGTGCGGCCACCCTGGAAGAGTCTCGGGGCTTTGTCAATGATTCTGACGCGTACGTAGCTGGTGCCGCGCTCCGTTTGAGGAGGCACAACGCTTTGCATGTCCGCTAATCCGTCAAGGTGAGTTCGAGGTTCGGGCTCTTGTGGCTCAGGGCGGCGAGCAGCGCCCTGATCACAGCGCCTTTACGGCCTGGAGAACCTCGTCTACGTGACCCTTGACCTTGACCTTGGGCCAGCTCTTCACGACAACGCCTTCGGCGTCGATGATGAATGTGGACCGCTGGGTGCCCATGTAGACCTTGCCGTAGTTCTTCTTTTCCACCCATGTACCGTACAAGTCGTGCACTGCGTGCTCGGGATCGGAGATCAAGGCAAAGTTGAGGTCCTTCTTCGCGACGAAGTTCTCGTGCTTCTTGATGGAGTCACTGGATACGCCGTAGATTACGGCCCCGGCGGCCTGGAACTCAGCCTTCAGGTCGCGGAACGCGCACGCCTGTGTCGTGCAACCCGGGGTGTTGTCACGGGGGTAGAAGTACAACACCACTTTCTGGCCACGTAGGGCAGATAGGGTGATGGGTCCCTGGTCCGTGAGGGCGCTAAAGTCGGGGGCGATGTCGCCAACAGAGAGGGGCATGTTGTCCTGGTATTCGACGGGAGTAGGAGGCGGCGCTTGCGGGTTTGCGTCAGGGCGTCCAAGTCACGCTGGCCCAGGCCGAGTAGTCCTGTTTGGTCCTGCAGAGATCCTCTTTGGCAGGGCCGCCTTCGGGATCCAGGATACAGGCCACGCCCAACTGGATGTGGCTCTGGCTTAGCCGGAAAAAGGGCTGGGGCGGAGTGTCCAACTCCACGCTCAAAGACACGCTTCCCAGGGTGTCGTCCTGCTCGCCCTCCAGCTCGTGCCATCGCGTGCTTAGCCAGAGACCCCCAGCGGGTGCGCCGATGCCGGCTTCCCAGGAGGAGACCTGATCTGCACCAATTCCTGCGCCAAAGGCCGGGTCGTAGAGGCGCCAGCTGTCCCAACCTGGGGTGTAGAGGGAGCTGGCAACGCCACCCACCAGAACCTCTGGGCCCGACGCTCTGCCCAGCCCGCCGCGCACACCGGCCCCGGCCCAGCCAGCGCTAAGGGTTGCATGGGCTTGGCCGCCGCTCTCACCTTGGAGTTGGCCGCGACCGCTCGCGTCGCCTTGGAGCCAAGCTTGGCTGAACCACTGACGGTGGCTGACTTGGCCCCATGCGGCAGCGGCGTTGCCTACGCTGTCCGCCCGCAGGCTTGCGCCGCCCTCCAGGGATCCCGAGCCCCAGTACACGCGGTCTTGAGCGACCAGAGCGACGCCCTGACTGCCAGATCCCGAGGCGCCTGGCAGCATCCAGGCCCAAAGGCCAAGGTCCACCGGCAACACGCGCAGAGTCCAGGAGGCCGAGGCTCCAGATGCGTACTGCAGCCCCACGAGGGCCTGCACGGTGCTTCGCCCAGCTGGGTCTCCTGCCCGTAGGCCGAGCTCAATGAAGTCACGGGTGCCCGAGGTTGCGCCTGCGCCAAAGACTGGGCGGATATCGTGTGGGCCTAGATAGTAGGCAGTGGGCAAAATGGGCTGTCGCTCCGGGGCCGGGGGAGCATCCGGAGCAGGTGGGCGCTGCAGCAGGGGAGCATCCGGGACGCTCTCCTCAGGACCCATCTTGGGCAGACCCCAGATTGTGAGGGGAACTGCGTCTGGGGCTTGGTGCAGCGACAAGCCGTCCGCGCTCAGGCCCAGGAAGTATAGGTCTCCGTTGGGGGCTGGTGAGGGGTGTAGGGCGCCGCCCTTGCTCTGCGTGAGACGACGTGGCGTACCGAAGATGGGAATGGCCCAAGCTTCTACAAAGCCGTGCAGCCCCAAGCTGGCCACCAAGGTCTGGGCGTCGGCCCACTCGGGGGCGGAGATCTGCGCGCCTTCCGGGAGGACCACAATGTGATCCTCGCGGCTCTGCATGTTGTAGAGCACCAATTCCCAACCAGCCCCTTGATGTCGCAGGTAGGCTAGGTGTGCGCCGTCGGGGGACAGGCGAGGGCTGTCATAGACCGTCATGGCGGTGCCCGGACGGATGGGGATGGTCTGGCCGGTCGTCAGGTCCACGCGCACGATCTCAGAGACTGCCCAGCGCTCGCGCACTGCAACAGCGTAGTCACCTGTGGGGCCTACATCGGCGTCCCTTACAGAGGCTCCCCGTGTGATGCGGCGCTCCCCGCCATCCAGGGTCCAGAGGAAGAGATCGGGCCTCTGGCGTCCATCGGTGTCCGTCTGCCAGCTGGTGAACAATAGACCGCTGCCATCCGGTAGCCAGCGAGGCCCTTCAGGCGCAGCACCTAGATTTACCCTTTCGTGGACCGGCTCCCTGCTCAGCGGTTTGGTCCGCAGAGGCGTGACATCCAGCGGGTCCTTCTCGAGGCGCTCGGCCATGGCCTCCTGATATTTCTCTTCAGCCTCGGTGTTCTCAGCGGTGGACCAGACGACCAACCGAGGGACATCCTCGTCGTGCAGAACCACTGCGATGTGGGCGCCGTCTGGAGAGACGGCTGGTGCCCCTGTCGCGCCAGAGATCTGCTGCCAGAGCAAGTCCGTCGTGGGACGACTGGCCTCGATTGTGAGGGCCTGATGAGAGAGTTCAGTGAGGTAGCGTGCGTAGAGCGTGACGGGTTTCTCCCCGAATACCATCCCAAACGCCGCCTCAAAGCTGCGGTACTCCACAGCAGACATTGCGCGCCAGAGCTCTTGCAGGGCCCCTGGGTGCCGCCCAGCCTCCAGCCATTCCAGGTAGTGGGAGCCCACGAGGTAAGCCATAGAGCCCCCCATGAAGCGGTCGGCTCCGTCCAACTCCTCGTAGCTGGGCATGCGCCCCTCCAGGGCCATGGAGCGCAAAAGGGTTGCTCGGCCGTCCCCGTTGGGTCGCCCGCTTCCGGTCAGCCGCCCTTCTACGACCGTGGCGTACCCTTCGCTGACCCATCGAGGAGATTTGCGGGCGACAGGGCCCATGGGCAAGATCTGACGCTGAATGGCAGCGAAGAAAGGATTGCGAGATGGGGTGAGCAGGTGGACCAGGTGGGCGTCCTCGTGCACGACCAGCAGCTCATGCCAGGATCGGTAGTTGCCGAGGATGGAGTCGGCATTTGGTGGCGATGCGAAGATGCCCATGCGGGGTGAGTTCTGAAATGGCAGTGCAAAACCATTGGGTCGGGAGAATGGGTCTTGGACCAGGATCTCCACTTGGCGCTCGGGCATGGGCGTGCCCACCTCGGCCTGCACGCGGGCGCGTATTGGCTCAAGGTTCTCGGCGACCACCTTGGCCCACTCCTGGGCTTCGCTCGGGTAGTAGACGCGGTAGTGCTCAGTCTCGTACTGCTCCCAGTGGCGGGCCACCTGGGGTGCTGGCAGGGATTGGGCGATGGAGGCGGATACGAGCAAGGTCAGCATTGGCCGCATCTATCCTCGGCGCGGTATCCTTGCCTTCACCTTTGGAGGACGTGTTCATGAGCGTGTGGAATGACATGCTGAGCTGCGTGGATTTCGGAGACTCGGATCACCGGAATCTGCAAGAGGCTTGGTCGCTGATCGTGCCTGCATCAACAGGCCATCGTGACCCACTTTTACAACATCATTTTGGGGCACCCAGAGGCCCGCTCAGTCTTTGACGACTAAGCGCAGGTGAACCGCCTCAAGAACACCATGAAGCAGTGGATGAAGGAGCTGCTGCTCGGCCTCTGAGACCAAGCCTACTTCCAGCGCCGCCAATGCATCGGCCGGGTCCATGTTCGAATTCGATTGCCTGAGGGCTACATGTTCACCGCGATGAACCGCATGCGGCAGGACATGATCGACGTGATTTTTGACAGTGTCCCGCCAGCCAAAGCCAAGGAGATGTGCGGATCTCTAAGCAAAATCGCCGACCTGGATTTGGTCGCGATGACCTCGGCCTACATGGGGGGCCATGAGTTGGGAGCAGCTGCGCACCCTCCAGGATCTGATCATCCACAATATGCCGATCACAGTGCTCTGTTTGAACGCCCAGGGTCGAGTCGCTAGCGTAACTGCGCCGGGCACTCGATTGCTCAACCCGCAGGCCAAGGTGGGTCAGCCACTGCAGGCTTTTCTTCCTCCCGAGCTCTTGGATGTCGCCAATGTCGATGCAGCGATGGAGCGGGCACAGCGCTCTGGTCGGGTGGTCACCATCGTGCGCTGCTCACTGAGCAGGGGCATGAACGCCACTTTCGCATCACCGTTGTGCCCTTGGCCCATGAACTGGCCCATATGCTCGTGCATCTGGAAGAGCTCACAGATGTGGTCCAGGCCGAAGTTCGGGCCCAGCAGGCCGAGGCTCTCGCACGTATTGGAACTCTCGCCGCCAATATCGCCCATGAGATTCGGAACCCCCTTGCGGCCATCTCCGCTACCCTCAAGGTCATCGGCGGCTCTCTGGCTACGAATGATCGACGAAAGGTGGTGTTGGAAAAGGTGGGGGATCAAGTCCTTCGCTTGGACCGGCTGGTCAGAGATCTACTGTGCTACTCCCGGCCAGCCCACGTCAGCAATCAGGTCATCCACGTTCGCACGTTGGTCATGGAGGCGGTCGCTCAGAGTGAGTTGAGCTGCGGGGTGAGGCAGGCTGCCAAGTCTTCGCGGATCCCCAATACACCCGGGAGGTCATCATCAATGGGTGCGGCTCCGCTGATACGACAGACATTCACGATGCCTTCCGTAGCTCTATGAACTCGCTGGCAGCGTAGTTCTGTAGATGGTTTCGCTCCAGTTCGCGCCTGCGATGAAACGCCCAGTAATCGTCGAAGTCACCAGAAGTCCGCAGCGCTCTCAGGCGCAGGATGGCCTCCGCTCCCTTCAACCCCCAGCGGGCGCCGGTGATGCCGAGTCGGTCGTTTATGAGGTGGCGACAGGCGCCTTCGATGACGCCGGTCGCGATGGGAAGCCCTTTCGCAAGGTATTCGTCGTAGCGGAGCCGCGTTTTGTTGCGCAGCAGATATCCGGTGCACTTGTCGGCGTTCTTCCTTTGCTTTGTTGTAAGTCCGCGCTTCGTCGCGCTCCTGCTGATGCCCGCCGCCACGCTCGGCGCCTTGCCCTCAAGGACCAATCGAGCCCGCTGCTGGACCCACTCTTCCACTTTCGGGTCGCCCTTCTCAAAGAGGCACCAAGCCGCCTTCCACAAGTACTCGAGCACGTGGATGAAGTCCACGATGATGGTCAGCTCCACTCCGTACTGTTTCGCAATGCCCTCACCGACCCGGATTTGATCCTTGTTGCCGTCGACCAAGTACACCCAGGTGCGGTCGAGCCACGGGTCGCGTGCCACCGCCTCCGTGAAGCACTCATCGACGACTGACGCCAACGACTTGTCGACACTCGCCCAGACGCGCTTCCGCTCGGGCTTTGGACGCTTTGGCGGGCCCTCCTCCGCGGTCTCATCGGGTCGCGGCATGATGTGGGCCGGGGTTCTAAGACGCGGCTCTAGCTCATAGACCGTCGCAACTTCCGCCATCCGCTTGCGGTTCCGCTTCTCGCCTGGGCTAATCCGGGTCGTCAGCTTTGCCGCCGAGCTCTCGGCTCGTCTCCGCGTGGCGGCGCGCAACGCGTCATGGCGCATGACGATGCCTTTGCCATCGGTGCTGAGCACCACCAGTCGGTCCGCGTGCAGGCCTCTGTCCTGCTCAACCTGTTCTTCCTGCCGCAGGTCGTAGAAATCGTCGAAGTCACAGGCTGCGCGAACCACAAGCTCTTCGACTTGCCTCTTTGGCACCTTGCTGCCGGTCCAGTCCTCCAGTCGGCTGACGGTCGTGTCATAGGACGAGTCCAGCGCCACGACTGCAGCCCGCCGGCGCAGCCCCAGAGAATACGACTCCGGCGGAAGATTCAGCTCGGCGTCAAGGGGGCGCAGCCCGCCCGACGCACCTCGAGCGGTAAAACTCAACCTGCGCACCGTAGTGCTACCGACAGATTGTCTTCAGCGGCCGCTTTGTGCCTCGCCGGTGTGTACGATTGTGGTCCTCAGCGTCCGTCGGCCCCGCGCGACCCGCTTCGCCCACGGCACGAAAATCCAAGTGGCCCTGGAAGATGAGCCTGAGCACCTCTCGGCCATCCTGCTCTACGATGCCCTCAACGTCATCGTGAGCGAGACTGAGAACCGACTCCAAATTCACCCTTTCTAAGAGAGCTTCAAAGTGGGTCCGCGCGGAGGCGAAGTGCGGATCGACGAGGACAGGGTAGGCTGACATGGCGAGGGGGGCTCCAGACGTATGGGTGTAGACAACGCATACGTAGCTCCTGGACCCCTTTCGCACATCCTCCATCATCTCAAAGTCCGCGGTGTTCCTGCATCACGCCGTCGCATCAGGAGATCCGCACCC
>JBLHMA010000270.1:0-7307 GCA_047621545.1 Cognaticolwellia sp. | reverse complement strand
TCCTGGTTCTCGACGAGATGGACAAGCTCTCCGGAGAACGAGGGGATCCGGCGGCGGCCCTGCTGGAGGTCTTGGATCCAAGCCAGAACCACCGCTTCGAAGACCACTACCTAGGCGTGCCCTTCGACCTCTCGCAAGTGCTGTTCATCGCCACTGCCAACGTCGAGCACAGCATCCCCAGCGCGCTCCTCGACCGCCTGGAGGTCATTCGTCTTCCTGGGTACATCGAGGAGGAGAAGACCCAGATCGCCCGCCAGCACCTGCTTCCGCGCGTCCGCGAGCGGGTGGGCCTGTCTGAATCTCAGCTTCGCATCTCGCCCCAGGCCCTGACCACCCTGGTACGCAGCTACACCCGCGAGCCCGGTGTGCGCGAGCTGGAGCGTCAGCTGGAGCGCATCTTTAGACGGATGGCGCTTCGCTTCGTCGAAGGCCGGAAGCGGGCGCTGTTGGTGCGAGAGAAGCACCTCAGCGAGCTGCTGGGTCCACCAACTTATCGCCCAACATTGACCGGAGAGACCCTGCGTCCTGGGGTCTCCCTGGGCTTGGCCTGGACACCGGCTGGCGGCGAGGTCCTGTACGTCGAGGCGGCTGGATTTGACGATGGAACCGGCAACCTCCAGCTCACGGGCTCTCTGGGTGACGTGATGAAGGAGTCGGTGCAGACCGCCATGTCCCTGCTCCGATCACGCGCACCCCAGCTGAGCATCGCGTCAGGCCGATTCAAGCGGGAAGACTTTCACGTGCACTGCCCAAGCGCAGGCATCCCCAAAGACGGCCCTAGCGCGGGCGTGGCGATGCTGGCCGCGCTCAGCTCTCTGATGCTGAACCGCAGCCTGCCCAAGGGTTTGGCCATGTCCGGGGAGATCACTCTGCGCGGACAGGTCCTGCCTGTAGGCGGGGTAAAGGCCAAGGTCCTCGCAGCGCGACGAGCGGGCCTGAGCGCGGTCTTGCTGCCCGAGGCCAACCGGGTGGATCTGGTCAGCCTTGATCCCAACCTGCTCGGTGATCTGACACTCCACTATGCTGGCGACGTAGAGCAGATTTTTGATCTGCTATTCCCAAGCTTGACCCTTCGGATTCAGCAGGGTCTGTAAGCCGAGATCTGAGCCCTTCAAGTCTCCGCCTCGCTTCAGTCGTTCAGCTCGGCGAAGCGCTCGATCAAGGCGATGCTCTCATCGTCCAAGACCGGCGGCACCACAATGCGCAGGCGCACCAGCAGATCGCCGGCCTTGCCTTGGGCGTCCCGCTCTCCCCGCCCCTTCAGACGAAACATCGCGCCGCCGCTCGTGCAAGGCGGCACCGTGAGCTTGATGGGTCCCTGTGGGGTCTGGACCTCCACCCTGCCACCTAGGAGCGCCTGAGACACGCTCAGGTCCACACGCACCTGGTCGGCCGGGCCTCCCTTGATCGTGGTCTTGGAGGTGGGCTTCTTTTTCTCGCCGCCGACAGCGCGAATGTCGCAAACTAGATCTCCGTGAATGGCACCGAGCCCGCCGTGTCCCCAGCCTCGGGCCCGCAGCGTCGCGCCATGGGGCGTTCCAGGGGGCACCTTTAGATCATGGATCTCGTCGTATTCAAAGAGACCGCGCCCATCATCCGTACGCCGCATTCGGGTGTAGTGAAGGGTGACAGTACCCCCATGCTCCAGCACGTCCACCGGCACGTCGATCACGCGCTTGATGTCCTGGCCTGGCTGGTTGCCGTCCCCGCCGTAGCTGCCATGATTGGGCTGGGAGCTGCCGGGTTGGGAGCCGCCGGGTCGAGAGCTAGCGGAGCCGAAGTCGTCCTTCCCAGATCCGGTCGGTCGGCCTCGCACACTCGCGCCACCTTCGTGCCAACGAGCGCCCGAGCTCGCCCCACTTGGCGCAGACTTTCCAGGAGAACCGCCAGAGTTTCTCGACCGCTTGCCGCCAAAGCCAAAGTCCTGACTGAAGAGATCGTCCAGGCTCGGCCCTGATCCCTTCTCTTCACTCGCTTTGGATTGTTGGGCATCCCAAGGACGAAATCCCCCGGCCATGCGACCGGGGGTGCGCCGCTGAAAACGCCGGTCGTAGCTGCCCCGAGCATCCGGATCTGACAGCGTCTCGTAGGCATGCGTAACCATCTTGAATCGCTTGGACTTTTCCAGGTCCGGCCCCACAACATCTGGATGCAGAGCCCGGGCCAGAGCCCGATAGGCCTTCTTGATCTCAACCATGCTCGCGTCCCTTGGAACCCCCAGGACGGCGTAGAAGTCGTCACCAGCGCTCATGTATGGCCCTTTTGCTTGAGAACCCATCTTAGCCGGGTGCGGGAATGCCTACAGCTTGGCAGCCGATGTGCCGAACACTTTGACGCGCCCGATCTGGGGGCTATAAGATCAGGAAACGGCCGCGCTGCGAGGATGGAATGGCAAAGTACAGCAACCCCGGCGGGCTCTCATGCTCTTTCTGTCACAAGCCACAGCGAGAGGTCGATAAGATCATCGCAGGGCCAAATGTCTACATTTGCAGCGAATGCATCAAGCTCTGCTTGGACATCATTCGCGAGGACTCTAGTCAAAAGCCAATCGCTTGGGGCCATCAAAAACTACCGCCCCCCGCCAAGATCAAGGCCTTCTTGGACCAGTACATCATCGGTCAGCATCAGGCCAAACGCCAGATCAGCGTCGCGGTGTACAACCACTACAAGCGCCTAGAGCACAACAAAAAGAACGCGGCTGGGACCGAAGTGGAGATCCAGAAGAGCAACGTGTTGCTCATCGGACCCACTGGAACGGGCAAGACCTTGCTGGCCCAGACCTTGGCCCGCTTCCTGGACGTTCCCTTTGTGATGGCAGATGCCACCACCCTGACGGAGGCCGGCTACGTCGGCGAGGATGTCGAGAACATCATCCTCAACCTCTACCACGCCTCCAACAACAACTTGGAGCGTACGGTCAAGGGCATCGTCTACATCGACGAGATCGACAAGCTGGCGCGCAAGAACGGCAACAGCTCCGTGTCTCGGGACGTCTCCGGCGAGGGCGTGCAGCAAGCACTGCTCAAGCTCTTGGAGGGCACCCAGGCCAACATCCAGGTGCGCGGCAACAAGCGGCTGCCCAACCAGGAATACCTCCAGGTCGACACCACGAACATCCTGTTTATCTGTGGTGGCAGCTTCGAGGGCCTGGAGAAGGTCATCGAGGAGCGCGTCGGCACACGCACCGTGGGCTTCGTCAAGTCCGTCGGCAACACCGAAGCGGAGCGCGAAGTCACGCTACAGCAGGTGCAGTCGGAAGATCTGACCAACTTCGGGTTGATCCCGGAGTTCATCGGGCGCTTGCCTGTGACCGCAACCTTGGAGCACCTCCAAGCCCAGGACATGGTGCACATCCTCAAGGAGCCTAAAAACTCCTTGGTCAAGCAGTACCAAAAGCTCTTCAAGTTCGAAAAGGTCAAGCTGACCTTCACCGATGACGCCCTGCGTGCCATCGCGAACGAAGCGGTGACCCGAAAGGCCGGCGCCCGTGGCCTGCGCTCCATCATGGAGAAGGTCATGCTTGAGATCATGTACGAGATCCCCTCCCAGGAGCACCTCAAGGAAGTGGTCATCACGGAGGAGATAGTCAACGATGCTGGCAACGCCTTCACCCAGCTCAAGGAGCCTGTGGCGACAGGATGATGGCCCAATCACCGGCTGCAAAGCCGGGCATTCTCATTGCCTCACCCCAGCTGCAGGACCCCAACTTTGCGGGGACAGTGGTGTTGATCTGGCACCACGACAGCGAGGGTGCCATGGGTGCCATCGTGAACCGGCCCACCCAGGTGGACCTGTCGGCCGTCACCGAGCAGCTGGCCATGCCCACCCCCATCGAGCCCAACAGATTGCTCTTTGGGGGGCCTGTGCAACAGGACAACGGCTACCTGGTCTTTGGCGGCCCTGTGGACGAACGCATGGGCTGGAACCCAGAGCCCGGTGTGTCCATCACCGCCAGCCAGGACATGCTTGAGCAGGTACTGGGGAAGGGCGAGCCTTTCCTCCTCTGTCTCGGCTACAGCGGCTGGGGTCCGGGCCAGCTGGAACAAGAGATCGAAGGCGGGAGCTGGCTCTATGCCGAGATCGACCCCGCCTTGCTCTTCGAGGTGCCGTTGGACAAGCGCTATGAGTACGCCCTGGGCTTGCTGGGTCTGAACAAGAACCAAGTCTGGATGATGGGACCGATCTCAGAGTAGAGCGGCGCTAATCAGTGCTGGGCCTCTCAGTGCTGGGCCTCTCAGTGCAGGGCCTCTCAGTGCAGGGCCTCTCAGTGCAGGGCCCACCGCGCACGCAGCCACCGCAGCGCGACCCGAATCTCTGCACCCTGTTCAGCCACCAAGGCCAGGCTGAACAAGATCCTCCGCGCACCCTTCCGTGCCAACCGCAAGGCCACAGGCGTCTCGGCCTGGAGCAACCGCAGATGTGCCCGGGCCAGGCGACACAGGTCTTCGGCACCCCCCAGCAACTCCGCACGACCCAGGTCTTCTTGGGCTGTCTCAAGCACCACTGCAGCGAGCGCACGCCACGCCAACGGCCAAGATGCCAAGGCTGGCCGACCGGCCTGGCCGTATGCCAGAGCCGACTCGGCCAAGAGCTCCAAGGCCTGGCCATCACGCTTGAGCAGCAAGCAGGCCGCTCCGGCGTAATCCATAGCCATGGCCTGAGTTCGGTGTTCACCGATCGACAACGCCAGCTCGGCTGCGCGCTCCAAGTCTGCCAGGGCCGATAGAGCTGCCCCTTGGTCCAAGGCCAGCAGGCCGCGCTGCACGCCCAGAATCGCGCCGTCTACCGAGCTCTCGCGGCCCAGTAGCAAGGGGGCCATTCGGCGGTGCATCTCCTGGACTTGGCTGTGCTCGCCGCGGTTGATGTACAGAAAGGCCAGCGTCCGGTGCACCCCAAAGCCCTTGCTGGAGCCCAGGCTGTCCTGGGCCAAGAGCGCGCGCAAGGTGGCCTCGGCTGCGAGACCCTCTCCCAGAGCCCGCTGCACGGCGGCCAGGTTGGCCAAGAGCGTGGCCTGGTGCCTGGGGGCCAAGCCCTCCACTCCAAGCGCCTCTTCATAGACAGGGAGCGCCTGCTGGTAATCCCCGGCGTGGTGGTGAAGGATGGCGACCTGGGCCAAGGCCAGCCCAAGCTCTTGGTGGGAACCGCAGATGCGTGCTTGGTCCAGACCTTGACGGGCAAAGTTGGTGGCGGCGACCAGATCCCCCGCCATGCGAAGCCGCTCGCTGCGCTCTTGGAAAAACCCAGACGCGGCTTGGGGAGAGAGAGCCGCGCTGTGGGGCAAGACCAGAAGCTGCAGGCGCTCGATGTCTGCTTCCATTCCCCGGCGACGGTACGCCGTATTCACCAACCCGAGCAGCTCGGCAGCCCGGTCGGGCTCATTCTCCAGGAAGTGCGAGAGGATCTGCGGCAACTCGGGGAGCAACGCCACTAGCCCAGCAACGGCGTCCTGACCCTCCTCTTCGTGCACCAGAGGCTTAAGGACCCGGGCGCGGGAGACCACAGCGTGGGCGTAGGTGGCGGCGCCCTTGGCGTTCTGAGCGAAGGGGCAAAGCAGACGAGGCAGCGCGACTCTTGTTCGGTCTTGGGGGCCCAGGCGCAGCAGAGCCCCAGCCCGATGGAGCGCCTCCAGTGAGTCCATGCCAACCAGCTCAGCAGCCTGGGAGAAAGGCAACCCCTCCCGCTGAACCCAAGCCAGTGGCCCGCACGCCTGTTGGAGGGGCGTAGGCAAGGCGCTCCAGAAGGCCAGAGCTTGGGCGTGGCTCTCCGGCAAGAGGGCGGCCGGATCCGCCTTCACAGCGGCGATCAACTCCTCCGGGTCCAGCAAGGCTGCGCGCTTGGCCAGCTCCAGCAAGACTTGGGGTAGGCCCTGAGCGAAGACCAGGAGCGGCGTCAGGTCCGAGAGTGGACGAAGCAGCTGTTCCCGCAGGAAGATCTCGGCCTGCGCCTCCTCCAGGCTCCCCACCAAGACCTGCTGACCCTCCCCGCCCAAGCCCACCCGGATCCCGTTCACCCCCCGACGTTGGGCCTGTCGCTGTAGCCCCTGCAAGCCGGATCCCGGAGGCCCCCAGATACGCACAGGTCCCTGCTCTCCAAGGTCTTGGATCCAGGCAAGCAGCTCTCCTCGCGGGGCTGGACCGCCAAGGGTCTGAACTACCAAAGCATAGCCCCGCCCATAGTGACTCTGGACGTGCTCCGGTTCACCTGCGTCCCCCTCCAGCTTTAGGCGCAGACGCCGAATGGTGCTCTCCAAGGCGCGAACGCTGCCGCCTTGCCAGACCTGAGTCAACAGATCCTGGTGGGACCACATTCGAAGCGGGGGCTGAGCCAGCGCCCGGAGCACACCGAGTTCCAAAGGCGTGAGCGACGCGCGCTCTCCATCTCGGAGCACAAGCCCCTGAGTCAGGTCCACTGCACAGGAACTTAGGTTCAACCACATGCGTGTATTATGCCCCATTTTGCGTGTTTTGGGAATACGAGCCCCTACATGCAATCGCCTACCTTGGGGGTGTGGACAACAACGTCCCCGATGGAGATCGACATGACCTTTCAGAAGCTGACCTTCCCCCTTGTTCTTAGCAGCCTCCTCTTCACCGCATTGGCGTGCACAGGGGCTGGAAGTGACGACACCTCGGGTGACGAAAACAACGGCTTCTGGAACGACGACAGCGGCTGGAACGACAGCGGCGACGATGGCGGCGACGGTGGCAACTGCGGTGGCAGCTTTTCAGGCCAGGTCAGCGAGGGCGTGGACCGTTTCCACAGCTTCAGCATAAAGACCGACCGGGACGTGGTCTACACCCTGGAGTGGGACCAGGACACCGACCTGGATCTGCATCTGCTCGACTCTTCGGGCAACGAGGTCACGCGCGCGGAGACGGACGGTGGTGGCACCGGTGAGGAGCTGGACTTCTGGACCCAGGCCGGCGACTATCAGGTGATGGTGGTCATGTGGGATGACGAGGACACCGAGTACGATCTGGAGATTCGCTGCCAGTAGGAGTAGCGTTAAACGGGACGCGTCAAGCGATTTTTTCGGCTCTTCGATCTGTAGCTTCTCTCAAGAGATCCGCTATAGTAGGGCCCGATCCCTCGACTACTCGTCGCTGCCAGGCCTTTTCATGTCAACGCTTCGTGCCCGCATCCTCGCAACCACCATGGTGTCCTCGCTTGGGGTCGCTGTATTGGCCATGGTTCCGTACCCCTCTTGGTCGGGACTGCAGGGCATGCTGGAGGGGAACGCTTCGGCGATGACCGCTCCACCGGCGCTTGAGGAAGTAGCCCCCGAGCCCGAGCCCGAGCCGCGCTTT
>JBLHMA010000269.1:0-7314 GCA_047621545.1 Cognaticolwellia sp. | reverse complement strand
CGCGCTGCGCCTGGATCTGTATGGAGACTACGGTCTGGGACTCGAGCCAAGCCACATCAACATCTTCCTCCAGGAGTATGGAGACGAGGCCCAGGTGGTTGTGGCTGCAGCCCAAGCCTTGGAGCGCTCGGGAGACCCGGCTGGCGCCCTGGCTATCTTGGAGGACGCCGCAGAACAGTCCCCCAACGACATGCTTATTCAGCGCGCCTTGGCGAAGCGCAAACCCTAAATCTCGGCCGACCGACCCTGAACCTCAGTCCTGAAGGCAACGCCTATCAGCGAGGCCGACCGCCACCACGGGGCTGAGGGAAGGACTTTCGGTTGCGCTGCTGGGGAACACCGCGACCGCGTCCGGCGGTGGGCTGGGGATACTGGTCCGGGAAAAACTGGTACCACCCTTGACCAAAGGCTCGGCCCCAGTCGAAGCGTCGCATCTTGTCGTTCGCCACGGCAGTCTGGAGTTCCTTAAGAGGCTTCTGCGCCTCCACCGACTCCAGGCCATCTGCGATCTTGCGCTGAGCATCTTCAGTGCGGTTGGCCTTGAGCAAAAGGTAGGCCTGGATCCCCCAGAACAACGGCTCCTTCTTAGCGAGCAGCTCTGCCTTGTCCAGGCGAGCCAAGCCGGCATCCAGCTTCTTGTCCTTGTGGTCGAGCACAGCCAACATCGCCATGGCCTGCCAGTTCCGAGCCCAAGCCTTCTCCAGGAGAGGCCGAGCAGCCTTCCAATTGCGCTGCATGTACTCCAGCGTGCCCAACTGACCGTCGATCTGAGCCTCGATCAAGAACTGCCACTTGCCCATTGGACGCGCGCTCTCGATCGTCTCTTTGGCTTCCTTGAGCCTGCCGGTCTGCAGTTGGCTCACCGCGGTGGCCATGATCCCCTCAACCTGCTTGCCCGTGCGCCGCATGAGCACGAAGTACAGCGGCAGGCCCACCAGCAGTGCTGGAGCCACGCCGTAGTACCAAGCCCCCGTCAGAGCGCCTAGGCCAAAGAAGAGTAGGGAGACACCGAGTGCGATGAGCAAGTTGTACATAGGCCGCCGCCTAACCCACAGAGCCCTACGGCGCAGCCCAAAGCCCTTGGATGATGCGAAGCCGCGAGCGCTATTCTTCGCTCGCAATCAAGGTACCCGCGATGCTGCCCTCCGCACTCATGGAACCGGCCAACCCATCGCTGGTGCTCCAAGAGTCCTCAACGGTATACGCCCCGCTGAGCTGATCGCCTTGCCAGACTAAGTCTGCAGCCCAAACCAAGCTGTGGGTCGCGTCCACAGGCTCATCGTCCCCAAGCTCGGTCGCATCGCCCACGAAACTCCAAGCTGGAACAGACAGCGACATGGCGTTGCACACCCCGTCATTGGCCAGACGAGCAGTGGTCTCTTGGCCGTCGATCTTCAAGCGCACATTGCCGCTATCCCGAAGATATTGCAGGTCCCAATCCCAGATACCGTTGAAGAAGACGCTGGTCGTTGGCATTTCACCCACGTCGTCTGGCGTGTGGCTGTTCACCGTTGAGAGCACCTCATAGGTACCGTTGATCCGCGCCAAGTCATCGCACTCCGATGCACACGCAAACAGGGCCAAAAGCATCAGCATAGGCGCTCCTCCAAGTCCGGAAGCTTAGCATGGAGACCCATTGCAGCCCCCCGCCCTTGACCCAGCCTTGGGCCTTGGGCTACACCGGCTGCCCAAGGAGTGCCCAATGGCGAGCGGCATCGACCTACGTACTTTTACCTACATCGACGTGCTTCAGCCTCAGACTGCGGCTTTCATTGGCACAATCTCCAAGGGCTACATGCCGTTGGAGGGCCAAGCTGCGCTCTTTGTCGAGGTCTCCCCCGGCATGGGCGTGAACGCAGTGATGGACGCTGTGCTCAAGCGCACCACATGCCAGCCCGGCATCATGGTCGTCGAGCGCCGCTCCGGCGTGATCGAGGTCCATGATGAGGACCAAGGTCAAGTTCGCGCTGCTGGCGACGCGATCAGCGAGCTCCTGGGCATCGATGAGACCCAGCGCCTTAAGCCCCGCATCGTCTCCGAGGAGATCATCACCGGGGTGTCCGGGATGCATGGTCAGCTGGTGAACCGCATGCGCCATGGGGACTTCATTCACGAAGGCCAAACCCTCTACGTGCTCGAGGTCCATCCGGCTGGCTACGCCCTGTTGGCGACCAATGAGGCAGAGAAGGCCGCGAACATCAATGTGCTGGAGATGCTCACCTTCGGCGCGTTTGGCCGCGTCTATCTCGGAGGAGACGAGGCCTCTATCGCTGAGGCCGCCAAGGCTGCTCGCGCCGCACTGGAAGAGATCGACGGCCGGGAAAACGCTCCCCGCTGACTGCCCTTTCAGGGCGTAGCTGGCTGTCCTCCTTTTCGAGGATCTGCTGCGCCGACAAAGACGCCATCTTCGACGACCACGAGTTGCACCGAGCTGAAGAAGGTCCACTCCTTCAGCTCGTGGCCCCGCGCGCTCAGGTTCTGTTGCACGTCTCTGGAAATCCCAGGCTCCAAGCTCAGCACCTCAGGAACCCACTGGTGGTGCATGCGAGGAGCTGAGACGGCCTCTTCTGGGTCCATGCCAAAGTCAATGACGTTGCTGAGCACCTGCAGCGTGCTGCTGATGATCAGCGGCCCGCCGCTCGCTCCGATTGCCATCACGACCTGCCCATCTGGGTCAAGCACGATGGTGGGCGTCATAGAGCTCAGGGGCTTCTTGCCCGGTGCTACCGCGTTGGACTCCTTTCCGACTAGGCCATAGGCGTTGGGCACCCCTGGCAGAGCGACGAAGTCATCCATCTCGTTATTCAGGAGCAGCCCAGAGTTCTGAGCGATGACCTTCGAGCCAAAGCTGGTGTTGATGGTCGTGGTCAAAGCAACTGCCTGACCGTTGGCATCGATCACCGCGATGTGCTGGGTCCCGCTGTCCTCGGGGATGGCAACAGGGCTCCCATAGTAGGCTTGCTCAAAGGTCCGCATCGGCCAAATCTGTCCTTGAATCTCTAAGATCCGCTCCTCCGCCAGCATACGTCCTACTGGGACCGGCACAAAGTCGGGGTCTCCCATGAACTGGGCACGGTCCGCGTAGGCATGCTGCATGCCCTCAGCCAAGAGGTGCAGGTGCTCAGAGGAGTTGTGCCCCATCGCTAGCAAATCGAATCCCTCCAAGACCCCCAGGACCTGCAGGAGAACCGCGCCACCGGAGCTGGGCGGAGGCATGGTCAGGATGGTGTAGCCCCGGTAGCTCCCCACCAGTACCTGTCGCTCCACTGGTTGGTAGTCGGACAAGTCCTCCATGGTGAGCACCCCCCCCTGGGCCTGCACGCTGTCCACTATGTCCTGGGCGATGGGTCCGATGTACAGCGCCTCTCCAGCGCTGGCGGCCCACTTGTTCAGCGTGCGAGACAGCTTGGTGCGGCGCACGGAGTCCCCCAAGCCCGGCATGGTTCCGGAGTCAAGGAGAGCCACCATCGCCGGCTTTGCCCCAAGAGCCTGGAGCAGGTGATGCTCAATATCAAAGCCCCCTTTTGCCAAACGCACCGCTGGCCGAGCCACCTGCTTGGGGGTCATCGTTCCCTGATCTGCAAGAAGCTTTGCCAGCCCCCTGCCCTCGCCCGGAACCCCCACTGCCAGACCGCCATCTTGGGACAGCTTGGGCACCACCTGGCCATCGGGCCCGAGGTACATGTCCGCGCTGGCCCCCTTCGGAGCGATCTCTCGGAAGTCCAGGACCCGGTCACCGCCCGGACCATGCACCACCGCAAAGCCGCCGCCACCAAGCCCTGAGCCAGCGGGCTGCACCACGCCACAGGCCAGAGCAGCCGCCACCGCTGCGTCCACCGCGTTGCCGCCCTGGGCAAGGATCTCTGCACCAGCCTGGCTGGCCAAGCGGTGATCCGAGGACACCATGCCCTCCTCGCCTTCCAGGGGCGCAGGGGCAATAGCGAGCAGCATTGAGAGGCTGCTGAGAACAAAGAGGGCACGTGCGTGGGCTTTCATGGCAGCAGTCTATCCGCTGGCCCCTAGTGGCCGGACCTCAGATGCTGAGATCTTCGAGCAGCAAGGCCCAGGCCAGCACGATGATGAGCTGCATACCAAAGGGCCGCATGGCTTGACGCCAGAAGGGTACTGCAGGGCGCGCCCCCTTCTCGCTCTCGCCGTGGTGGCGCCAGATGATCCAGAGCGGGCCCAGACCGCCAATAGCCACACCTGCCGCCATCGGTCCGAGCACTTGAGGATCCGGTGGCAGGGCGCTCGCCCCCAGAATCGACTGCAAGAGCGGTGCTGCTGCGCTCTCACCGAGCAGCATGCCCAGACCTACCCCCAACAACGCCAGGATCCCATTGGTTGCGGCAGGCAGGCCCTCCCGCAGCAGCTCAAAGCCCAGCAAGACTTCCCGACTCAGGCCCGAATGACGCAGCCCCCAAGCTACCAGGGCCATGGCAACAACCATCACCCCATCCCCTGCAGGAAAACGCTCCGGCGCCAAGTTGTCCCGCCCAACAAAAGCCAGCACCGATGCCGATACTGCAAGCGCTACCAAGCGGTACTCGGGGAACCAAGCCGCCGCCGCCGCTGTCGCGCCGAGCAAGAGGCTGACCGAGACTCTTCCACTTCGTCCTGGGGCTTGCTCTGAAGCTCCAGCCGCTGAAGACTCACCCGCTGGAATCCCACCTACTGGCCAAGCCACTAAGGCCAGGAGCACCGGTAGTGGTCCGAACAGAGCCGGATCGATCACGACCAGGGAGACCCCTGAACCAATCGGAGAGATCATCGCCGCAGCCGAGGCCACCAAGGCGCAGCGAATGGCCGTCCCTCTGTCCGCAACCAGGCCCACCATCAGCGCTGTGGCCCCCAAGTCTCCCATCATCCAGCCACAGAGAGCGGCTACAAGCCCCCAACTCCGTGGCAACACAGGACCGCCTGCCGCACGGGCACAGTGGCCCATCAGCAGCCAAGCCAACACCGTGCCCGCTTGCTCCCAAGGCAGGGCCGCCAGGTGGCCAACCCACAGATCTAGACCGATCAGAGCACCGACCGCTGCCAACGCGATGGGCCCCCCCACCCACCAAGCCCGCTTCCGCAGCGGTCCAAACAGCGCCGCAAGACCCAGAATCACCCCAAAGGCGACCATGTTCCGCAGCTCGGGACTCACGCCGTCGGCGCCTGTTTGTCTACGGCCTCTAGGGCCTCGCTTGGATCCGCGATGAACAGCAGCAAGCCGCGCCAAACCCATTTTTGCCAGTGGTAGTCGCTGATCTTGCCTTGGGAGACCGCCAAGTGAACACGTGGCAGCTCCCCACCATAAGCCTCGCTCAGGTCGTCGAAGATCAGATCGAAATCCTCTTCCTCGAGACGGTAGCCCACAAAGAAGATGACCTGCTTACGCAACAGCAAACGCACAGCCTTCTTCTGGGCGGCCAGGGGGTTCTTGGCTTGATCCCCATCGGTGAGCACCAGGGACGCTGGCTTCTCAAAGCCTCCCCAGAGCTTGACGATGTGCAGGCCCTCCAGCCCTGGCGCAGGCAGCTCATCGCCTGGGTAGTAGACGGTAGGCTCTTTCCCCTCGGATCGCGCGGCACGCTCCAAGAGGTCGTCGCGACAGGTGGTGTAAATCGTACTGAAGCGCCGAACGGCCCGCAGATGAAAATCACCGGGAACAGCGTCGGCCGCCTCCAGGTGACTGGCCAGACGCTTGATGGCCTCGTCTCGGGAGGTGCTCTGCAGAAGCTCCGCAACGGCCGCCCGCACAGACACGCGACCGCCCAGCTTGCGAGCCAAGCGCTTCTGCTCCAAATAGGTCCCGCCCTCTTCGACCACAGCCTCTAAGGTCGCGCGACTTCCGACGAACAGCACACAGCGGTTGCTGGCACAGGCCTCAATGACCTCGACGGGGATATTCACTTGGCCGGGACCACAGCCTGGAGGCTGGTCGTCACGGCACTGACCGCCGCCGTGAGAGCCTCGCGGTCACGAACGACCGCTCCAACCTGCGAGACCGCCAATGATGCGGTTCGGCTGCCCAACTCTCCGCAAGATTTGGGGCTCCAGTTCTTGGAGAGTCCGTAGAGGTAGCCGGCCGCGTAGGCGTCTCCAGCACCGGTCGTGTCTACCGCCTGAGTCTTGAAGACATCGATGCGCTCCACCGCCCCGTCGTGACAGACCAGGGAGCCCTCGGCACCCAGCTTCACAATGACGGTCTTGGCGTGCTTGGCAACCTCGTCGAGTGCCTGGTGGGCATCCAAACCGGTCAGCGCTGTGGCCTCCTCCGCATTGAGGAACACCACATCTGCGTACTCCTTGACCGCCTTCCACATGGCATCCTTTACTGCACCAACCACGAAGGGATCGGCCACGTCCAACGAGATGGGGATGCCGGCGTCCTTGGCGACCCGCAGGGCCTCCCAAGCAGCGTCAGCCATGGGCCCCCCCAAGAAGAGGTAGCCGGTCACATGCAGGATTCGGGCCTGGGGAATCAGCTCAGCGAAGCGACCGATGTGCGGTAGCTGAACCGAGGCACCCAGGTCCGTGACCATGGTGCGCTCCGCGTCTGCATCGGAGATCAGCGCCAAAACCTTGCCCGTGGGCTGGTCCTTGGAGACGTGCAGGCACTCGTGCCCGCAAGCCTCGCTCATGCGCTTGGTGTAAAGACGCCCCAGCTCATCATCCCCCACTTGTCCACAGAAGGTGGTCTCCAGGCCCATCAAGCCGAGAGTTGCGATGGTGTTGGCGCAAGAGCCGCCTGTGTGCACCTCAATACCAAGGTCTTCAACGGCGGCCTTGGCATGCTCCCACTGAGCATGGTCCACCGGGTGCATTAGGCCGCGGGTGAGCGAGAGCTCCTCCAGCACGGCGTCGTTCGGGATGCGCACCAAGGCGTCCACAAGTGCGTTGCCCAGACCGGCGACTTCAAAGCGCATGGCTACTCCAAGAGGAAGTGCGCCTGTATTCCAACAGCGGCTCTCCGGCACATCCAGCACCGAGCACCTCGCTGAAACCCGGCCAAGTGGTAGCCTCCCACCGTGGCTCCCCCAGCGAAACATCGCCGCTTCTCTGCAGGTGTTTGGCTTGGGCTTCTCCTGGCCGCCGTGCTCTTTGGCTACTTCATAGTCGACGTGGATTGGCCCCTGCTCGGAGAGTCCTTGGCAGCGGTGAAGCTGCTCCCAGTATTGGGCGCGATTCTGCTGGTTCTCAGCGAGTTCTTCATGCGCGCCTTCCGTTGGCGCATCCTGCTAAAGCCCGTTGCACCAAAGGCATCTCGCTGGGACTTGCTAATGGCCATCCTTATCGGCGCAGCGGCGAACACTCTGCTTCCAG
>JBLHMA010000268.1:0-7445 GCA_047621545.1 Cognaticolwellia sp. | reverse complement strand
CCTGACCACAAAATGGTTGCCAGAAGCCCCTCAGGACTGACGGCACCACTCGCTCCAGGAGCCCACGTACAAGGTGGGTATCCCCAGGCCCAGTCGGTGCATCTGCAAGGCCAAGAAGCAGGCGGTGACGCCGGATCCGCAGCTCACAATGCTTCGGGTGCTTGAAACCCCACCCAGCACTTGCTCAAAGCGGACCTTGGCCTGCCCAAGGTCAGTGTGCGCCTCCCAAGGCATGGACAGGGCTCCGGGAATGTGTCCCGCGACGGGATCCAAGGGCTCTTGTTCTCCGCGGAACCGGACCCCAGACCGCGCATCCAAGAGACGCCAGGAGGGGTCGTTGGCGCGCAGCCTGACCTGATCGATCGAGCAGGTCGAGAGAGCCCAAGAGGAGGCGGGGTAGGGCGGTAAGGGGGCTGCGTGCGCTCGCTCCGACACCCACTCCTGCTCCAGCTGATCGACTGTGATCACGTCGACCTGCGCATGACCGACGGCCTTGAGCATCCACCACACTCTGGCTGCATACAAGCCGCCACCCGCGCTATCGAAGACCTGAACGGTGGTCTGGGGCCCGACTCCAAGACGGCCTAGGGTCTGACACCAGGCCTGCAACACCGGGAGGGGATGTCGGCCGCCCTGTTTGGGCTCACCGACCGCGCTCAGATCGCGCTCAAGCTCCACTCGAAGAGAACCTCGAGGCGCGAGCTCCCCAGCGTTCTTGCGGGCATCCAGTAGGACGAGATCTACCAAGACTCAGTCCAGCGTGGTCGGGGGCCGGTCAAAGACTACCCAGCTCACATCCGTGCTGCGGTCGTCTTCGCAGTCGCCGTCCTCCCAACACAGCGGTGCAGCCTGTTGTGAGGGCCAAGGCGCCGGCGGCGCCGATAAACATGAACTGCTTCACTCAAGCTCCTTCCTGCCGAACCAAGCTACCAGTCCATCGCCGCAGTCCAAAGCCCCTTCCAAGGCCTTGGGCCGCTTACTCTACTCGTGGAGAGTCACCCTGGGTCTGCGGAAAGTGACAGGCCCCTCTGCGTCCATCCGCCCAATCGACCAGCTCCGGGTCCTCCGAGGAACAACGTCCCTCCTGTGCCACCGGACATCGGGGGTGAAAGTGGCACCCCGAGGGTGGGTCCAGCGGTGAAGGGACCTCGCCGGTGAGCACCACGCGCTCGCGGCTTCGCTCAGCGATGGGATCGGGCAGGGGAACCGCCGAGACCAGGGCCCGCGTGTAGGGATGCTGCGGCGTATCGCAGATCTGGTCGTAAGTGCCGATCTCCACAATGCGTCCCAGGTACATCACTGCGATGCGGTCGCAGAGGTGCCGTACAGCGCTCAGATCATGGGCGATGAACAGGTAGGCGAGCTGCTTTTCCTGCGCGAGTTCCTTGAGCAGGTTCAAGATCTGCGCCTGGATGCTCACGTCCAACGCCGAAATGGGCTCGTCACAGACGATGAGCTCCGGTTCACTGGCCAAGGCACGGGCGATCCCGATCCGCTGCCGCTGGCCCCCGCTGAACTCATGGGGGTAGCGCCGCACAAAGCGTGGGTCCAAGCCGCACGTCAACATCAGCTCCTGTACCCGAGCCTGTGTGGCCTGGGCGCCATGGGTGAGCCCGTGCGTCCGCAGAGGCTCAGCGATGATGTCCCCGATGGTCATGCGAGGATTCAGGCTGGCATAGGGGTCCTGGAAGATGATCTGCATCTTCTTCCGCATCGCCCGCATCTCAGATCTGCTCAGGCTGCCCAGCTCCTGGCCCTTGAAGTGTACGGTCCCTTTTGTTGGGGGAATCAGGTGCAAGACCGAGCGGCCCGTGGTGCTCTTGCCGCAGCCCGACTCGCCGACCAAGCCCAGGATCTCGCCCTTGTTCAGCTCAAAGCTGAGACCGTCCACCGCTTTGACAGAGCCCTTCTGACGCCGGAAGAAACCCGTGTCGTAGACCGGGAAGTGAACCCTGAGGTTCTCGACCTTGAGCAGGGGGCTCATGAGGGGCTCCCTGGTCGCCAGCACGCGGCTCCGTGCGTTGGCGAACCCTGCCACTCGGGGTAGGTCGCGCACTTCTCATCCGCCAGAGGACAGCGAGGCGCAAAGGCACAGCCCGGGCCCATACTGGCCAGGTTCGGCGGCATTCCTGGGATGGGCACCAAGGCTCCACGGGTGTCCAGTCGCGGCACACTCGCCAGCAGCCCCCGGGTATAGGGGTGCTGTGGGTTCTGGTACAGCTCAACCACAGGTGCCTTCTCCACGATGCGCCCGCCGTACATCACGGCCACCTTGTCGGCGACACCAGCGACCACGCCCAGGTCGTGGGTGACCAAGACCACTGCTGTACCGGTCTCTTTGGCCAGCTTCTGAATGAGCTCCAGGATCTGCGCCTGAATGGTCACATCCAGCGCCGTGGTGGGCTCATCCGCCAAGAGCAGGGTGGGC
Source organism: Cognaticolwellia sp. (assembly GCA_047621545.1). GTDB lineage: Bacteria > Myxococcota_A > UBA796 > UBA796 > CAJQPC01 > CAJQPC01. The sequence goes on along the minus strand of JBLHMA010000268.1, from coordinate 5,017 downwards.
TCGCAGGCCAAGGCCATGGCGATGACCACACGCTGGCGCATACCGCCGCTCAGCTCATGTGGGTACTGGTCGATGCGCTCCGCTGGACCGGGGATGCCGACCTTCTCGAGCAGCTCGATTGCGCGCTTTCGGGCGGCCTTGGGGCGCAGCTTTAGGTGCAGCTCCAAGACCTCTGTGATCTGCCGCCCGACTCGTAGAGTGGGGTTCAACGAGGTCATCGGGTCCTGGAAGATCATCGCAATACGGTGACCTCGCAGGGCTCGGATGGTGGACCGGTCCATCTTTAGGATGTCCTGGCCCTCGAACAGGATTTCTCCGCCGGCATTGACCCCTGGATGCTCCACCAAACGCAGGATACTCAGGTTGGTGACGGACTTTCCGGAGCCAGACTCACCAACCAAGCCCAAGATCTCACCAGGCTCCAGGTCGAAGCTCACACCGTCGACCGCTTTGACCACGCCGTGCTCGGTGTGGAAGTGGGTGCGGAGACCCTTGACGGAGAGAAGGGGCATCAATCCACCTGTCCCTTGGGGTCGAGAGCATCGCGCAACCCGTCCCCCAGGAAGTTCATGCAGAACAGGGTCAGGGTCATGACCCCACCGGGAAAGGCCAGCAGCCAGGGGTAGACCACCATGGCGTTGGCCCCATCATTGACCAGAGTGCCCCAGCTGGCCTGCGGCTCCCGAATGCCCAAGCCCAAGAAGCTCAAGAAAGCCTCGGAGAGCATCACGGAGGGGATGGTCAGGGAGGAGTAGACGATGACTGGACCCAGAGTGTTGGGCACGATGTGCCGGAACAGAATGCGCAGGGGGGAGACGCCGATGGCACGCGCAGCCTCGACAAACTCCAGCTCTTTCAACGACAATACCTGACCGCGTACGATGCGGGCCAAGACCAGCCAGCTCACCAGGCCCAGGGCGGCGAACATCATCACAAAGCTGCCGTCCAGACTGCCGATCTGGATGGAGGTGGGGGGGATCACCGCCATGAGCACGATGACCAGCAGCAGGTAGGGAGTGGACATGGCCAGGTCCACAAAGCGCATCATCACGTTGTCGACGCGTCCGCCCATAAAGCCCGAGATGGCGCCATAGGTGGTCCCGACGACCAGGGAGACCGTGGTGGCCACGCCGGCGACGAGCAGACTGACCCGTCCACCGTGCATGGTGCGCACCATCACGTCTCGGCCCAAGTCATCGGTCCCGAAGGGGTGGCCCCACGAGGGCGCTGCGGCCCCCAAAGCGATGTCTTGGATCTCGTAGCTCAGGCCGAACAGCCCAGCGATCAATGGCCCAAAAGCGCAGAAGAGAATCACGGCGCTGACCACAGCACCGGAGACCAAGGCAATGCGGTTGCGCTTTAGCCGCCTCCAAGCGTCCTGAGAGAGGGAAGAGCCTTCGACCAGTGCGGTGCCTGGGGCTTGGGTAGCCGTGTCTGAAGTTGGTGTGCTCATGCCAGCTTTACCCTCGGATCAAGCCAGGTGTAGGCCACGTCTACCGCCAGGTTCATGACCATCAACAATGCGCTGTAGAAGCAGACCACCCCAAGAACCATGGAGTAGTCCCGGTCCAGTGCGGACTGCACGAAGTAGTAGCCCAAGCCGGGCACCTGGAAGACCTTCTCGATGACCACGGTGCCCGTCAGGATGCGGGCGGTGGCCGGTCCCAGAAAAGTGACCACAGGCAGGATGGCGCCGCGCAGAGCGTGACGCACCACGATGGTCCACTCGCTCAAGCCCTTGGCTCGGGCCGTGCGGATGTAGTCGGTGCGGATGACCTCGAGCATGCCAGCGCGTGTCAGCCGGGCGATGTAGGCGGCATAGGCCAGACCCAGGGTGATGCTGGGCAGGATCATGGTCGACAAACCATCCCAGCGCGCTGGGGGTAGCCAGCCCAGACCCAGGGCAAAGACCGCGATGAGCAGTGGACCCAGGACGAAGTTGGGGACCGAGATGCCGACCAGTGCGATGCCCATGGTGGTCCAGTCCCACACCGAGTTTTGGCGGATGGCGCCGATGATGCCCGAGCTCACCCCCAACGTCAGAGCAAAGAGCATGCTCAGGGCACCCAGGGTGGCGCTGACTGGAAAGGAGCTGCCAATGAGCTCGCCAACGGTCAACCCAGGCCGTTTCATACTGGGCAGTGTGCCGTCCAGCAGGCCCACGATGTACATGCGGAACTGGACGTACCAGGGCTGATCCAGTGCGAAGCGTGCTTCGAGTTGGCGCTGGATCTCCGGTGGAAAGTTTCGCTCCGCATCGAAGGGGCCGCCGGGCGCCAACTGCAGGAGCAGAAAGGTGCCAAGGGCCAGCAGTAGCACCAGAGGCAGGATGGCCAGCAGGCGCTTGAGAATGAAGGAACTCACAGCTGCTCGTCTAAGTTCGGTGTCCAGTTTCCGGCACGCAGCCGGTCGGCGAGCTCGTGAACCCCCGCGCTGACCTCGTCAATGTCAGTGGTTCCTGGGAGGAGCAGCTCGTCGCTGTCAAAGCCGATGGGAATGTCCCCGTCGTTCTCCTGCTCCAGACCGCTGTACGCCGAGTCGGGATTCATGCGCACCCAAAAGCCAGCGCGGGTCATGGCCAAGCCAAGGCCGGTCACGTGCGGCGAGCCACCGAGTTCTTGGAGGTGGTCCTCTTTCCCGGCAATGATCATCGTCTTGAGCGAGGGGTAGGCGACCTCGATTGCCGGCACCTGCTTGGCCCCCTCACGCCTCTCCCAGAATGCCCGGGTGTCCTCTCTCGAGGCCAGGTCCTTGTCGTCCCCAAGCAGCGCACGCATCTCCGGAGAGAAGGTCAGACCAATGCTGGTGTTCAAGCCGCGCCAGGTGGGCTCGTCATCATCCAGCTCGCCGTTGTCGTTACGGTCCAGATAGCCTTGGCCAGCCCAGCTGAGACGCCGGTAGTCCATCTCGCAGCGCAGCTCGGGGGCAAGGGTGCAGTCACCCATCTCGGGGCGGTGGTACTCGTTGAGCGCGATGGGGGCAGCAGAAGGGGTCTCCCACACCAACAAGGCCTCGACTGGGGGGCGCTCCAGCGTGGTGTCCGCCAGGGTGCTCAAGACCAGGTTTCCGCCATTGCTCAGGCCCACCAAGATCATAGAATCAAAGGTCGGAACCCGGTCCGCAAGAGCGCAGCCCTCGTCGTCTTCGCTCATCCCTTTGGCAAACTGCAACAGGCGCAGCACCCCGGCTCGGGACTCACCACCGTAGTGGTCCATGTCCCCCTCCACCGAGTCGGAGCCAATCAGATCGGTGTGCAGCTGAACATAGCCTCCGCCGGGATTCAGGATGGTGCTCGGCACCGGAGGAACCTGCTCGCCGCTAAAGCCACCGTGGATCACCGCGACAGGCACCTGAGGGCCTTCAAAGTCTGCGTCTGCCGAGATATAGACTTGCGCACCGGCCAGGGTGGTGATGACGGAGTTCCGCTCGCCGTCCGCGTTCAGGGTGCAGTGGGACTTGGGGTCTCTGGTGTCGACAACAGGGGTGTCGCTGTCCTTGGGATCCACGTCTTTGCGGCAAGCCAGAAGAAGGAGCCAAATCATCGTTGGATGCTCACAAATCGAAGAGGGTGCTGGTCCAGCAGGTTGGGGTACACGCCCTGCACATCCGGCTGCGTCAGGTCGTACCAGACGTACCAATACAGGGGGATGAAGGGGACCTGCTCGTTCAGCATGGCCTCGGCTTCGCCAAGGAGGCGAGCCCGCTCAGCCACATCTGGCTCTTTCGAGGCACGGGCCAAGAGTGCGTCGTAGGCCGGATCACTCCAACCCGTGTTGTTGTTTCCTCCATCCTCGATCCACATGTCCAGGAAGGTGGTCGGGTCCAGGTAGTCGCCGATCCATCCGCCACGGGCCACCTTGTATTCACCGCTGCTCACGGCTTTTAGGTAGGTCTTCCACTCCCGATTCTCCAGCTCCACTTCGATTCCGAGGTGCTCCTTCCACTGGGCCTGGATGACCGCCGCGACCAGCTTGTGGGACTCCTGGGTGTTGTAGAGGATGGTGAAGGGGGGGAAGCCTTCGCCGCCTGGGTACCCAGCCTCAGCCAACAGGCTGCGGGCACGCTCAGGATCGAAGGGCAGGCCCTCTGGGCCCTCGTAGCCAGGCAGTCCTGGAGGCACTAGGTGCGTGGCAGGCAGCTCGCCGACTTTGCGGACCTGCACGATGTCTTGCTTGTTGATGGCCAGCGCCAGCGCCTGTCGCACGCGCACATCGTCAAAGGGAGGCTGATCGGTGTTGAAGCGGTACAGGTATACGCTCAGGGCGGGACTGGAGTTAAAGTCATCCTTGTCCTGCAGGAGCGGCAAGAAGCTCACGGGCAGGTCGTTTGCCACCACCAGATCGGTGTAGCCGGCCCGATACAGGTTGGCCGATGTGTTGAAGTTGTCGATGCTGTAGGCAATGACGTGGTCCAGCTGCAACGTCTCCACACCCCACCAGTCGGGGTTCTTTTCCAGGACGAACTTGTCGCGTACAACGTGCTCCTTGAGCAGAAAGGGACCGCTGGTGACGATATTCTCCACCCGGGTCCATCGCGCGCCGTGGGCCTCCCAGGCCTGCTGAGGGACTGCACGAAGGGTCGTGTGGGAGGTCAACTGCAAGAAGTAGGGCGCGACAGCCTTGAGTCGAACCACCAGAGTGTGAGGGTCCGGAGCGCGGAGCCCCAAGAGCTCAGGGTCGGAGCGCACTGCGCCCAGAGTCACGCTGCCGGCGGGCAGGGCCGGGACAACGACGTTCTCTTGCTCAGGGTCTGCTAGGGCCCCCTCAAAGTCCACGTCTGGAAGCTGCTCGACTTGGTAGCGAACCAGCCCTCCCCGTGGGTCGGTCAGCGTTGCCGAGAGCACCCAACCAGTCTTCTCGTCTTGACCGTAGAAGACCTTGCTTCGCTGGCCATCCTCAGACACAGCGAGCAGCGTCACGGTGTCACCGCGGTCCAGGCGTGCGACGGCGCGCCCCTCCTCGTTCTCCAGAGTCCCCGGTGCCTTGAGCACCCGGCTGTTGACCACTGGCCAGCTTGC
>JBLHMA010000267.1:0-7447 GCA_047621545.1 Cognaticolwellia sp. | reverse complement strand
GTGCGCACGCCTTACCTGGGCCGCCAGGCCCTGCTGAATCCTGGCGCCTTCCGCATCGCTGCCCGAACAGGGGCCGCCTTGGTGCCGATCTTCAACCACTGCCCGACCCAGGGTCCCAGCGTCTGCCAGGTGGGCGAGCCCTTGTGGGGCACCGACTGGAAGCAGCTCATGGCGAGCTTCCTCACCGAGCGTGCAGAGCCGTGGCTACGTGAAAACCCCAGCCACTACGGAATCTGGCTTACACACTGCCGAGAGCGCCGCGCGGTGGACGATCACCCCATGTTTATGGACTACGCGCCCGACGAGCGGGCCCAGAAATGGCCAACGCTCGATGGATCCAAGAAGTGAGCCGCGAGAGTCTCAAGGTCGCCAAGCGCGTCGTGGTCAAGGTCGGTACACGGGTGGCTACACGCCCAGACGGCACGCTGGCTGTGGGCCGACTGGGTCACCTGATGGAGGAGCTTGCCGCCTTGCAGGCAGAGGGACTCCAGGTGCTCCTGGTCAGCTCGGGCGCCATCGGCGTAGGGGCCCGCCGTCTGGGTCTCCCCGCTCAGCCCAAAGACCTGCGGGACCGACAGGCCGCTGCCACCGCGGGCCAAGCCGGCTTGATGAGCTTCTACGACGAGCTGGGTAGACGCTTGGGATTGCGCACGGCCCAAGTTCTGCTGATCGAAGCCGACTTTCACAGCCGCCGTCGCTACCGAAACCTCAGCGAGAACCTGGGCCATTTGTTAGAGTTGGGCGCCCTTCCGGTCATCAACGAGAACGACAGCGTGAGCACCGCGGGTCTGGATCCCGAGCGCGAACGAGTCTTTGGCGACAACGACAGGCTCGCGGCGCTGGTGGCCTCGGCGATGAGCGCGGACGTGCTGATCTTGCTCTCTGATGTGCCCGGCGTGCTGCACGAGGGGGAGGTTCTGGAGCGCTGGGATCCCAGCTTAGACCTGGACCTCTTCGGCAAGTCTGTGGGCGGAACGGGGGGCATGCAGGCCAAGGTGGACAGCGCCTTGGTGTCCTCGGCTGCGGGAGTGGCTTGCGTGATTGCCTCCGGCTTTGAGCCTGGGGTGATCCGGCAGATCCTCTCGGGTGCGCCAACAGGCACCTCTTTCCCTCCAGCCCCCCAAGGCAACCGGCGCCGAAGATGGCTGGCCTACGCCACCGCGCCACGCTGCTGGGTTCAGGTAAACGAAGGAGCCGCATCAGCCCTGAACACACACCGCGCGAGCTTGCTGGCGGTCGGCGTGACACAGGTCTTTGGAGAGTTTCCCGCCGGAGAGGCCATCGCGATCCATGGCCCCCAAGGACAGGTCTTGGCCCATGGAATCGCAGGGTGCGGCGCCAGTGAGATGCGGGACAAGCTTGGCGAGAGTGGCCATCGACCCTTGATTCACCGCGACGACGTCGTGCTCCTACCAGAGACGCCTTGAGCCAACCGGGATAAGCTGACCGAACCACAAGCGAGGTCCCCATGCTGCTGCTGCTGATCACAATGGCCCAAGCCAAGCCCCTGAGCTCTGCTGAGTTCGAAGACACCGGACACACCCTGGCCCCCGGCCAGAAGCAGATCGACGTGTTTCGGGCGTCTCAATTTGCGATCTCCGATGCCCTGGAGCTGAACACCGTCATCCTGGGTGCCGTGGGCCGCGATACGCGTTCCGGCTGGCTGGCCGGTCCCAACGCCGGCTTGGAGTACGCCATTCAGGAGGGAAAGCAGGGCGCGCTCTCCGTAGGGGTAAGCCTGGCCAGCGACTGGCAGTTCACCGGCCAGACCCTGGGTGGAAACCTGACATGGACCAAGGGCGGCGCGGTCAAGAACCGCTTCAACCTCTCCGGAGGCGCGTCCGTGACCACCTTCAAAGTGGAGAACGTAGACCGGGTGAATGCCGTGGGCACCAATCTCTACGCCAGCTACCACATCGTGCCGTCCAAGAAGACCACTTGGCGGATCTACGGTGGGCTGGATCCACTGAACACGGTGCGCAGCGAGACCTTCCAGGGCAGCTTGGGCTTTGACTGGAACCACGGCTTCGGCGAGGCCGCACGGGTCAGCTTGGGCTTGGCACTGCAGACGCCCACGCGCCTGATCGCGATCATCGAAGGCGCCGACGGAGACTCGTCTTGGCTGCCTGCGGTCTTCCCTGTGCCCACCGCCGACCTTTTCTTCACCTGGTAGGCACATGCTTCTCCTGCTTTTGGTGGCCGCTCAGGCCAAGCCTCTGACCAGCGCCGAGTTCGACGACACGGCCCACACCTTGGCCCCTGGTCAGAACCAGATCGATGTGTTCCGGGTCTCCCAGTTCGCAATAACCAACGAGGTGGAGCTCAAGACCGTACTCGTAGGCGGGATCAACGAGCGCCGGGGCTGGCTCCGCGGTCCCAATGTGGGGGTGGAGTACGCCATCCGCGAGGGCAAGCAGGGGGCCTTGAGCGTAGAGGGCTTCGTCAGCACAAGCTGGCTCTTCGCCAGTCAGGCCGCCAACGCAGGGATGAACTGGACCACAGGCGGTCCAAAGGCCAGCCGCTTTAACTTGAGTGCAAACGTCGGCTTTGGGACTGCAGAGCAAGATAGTGTTCGCACCAACACGCTGAACACCGAGCTCTACGCCAGCGCCCACTGGTTCATCAACGATGGAACCACCTGGCGCTTCTACGGCGGAGTAGACCCTTACAACTCGGTGTTGAGCGAGAGCTACGTCGGCAGCTTCGGTGCCGAGTGGAACTACGCTTGGATGGACAGCTGGCGCTTGGCGGTGGGTCTTCAGTACCGAGACAGCACCTGGCTCGCCAACGGCTTGGAGAACCTCAACGGAGGGGGCGAGAACCTGCCTCCAGTGCTGCCTTTGCCCAGCGTCGACCTTTGGTACTTCTGGTAGCAGCATAGAAATCAAGGCCAGAGGGACTCCCGAGCCATACCTGGGGGTGTTGCCCTGCACACAATCTTGCAATATCATGCACGGCACCGTGGCTCGCCCTCCGAGTCAACAATGGAGTTTTCAATGCGTCGTTTTACCCTCATCCTGACCGTGGCCAGCTTGGCTGCGTTCACCGCCTGCATCTCTGACAAGACCGAGGAGACTGGTGACACCTGGGCCGAGGGCGACGCCGATACTGACGCTGACGCTGACGCTGACGCTGATGCGGACTCCGATGCGGACTCCGACGCCGACGCCGACGTGCCTCACGACTACAAGAGCTACACCGGTCTGGAGAGCTTCACCTACGGAATCGGCAAGGAAGCCCCCGGCGACTACGACTGCGAAGTCGTCTGGGACGTCGCCGGTACCTACCGCGACACCTGCGCCGACTGCGAGTTCGCATTTGACGTTGCGCTGACCTACGACGCTGCTTCGTCCTACGACAACAGCCCCGGTGGCGACTGCTCCGGCTACATGGCCGACTCCGCCTTCGGGTACGGCTTCAGCACCGACTACCAGGGCTACGGTCCCTACTTGATGTACGACTACGGCGGAACTTGGTACGCATTGTGGGGCGCGTCCTTCGACGGCAGCAGCTTCACCTACGACAACAACGGCGCCTTGGACTACTACTACGCCGGCGAGTACTACCCCGAGTACACGGGCTACTACACCAGCTTCTACACCGGAAGCGCGACCGTCTCCAAGTAGAGCGGCTGCACTGGAAGAGAAGGAAACCCTCGCCTCTTGGCGGGGGTTTTCTACTCTGGGGCACGGGGCCCAGGCTCCGGGTCACACCCATCCGGCCAAGGCGCGAACCGACGACGTACGGGCTGAAATCGATCCCTATGGCGCCTGGGGGGCCTTGCTCGGACCGGGAACCTTTGGCCCTGCTGGCTCCTTGTTGGCTCGGGCCTTGGCGGCTTTACGCGCGGCCTCGACCTCGATCACTTTGAGCGCCTGGGCTTTCTCAAAGACCTGTTTCCCTTCCTCGCCCTTGCCTTCTTTTGCCAACAGGTTGGCATGCAAGAGCAGCAGCGCCGCGCCAGGATTCTTTTTCAGCGCTGGGTTGAGCACCGCACGTGCCTGCTCGTACTCCTTGAGGTTGAAGAGGGCCTGAGCCCACATCAACCGCAGGGCCGCTGGAGGACCTTCTGGTGCCATCTCCGCGAGCTTCGCGTAGTTGTCTCGTGCGCAAGCCCAGTCCTGGGTGCTCATACAGAGAGACGCCAGCTCTCGGCGTACGGACTTGTTCTGCGGAAACCACGCCAACTCCGCCTCATAGTGTCCCCGTGCCGTCGCCTGCTCCTTCTGGGCCTGCGCCACGCGCGCCAGGGCCATGTGAACCAGCTGCCGGGGCTGCCCATCGATCAGACTCGCTTGGAGAAGGGCCTTGCCCTGGTCAAGCTGCCCCAAGTGCACCAGGGCAATACCGGTAAAGGCCTGGGTGGTGCGCTGCTCCGGGTCTTCCTTGAGCCAAGCCAGCCCCATATTCACGGCCTCCTGGTGGCGATCCAGGTCGATGGCCATCTTCAGCATTCCAGCGCGGGCCAGCTCATCTCCGGGGACCTGCTGATGGATAGACGCCATCAGGTCATAGCCTTCCTGCAGGCGCCCTTGGGCCGCTAGCGCTTGGGCCAAGTTGGATCGCAGGACCGTGCTGGACGGCTGCAGTTCGATGGCCCGTCTATAGGTCGCCTCAGCCTCGGCATCCTTGCCCAGCGCCATCTGGGCCCGTGCGAGCCCCGTAAGCACCTCGCCAAGGTGAGGCTGGTCAACGAGGATTGCGTTGAAGACATTGATGGCCTCGGCATATTTGCCGGCATCTAAGAGCTGCTTTGCTCCCTCAACCGAGCGAATGACGGCGCCCATGTCCTTGGCATCCGGTGCCGTACTCAGATCCACGTCGACAGCAGCCCCGCCCACGTAGCCCAAGGCCGCGAGCTGCTCCATTAGCTCCGGGCTCATCGCCGCCGCCTGCCCGCTCTCGCGCGCCGCCCAGACCTCCTCTCGAAATGCGTGGAGCCTGGCGACGGTCTCCGGGTGCCCGGCAGAGACGTCCTGGAGCTCTCCTGGGTCCATTGCCAAGTCGAAGAGCAGAGCGCTCGGGGTGTCAAAGAGCTTCATGGCTTGGTCCGCGATGGCCAACTCCGGGTGGAATCCGAAGCGCTGGGAGGCCAACTCGGACTCCAGGTAGACGGGCCCCCGCGGCATCAAGCTGCCCGAGGTGGCCCCGCTAAGATCGCGACCGTCCAGGTCCGCTGGCGGGGTGAGTCCGAGCAGTCCCAGGGCCGTGGGCATCACATCAACGTTTGAGACCGCCTGATCCACGGCGACTCCGGTGCTCAGCGCCTGAGGCGGTACGATCACAAAGGGAATGCGCATTGTGGCGTCGTAGAGGAATAGGCCATGGCCGTTCTCGCCGTGCTCCCCAAAGGCCTCTCCGTGGTCTGCGACCAAGATCACCGCAAGGCCTCCTGGGCCGGCCTGAGCCTTGGCAGACTCGATCAGCCGACCAAGCTGTGTGTCGACAAAGGCGATCTCCTCGTCGTAGGGCGTGGCCAACTGGAAGTCGTCTCGGTCCTCATAGGGGCCGTGGGCGTCGTAGAAGTGGGCCCAGGCAAAGAAGGGTTCCTCCCCGGTGGGCAACCAGGTCTCCAGGTCGCTCACCACTTCGTCGGCCGGACGCTCGTATTCCCAACGAGAGCCTTTGCTGCGGCGCACGTCGTCGAAGTAGGCGTCAAAGCCCTGATCCAGATTCCAGGTCGCCGTCGTTACGAAAGCGGAGACCGAAGCGGCGCTCCGGTAGCCCTCGCCCTTCAGGATCTCCGCCAACGTATCGACCTCCTCCTTCAGGATGGCGTCTCCGTTGTTGTGGATGCCATGGCGAGTTGGGTACAGGCCGGTGAGCATGGAGGCGTGTGAGGGTGTGGTCAGCGGGACCGTGGCGTAGGCCCGGTCAAAGCGCACACCGGCATCGGCCATCGCGTCAAAGTTGGGCGTCTTGGCCCCGGCATGCCCGTAAGCGCCCAGGGCGTCGGCCCGGGTGGTGTCCAGAGTCACCAGCAAAAGCGAGGGCTTGGGCACAGCGTTTGAGGGCGTCGGCTCCATGCCCGTACAAGCCAACCACAACAACAACGACATGCCACGCTCCCTTCGGGTTAGGGCGCGCTCATGCGGCCTATCTTGCCCCTGCTAACACTTCTTGCCACCCTCTCCCCCATGGCTTGGGCACGGGCCCCTGCGCGGGAGCTGGGACTCATCAAGCAGGGTCGAGGCCTGGGTGCACTGCGCACCCTCCGCCCCAAGTTAGAACAGAGCCCAAACGACCCCCACCTCAACACCCTGGCAGGTCTCGCCTACGCTGTTGAAGGCCGCTATGGCGACGCTTTGGGCCACCTAGAGCGCGGGAATGGGACCGATCTTTATCCGACCGCAGGTCTTGCCCGACAGGCAGAGGCTCTGCGCGCATTGGGCCGTGGCGACGAGGCTGCCTCCCTACACCGCGAGCGCCTGCTGCAGCCCGATCTAAGCGAGGGCGCGCAGCTGACTGCCGTGGTCGCCACGATTCAGGACTACCGCTCCGTCGGTGCCCTGGACCAGGCGTGGGAGCTGGTGTATTTCGGCATGGCCATCCGCCCAAGCGAGCCCCGACTGCTTGCTTTTGCAGCGGAGGTGGCCCTGGACGAAGGGGATCTGACGCGCGCCGATGCCTACATCTTCTTGGCCGAGAGAGACGAGAGCGCCTCTCCACCCCAGCGACTCTCGATGGTGCAAGCGCGCCGAGCACTGGCAGCTCAAGATCCAGATCTCGCCTTAGCGTTCCTGGAAGAGTCCAAGCAGCCGCGCATGTCCGTTCCCGAAGCGGTTGGTCTGCGGGTCGCTGTACTGCTGGCCTTGGAACGCCCCGAAGACGCCATGGCGGTGTTGTCCAGGGTCAACCTGGCCTCGCGCGAGGACCCCGTTCTGTTGGCTGCACGCGCACGAACGGAGCTGGCACTTGGAGACTTGGCCGCCGCAGAGCAGACATGGGCCTTCCTCCAGCGTGTCGCGCCCGGAGCGCCAATGTTCCCCGAGTATGTGCCCGGCCTGAGCCCGACCCCAGAGTTGCCGAAATAGTCCAGGCCAACGGCGCTGTGCTAGTCCTGAGCCGCTAGAGGACTCAGCGAGCCGCGGCCCAACAAGACCTCGACCACGCCCACCTTCTGATGCAGTGCGTCGAACTGAGAGAGCAGGTGCTCCATGCACTGCAGGTTGGCCCGGCCAAGATCCACATTGAACACCACCCCGTGTCCGTCTCTGCAGACGATGGGGTCGGAGATGTAGTGGAAGCGGCCGCCTTCCTTGGTGCCAAAGCGGCCGTCAAAGCCGGACTGATACCAGGCGGCCATGATGGGCTCAACTTCCGCCTCCGCCACGGGCTTTTCAAGCAGCACCTGGATGGGCAGCTGGTCCCATGGCGCCTGAGAGCTGTAGCGCAAGCGGTACGCGCGCCCGGTCGCCTCGAAGGTCACCGGCGCCTGGGCCAGAGC
>JBLHMA010000266.1:0-7469 GCA_047621545.1 Cognaticolwellia sp. | reverse complement strand
TCATCCCTCTCCACCCCAATATACCGATACCGATTCCTCTCATCCCTTCGGTCCGAGCTCTTCCCACATGGGAAGTACTCTTCTCCCATCTGGTGAGAGCGGCTCTGGCTTCTTGAGGGAGTCATTCGACCTCAGACAAGAGCTGCTGAACCTGACCAACAAAGCCAGGAACAGTCTTCCCAAGGCCATAGAGCAGCTCGTCCAAACTGACGGGCGGTCTCTTTAACGCGGCTGCCTCTGGAAAGGCCGACCCCATAATTGCGGAGAGCCGCTCGGCCTGTGGCTCAGACATCCGACCCGCCGCGACCAAGTTCCTGGCGGCCTCGTCTAGGATTTCAGTCGACCAGTAGACTCGGCAGAGGCCCGCCTCCGCCGAGCGAAGCAGTGTGTCTCGGAGAGTGAAGGGATACAGAACGTTGGCATCGAGGACGACCTTCGGATTCACCACGCCTCAGTCGGCCCGCTCGAGCTCGTCGTAGCCTTCGAAAGCCTGAGTCAGCTCTGAAAGCTCATTGAGTGATTGCCTTCTTCCCTGCTCCCTGACGGTCTTGTAGGCCAGAACGTCTTCGAGACTGAGTCGACGGTGTGTTCCTGTCATCCGGAAGGGCAGGACACCGGCATCCAGCTGGCGCACCAGGTATTGCCTGGAGAGATTCAGGAGGTCTGCGGCTTGTTGGGTAGTGAGTTCCCGAGACACGGGCACAAGGGCCACGGACTGTCCACTTGCCAAGGTCTCAACGATGTGGCCAAGGAGAATCGCAACAGCTGCCGGGACGTCGCCTCGAGAACCGCCGCCCGCGACCAAGTGCAAGGCATCCCCTTCAGGGGACGCCTGAAGAAACTCTAGGAGGCGTGCGACTGCCTCCCGTTGGTCTTCAGGAACTCCAATTGGCGTGAGAGAGGCTTCCAGCTTCTGGGCAGTATTCGACACGTTGGCCTCCAGCAGGTGCCACGCATTGAGCGTACTCGCCAACCGTCCTATCCGCACCCACGTTCCTGATCTACTTCGTTTGGGGTCTCCAAGCTCAGTTCCCCGTCTCCAGGTGGCTCCGTCGCGCTGGACAGCACGAACGGAAGGTCCTTCAGGTGGTTTCGACAGTCGGAGAGTAGTTCTATGGCTTCTTTAGACCCTTGGCGTTTTCTAAGTGCCACGGAGAATTATAGACCACCGAGAGGCATCGAAGGCGCTCGACACCTAAAAGGCCATTGGTGTATCGCACCGCTTCATAGCTCCGCCTTCATCGCATCAAGCCCAGCCTGTGTGAAGAGGCCCCCTGCGACCCCCTGGCGTTCAGCCTGCTGCAGCAACTCCGGTAAAACTCCGAGCGTGCGACAGTCCAGGACTATCCTGAGCGATGCGGCCAAAATAGCCGGGTAGTAGGCTCGCGAGTCGTTCAACTTACGGAGTTCCGTTGGTTTCCTGGTCGTCCCCAAAGGACGGCCTCCCGTCGAAATACCGTAGGCTCTGGTTCATGCACCATTGAGCCTATCGCTACGTTTGAGCAATCGCTCGCCGGGTCACACACAGTCCAAGCAGCAACACGCCAAAGGGAAGCAGGAAGGAGGGCCGCTGACTTGGAAGCGCACTGCATCCGCATCCATCGGGCTCGGTGCTCTCTGGAGGGTAGATGTCCCCCTGCTGCTCAGGGCCCGTATACAGGGAAAGGAAGAGCTCGTGGTCCATCTCATCGCACAGACCGTGGTCATAGCGCACGAACGCTTCGACAGAGGTTCTCTCGTCGATGGGGCCCACCACAAGACTCGCACCGTTCCCGACGGACTCTCCGCCAACCCACCACGAAACATCCAGAATGGGCGGTCCGACCACGCTCAGCTCCACCTGCTCTCCGGCAGGCACCCAAAGACTGCCACCGTCCGCAACGCCATCCCACCAGCTCGGCTCGACCCTGAAGGGGTCAAAGAGCGCCATGTCAGCTTCGTTGAGCTTGACCTCCGTGGGACATGTTCTCCCAACCCAGTACATAAGCGAATTCAGGATCGCGCTATCGACGACCCATTCTCCATCTTCGGCCGTATGTGGAAGCCCAAGAGCATGCCCCATCTGGTGGGCAATGACTGCTCGCACAGGGTACAGCCCAAAACAGTCTGCCGATGCATCGGGTAGCAGACCCCAAGGGCCCCCCTGAGCTATTTGGATCCAGCAGGTCTCATCTGCTGGACAGTCCGACCACATGAATTCCACTTCAAGATCATCGACGGTCTCAATCACAAGCTCTGCTTCGCCCAGATCGTCGGTCCACTCAAAGAGCGCCAACTCGCCGCACTCCTCTAGCTCGATGGTCCAGACGTCTGCGGCAGCCTGGAGCTCAGCCAAGTACACTTCCGACTCCAAGCTCTCCACGCCGCCGATCGCAGTCCACTTGATGGGTTCTGCATGTGCAAGGGACACCAGTAGGAGCGGGAACACTTGAACACCTCGACCCCAGGGTAGCGATCGCACACGCCGACGTCAACGAACCATTCCGCCAACTTAGGCGACTTTTACCTGCTCGCTCACCTTCTCCAAGATCTCCCTACACGCCTCGGCCTGCACCTTTAGTGCCTCGGCAATCCGCTGGGTCAGCATACGCGCAACCCGAATCTGTGACTCGGACTCCGCGTCGTCCTTGGGCTTGGAACACAGGTCATCCATTGGAACCGGCGCCCCAAAAGCAATCCCAATGGGATGCGCTTCTGGATCGAACCAGTTCCACAGAAACTCCTGCCACAGATCATTGGTCACGCCGCTCAGGAAGAGGGGAACGACCTGGGTGTCCGGGGCATCCAGAGCGACGCGCGCTGCGCCAGGCTGGCACTTGTGCACCGCGAAGGGGTCGGACTTTGGATAGCGGCGCCCCTCCGGGTGCATGCCGACCACAGCACCGTTGTTCTGCAGCTCGTGGCTGCACCGGGACAAGGCATAGCGGTTCCACTGGGCAGCCGAGCGCTGGCGCTTGATGGGCGGGAACATGGCCATGCCGCTCATCACGGAGTTTACGGCCCAGCCAATCGGGGAGTCGTAGAAGAAGTCGCTGCGCACGGGAAAGAGCACGTGCCGCTGGAGCGGGGTCCAGTTGAAGAGCACGCAGGAGATAGTGAAGAAGTCATAGAAGCTGCGGTGGTTGGCCACCAGCAAGATGCCGCGCTTGGGGTCCAAGGCGTGCAGGTTGTCCAGGCCAGCGACATGCAAGCGGCGCTTGCAGGTCAGCCAGGTGACTCCGACCATGACCGTAGAGTTCCAGCCGACAGCCGCCCAGCGGGCGTGGCGGTGGACGCGGTCGGCAAGCTTAAAGCCCCAACGTTCAGCGGGAGCCAGGCGGTCGAGCTGCGCGTCGGTTGGGCTGTGGGATTGGGGCGCGTTCATGGCCACACTGTAGCCCAGCACACCGGGCGATGGGGCCTGCTCAGAGCTTCAAGCCGCTGCCAGCACCCATGCTGCCCAGATTCGTCACTTGGAAACCCTGCTTTGACCAGTCCCGGGCCACCTTCGCGCTGCGCATACCGGACGCGCAGAACACGACGATGGGCACGGACTTGTCCAAACCCTTGGGTAGCGAGCCCATCGGCATGCTCTTGGCACCCTTCAGGCTACCGCCGGAGAACTCGCTTGGGCTGCGCACGTCTACCAGCATCGCACCCGCATCCAAGAGGGCCTGCACCTCTGCCGCTGGGACAGCCTTGACGAAGACCTTTCTGACGATGAACACGATCACAAGGCCCACCAGGGCACCGATTACCAGGGACTCCATGCGCGGCCTCCACTACGAGGCGGCACGCTATCCCGTTGCACCACGGGGTACACCGGGGCAAGGCGTCGCAGGCAGACTCAGGCCAGGTGCATTCCACTGGCTCACGGGTCTTGAACCAAGGTCACCGGGTCTACAACCAGCATTGTATTGAATCAGAGTCCCTTCGGCTCGAGCTTCTCAACCACGCCCAGGCAACCGGGCGCCTTCCCGAGCAGCTGTCGCACGCCAAGCAAGGGAGGCGACCGCTGCAGACCCCCATGATGGTCTACACGCCATCGGAGAACCTGCATGAATTCGAGCTCTACTGCACCGACGGCTTCGTCAGCTTCCGGGGCAGCGGCACGAGTCCGATGGAGCCCGGCAAATAGCAGCCAGTCTATACGGGCCTCCACAGGAGCCCAGCGGCTTGGAACAGCTCAGAAAACTAAGCCAACGTGGCCTCAATCGCAGTCCGAACCTCTGCCGTGATCTTCGGAATCACATCCAAGGCCGCCAGGTTCTCATGCACCTGCGAGACCCGGCTCGCTCCAGTGATCACGGTCGAGACATGCGGGTGGGTTGCTGCCCAGGCCAAGGCCAGCTGCGCACGCGTGCAGCCCAGGTCATCCGAGATGCTCTTGAGCCCCTTGACCTTCTCCGCGCGGCCTTCCAGCAGAACCAGCTCTTGGAGCCACTCCACCTGACCCAGACGGGAGTCGGCGGGAATGCCGTCGTCGTACTTGCCGGTCAGCAAACCACTGGAGAGAGGACTCCAAATGGTAGTGCCCAAACCGCGCTCAGTCACAAGCTTGGCTAGGTCCTTCTCCACGTTGTCGCGGTGGAACAGGTTGTACTGGGGCTGCTCCATGGTCGGCGGCTCCAGGTTGTACTTGTCGGCCAGCTCAAAGGCGGTGGTGAGCTGCTCGGGGGTCCACTCGCTGGTGCCCCAGTACAGAACCTTGCCTTGCTGAATCAAGGTGTTCATCGCCCGCACGGTCTCCAGGATCGGGGTGTCCGGATCCGGGCGGTGACAGAAGTACAGATCCAAGTAGTCGGTCTGCAGGCGGGTGAGCGCAGCGTGGCAGGCTTCCGTGACGTGCTTGCGGTTCAGGCCCGTGTCGTTGGGACCCTCGCCGCCCCAGAAAACCTTGGAGCTGATAACCAAGTCGCTGCGCTTGAGATCCTTGAGCACCTCGCCCACCACGATCTCCGCTTGGCCGCCAGCGTAGGCCTCGGCGTTGTCGAAGAAGTTTACGCCGGCTTCGTATGCAGCGAGCAGGCACTGCTTGGAGGTGTCCATGTCTTGCTGGCCGCCAAAGGTCACCCAACTCCCAATGGAGAAGGTGGACAGCTTTAGGCCGCTGCCGCCAAGGCGCTTGTAGGTCATCTCAGGCATGGGAACTCCGGGTTCGTGTCCCCGGGGGTCTAAGACCTTGGGAGAAATCCGTCAGGGCGCAGTGGGCCCACCCAGGTCTAGGACGAATTGCTGCACCACAAAGGACTTGATGCGTCCCCGAGGGTCCTGGGGGTCGGGCATCTTCTCGGTGCGGGTCAGCTGAATCAGACTACCGGCGACGTGCTCAGGGGCCACCGCGTAGACGATGGCGGCCATTCGAGATTCGCCAGCGGCATAGGCGTCGCCGAAGGGGGTGCTCACACCCATCTCTTCTCGGTAGAGCCCACCGTTGTATGGACCGGCAAAGGCGCGGTTTCCACCGCCATCGATCAAGCGAACGTTAAAGTCAGCCTTGGACTTGACCGGCGCGGTGTTGGTGACCTGGAGGTGCACGGCGACCATGTTGCTGCCCACCTTCTTCATGGCCGAGCGCTCATCCATGTTCTTGATGGCCGGCAGGCTGTCTTGGCCGGGCCAGAGCCCGGTGCTGAGCACCTGGATCTGAAAGTCCCCAACGGTGGCCGTGCTGCCCACCGCCACGCTGGCGCACTCGGTTTCGTTTTCGACGGCCATGTAGTCGCACATGGCCTGGGCCTGCGAGCTGCCGCCACTCAGAGCGCTCAAGCCGCCGCCGCCGCAAGCCAGAGCCAACGCCGCGATTCCAACCACCAACCACTTCTTATGCATCCATCACCCCAAGACTTGAGTCGGGGCACCTTAGCGCACGCGCACGTTCTCAAAGCGAACCAGAGTGTGCCCGTCGGTGCTGATGCGGCGGGTGGAGAGCAAGAGAGGCCCAAAGCGCTTGTAGCCCACCCAGGAAAAACGGTCGTGACGGCCCCCTTCCAGCTCGAACTCCCAGTCCTGAACCCGACCCCGGCGGTCCACGCTCATCCAGTATTGGTCCCCGGCGCTCAGCCCCACACCTGGATCAAAACGAAGGCTCAAGCGTCCTTCTTCGTCCAGGCTGGTCTCCACCCCGTCGTCCTGAACCTTGCACGCAGCCAGCAGCCAGTAGCTGTCGTTGACCCAGTGCTGGTATGCGGCGATGGCCAGCTCTTGCGGCGCCTCAGAGGCGATGTAGGGGTAGAGCTGGGTGAGCTCGACCTGGTGCCCGTCAAAGCGGATGATGGCCCGGCTCTCTCGGGGGAACCACTCGTGACTGCGCTGGATCACCCTCTCGCCGTCTACC
The DNA here is from genome assembly GCA_047621545.1 of Cognaticolwellia sp. Lineage (GTDB taxonomy): Bacteria > Myxococcota_A > UBA796 > UBA796 > CAJQPC01 > CAJQPC01. The sequence continues at coordinate 1,153 of JBLHMA010000266.1, read as the reverse complement.
CAGACCTCGAAAGTAAACGCGATCTCTGCGACGCCGTAGGGGTTGCCACAGGTCGTACCCACCCGGGCCGCCAGGTTTTGGGCGGCCTGGGGTCGGGACGCGGTGGCCTTGGTGGCGGAAGGGGTGCCAGAGGCGAGCAGGAAGAGCCAGGTCACAGAAGCTGCATAGTAACCCCTGAGTGGACAGATCAATCGCCCCTTGCCTCAAGCCAGTCGGTAGAATGGAGTCATGCTGCTGACCCGCCGCCATCTGTTGGGCTTGGGTGCTGGCGCGCTGGCTTTTCCCACCCGCGCACTCGCCGCCCCAAGCGCTTCCACTCGCCGCTTCGTATTCATCCACTGCGTGGGGGGATGGGACGCGCCTTTCGTCTTTGCACCGGAGCTGCTGGGCAAGGTGGATCACGAACCCGAGGCGACTGCATCTGAGGCTATGGGGCTCCCGTTTGTGGACCACCCAGAGCGCAGCACGGTGCGGGAGTTCTTTGAGGCCTACGGAGACCGCTGCGCCATTCTGAACGGCATGTCGGTGCCCAGCATCACCCACGAGCGCTGCCGGCGTATCGCTCTGACCGGTTTTGGGGACGGCGCCTACGACGACTGGCCCAGCATCCTGGCAGCCAACGCTACAGACAGCCCACTCTTACCGCACTTGGTCATGGCAGGGTCGGCATTCAATGCCAATTATGGCGACCAGGTCGTTCGGGTTGGAGACAACGGCCAGCTACCCAAACTGCTCTCAGGCGAGGCCCTCTCAGAGCGGGACCAGGGTGTGATCACCCCCTCGAGCGAGGCCATTGAGGACGCTTACCTTGCCCAGCGCCTTGGCACCTTGGCCGAGCAAGCCGCCACACCGGCCGAGGCGGACTTTTACACCCGCTACAGCACCGCCCTAAAGGCCCAAGCGCGCCTACAAGCCCTGGGATCTGACCTGAACTTGGACCCCATCAGCGGGGGGTGCGAGCGGGACATTGGTGCGGACGCGGCCACGATCTTTGACTGCTTCGAGCGTGGTCTGACCCGCTGCGGAATGATCGCCTACGAGGGCTGGTGCTCAGAGGGTTGGGACAATCACCAAGAGATCAACCGTCAGAGCCTGCACTTCGGCGAGTTCTTCGCCTACATGAACCGCATCATGGCGGACTTGGACGGCCGCA
>JBLHMA010000265.1:0-7473 GCA_047621545.1 Cognaticolwellia sp. | reverse complement strand
TATTGTAGGTCATAACCCATAATAAAAGGGTTCCACCGCGGTGTCACCTCCGGGGCGGGGTCTGCGATACTCAGCAAAGCTCAGATCTCCGCTTGAAAACCCTCAGGAGCCCGCATGGTCCTCAGCGCACTCCCCCTCAGTCTGCTCTTGCCCTGGGGCACACTGCCCGGTTTGTCCGGCCTCCTGGGCTGTACAAGACCGGCGCCCCAGGAGACCCAACAAGACAGCGAAGACAGCGAAGACAGCGAAGACACCAAAGACAGCGATCCGGACGACACCCAGGCGCCCGAGATCGGCAATGTCCTGGTGGTGATCGCCGACGATGTGGGTCTGGACTCAGCGGCCTGCTACAACCTGAGCAGCGACCCGGTGCGCATGCCCAACGTGGAGCTGCTCTGTAGCCGCGGGGTGCGATTCGAGCGCGCGTGGACCACCCCCATCTGCTCTCCAACCCGGGCCACGATGCTCAGCGGCACCGACCCGGCGATTCACGGTGTTTTGCGTGCCCATACCGCGGGCGCACCGGCTCTACCGGACGGCACCGTGACGCTCGCTACGCTGGCATCCGAAGCTGGCATCGCGACCGCCAGCTTCGGCAAGTGGCACCTGGGCGATGACCCTGGGGTAGGCGCCGCGACCCCCAATCACTTTGGCTGGCAGCACTTCAGCGGGCTCCTGACCGGCGGCGTACAGAGCTACTGGAGCTGGCAGCGCACCGAGAACGGGCTGACCGGAATCAGCACCACCTACACCACCACCAGCTTGGTGGACGACGCGGTGATCTGGGTGGATCAGCAGGAAGGTCCTTGGCTGATGTGGATGGCCTTCAACGCCCCACGCCCCCCCTACCACGTCCCCCCAGAGGCGCTTCACACCGACAGCACTCTCGGGCCGACTGGGGACTGTCCTCCTGGTGAGAGCCGCGCTTGCTATGTCGCCGCCCTAGAGGCTCTGGACAGCGAGATGGGCCGCCTCATCGACCACATCGAGACCCGGGGTGAGCTGGACAACACCTTGATCTTCTTCGTCGGCGACAACGGCACTGAGAACGATGTTGTCGTTGACCCAGTGGTTCCGGCAAAGGGAAAAGCCAGCTTGTTCGAGGGAGGTATCCGCATCCCCTTTGTGGTCGCCGGCCCAGGAGTGGCTCAGGGCCAGGTCGCTGCCGGCATCACGGACGCCACAGATCTGCTGCCCACGCTGATGGACTACTGGGATCTTCCGGTCCCCGAGCAAGCCCAGGGGGTGAGCCTGTTGGGCACTCTGGCCGACCCCAGTGTGGCCTCGGGAAAGGAATACGTTTTTAGCGGGTACTTGGCGGACCCCCTCAAAGGCAACAACGGATGGACGCTGGCAAACCAAGACTACAAACTCCTGCACTTCGAGAACGGCGCGCGCCTGCTGTTCAAGACCAGCGAGGATCCGTGGGAGACGAACAACCTGCTGCCGACCGAGGACGCAGAATTGCTGGCGATCTACGAGGAGCTGAATGCGGAGTTGGTCCGCCGAAAAGCGGCCGGGGGCTTTTAGCTGGGTCGACGTTAGCCCGCCTTTAGGCCTGATCCGATCACCCACTTGCCAAGCATCTCCACGCTGACGTCCACAAACCCCGCGCCCTCTAAACAGCGGCGCATGTCCTGGGTGCCGAACGCAATGTCGTGCCCTTCCAGGCCGGCCACCGCCTTCTCTTGGGCTGCGATCTCCACGTCACTCACCACCACGCGCCCGCCCGGTTTGAGCGTCCGGTGGAGCTCCCGAGCAGCCTGCTGGGGGTCATCGAGGTGGTGCCATACGGCAGCGCTGATGGCCCGGTCAAAGCTTGCATCGGCCATCTCCAGCGCAAGGTTGTCGGCCAGCAAGGGGCTGATGCGCTCCGTGAGACCTTGGCTCGCAGCACCTTTTCGCAGGCGGTCGAGCATCGCGGTGGAGACATCGGTGGCCACCACATGCCCCTCGGACACCCGCTCCGCGATCAACAAGGTGTGAAAGCCGGAGCCGCAGCCGGCATCCAGGACCTGCTCATCGCCGCTCAACTCAAGCAGCTCAAGCAAGCGCTCCTCCGGCCTACCCATCTTCCACTCAAGCAGGCCCCGCAGCGGGCTGGTGAGGAACCAGGCAAAGAAGCGACCCTTTAGGCCCGAGAACTCTGGGTCGTCGGGGATGTTGGGCACACGCGTCACCGGACCCCTCCTTCGGCGGTGGGGCCCTGACCTACGGCGTCTTGCACCATGGTCAGGAACTCGTCGAGGGGAACCCGGTGCACGATGGCTGCCCGCTCCACCGTGAGCAGCTTACCGAGAACCTTGCGCAGGGCCAGTCCACCGGCCCGCTTCACTCCGAGGACCTCCATCAGAGCTGCAATGTCGCCGTACTCCTCCAGGATGTCGGAGACCATGGTGTCCTTGGTGATGAGAAGGCGGGGGGCGGTTGAGGTAGCGGTCGTCATGGGGTGCTCCGGGTTGGTGACTACAGCATATGTCTCGGAAGATGGAAAAGAGACCCCTTAATTCGCACACCTAAGTCTCACTTTTTGCAACTCATAAAGCCTCCATCCCCGGCTCCTTGGGCGGGTCAGTCGGCCTACAGGACTGGCACCGGCTCGCCCCCTGCGAAGACGGCACCGTGTTTGCGCCATGCAAAAGTAGTATGCTGGCGAATGATTTACACACACACGAAACAGCTCCGATCCCTTGGATGCGAGACGCTGCGCTCCGATGCTGAGGGGTCTGGCCAATGAGCACCAGCCTGATCATCACAGCGACCTTCATCTCCTTCCTGGTGCTCTTCACCGCTGTCGGCATCCTCAGCGCCCGGAAGATGAAGACCACTTCAGAGGACTACCTGGTTGCAAGCCGGGGCGTGAATCCCTGGCTGGTGGCCCTCTCGGCCGTCTCAACCAACAACAGCGGCTACATGTTCATCGGCCTGATCGGCTTTACCTGGCGGATGGGCGTGGAGGCCGTCTGGATCACATTCGGCTGGATTCTGGGCGACCTGCTGACCTGGTTCTGGGTCCACCGCCGCGTGCGAGATCGCAGCGAGGCCGTCAGCGCAAACTCCGTGCCCGCCCTTTTGGCGACCGACGACAACGGCAAGGTCAACAGGCCCATCGCCATCGCTGCCGGGCTGCTGACCTTCATCTTCCTGGGAGGCTACGCGGCCGCCCAGCTCAAGGCTGGCGGCATCACCCTCAACGCACTGTTTGACTGGCCCATCTGGTTGGGCTCGGTCATGGGCGTGGTCATCGTGGCCGTGTACTCCATGTCTGGTGGCATCCGAGCCTCCATCTGGACCGACGCCGTCCAGTCCATCGTGATGGTCGGTGCAATGACCACCCTCGTGGGCATCTGCTACATGCAGGTTGGCGGCCCTGTGCCCCTCCTCGCCGCACTGGATGGCATCGATCCCAAGCTGATCGAGCTGTTCCCCCGGGACCTGAGCCTGGGCATCGGTCTCTACGCAATCGGCTTTGTCTTCGCAGGCATGGGCACCATCGGGCAGCCCCACATCTTGGTGCGCTTCATGGCCATCGACGATTCCGCCAACATCGGCAAGGCCCGAAACATCTACTTTGGCTGGTACATCTTCTTTAGCCTCATGGCCATGGCCGTGGGGCTCTACGCCCGCGTCCTTATGCCTGATCTGGCAGCTGGCCTTAGCGGAGATGCCTTCACCATGGCCAGCGAGGGCGCGCTGCCACAGCTCGCCGTTCAGGTCATGCCCCCGGTGCTCATCGGCGTGATGCTCGCCGGTCTGTTTGCGGCCACCATGAGCACAGCGGACTCCCAGATCCTCTCGTGCTCGGCGGCCATCACCCAGGACATCTCTCCGCGCTTCAAGGAGTCCTACTCGGCCTCGAAGATCGCCACCCTCGCGGTTGCGGGCGTGGCCCTGCTCATCGCCCTGGGTGCCAGCGCCAGCGTCTTCTCTCTGGTGTTGGTCGCTTGGTCGGCCCTGGCCGCCTCGCTCGGTCCCGTGCTGCTCGTCCGTTTGGCCAAGCAGCCACTCCCGACCTGGCTCGCTCTGCTCATGATGGGCACAGGTGTGGCGGTGGTCTTTGCTTGGGGCGCCTCACCTTGGTCGGACTCGGTGTTCAAGGCCCTGCCAGGGATACTGGCCCCCGTCATCCTGTATGGAATTTACTGGGTCACGGCAGGTCGAGGACACGCAGCTAAACCGGTCGAGACTCCTTAGGGGGGCCCGTCGCCCTGGAGCGGGGCGTGATGCCCCAGCTCCTCGTCGAAGTCACCCTTGGGGCCGTGGCCTTCTCGGCCATGGTCGGGGTGGTCTTTGGCTGGTATCCGGCGCGGCAGGCGGCCAGGATGGAGCCAATTGATGCCCTGCGGCACGTCTAAGGGCAGACAGCCGAAAATCGATGCCGACAGGGCTGGCCATGGGGCAGGAGTTCGGTCCCCCTCAGAGAACCCGCGACCACACATTCATGTCTTCGAGCCCCGATCCGATCCGGCAGGAGCTCACCATCCGGCCGTTCCACTCAAACCCAAGCCGCTTAAAGGCGATGTTCATCCCCGGCTCCTGGGCTCGCGCCAGCGTATAAGCCGTCGCATAGCCGAGCGCGCTGAGGTCTTCCATCAGCCCCAAAAGCAGCGCCTGCATCAAGCCGCGGCCGCGAAAGTCGGGTCGGGTCGCGCAGTCGGTCAGCTCGGCGGTGTGCGCGGCGCGGACCAGGTCAGCAGAAGCACAGGCGACCACCGCGCCTTCCTGGTCAACGACCCGAAACGGGATGCCATCCATGATGGCCTGGGCCACGTAGCTGGGGACGCCGCTGGGGGTCGGATAGTGCTCGAAGCACTGGGTGATGAGCGCAGCGATAGCCGGGGCATCGGCAAGCCCGGCCCGGCGGGTCTTCACCACAGCGCCGCTGCGGCGCTTGGCGACGGCCCCCGCGATGAGTTCATCGACAGGCGCCAATGCCTCAGCGTCGACCTGAAGGGTCCCGCCCGGCCAGTCCGCGAGCACAAAGCAGGCCTCAGACCCCGCGTAGTACCCGGGGATGCTGGCCTCCAGTTCTAGCCCTTCCACGAAGAGGGCTTCGGCCATGGAACGGCCACAGAAAATGACCAAGCGTCGGCGACCACGCTCCCTGGCCATCTCCCGCAAGCGCGCGACCAACCAGCGGGCGGAGACGCCAGCATTCGGGTGATCGCAGCGAATCCTATCGGAGTAAACGTCGTCCCTGGCACTCACCCCCCTACCCAGATCGATGTCGCTCCCACGAGGGCTGGGGTCGTCAGGGCGTGGCCACGCACCCATCAACTGACGTCTCCAAACCCTGCCCGCTCGATGACGGTGTCCATCAACCGGCGCCGACGCTCGGGATCCTGCCAAGCCTGCTGAACCTTGGGGCTCAACTCATGCAGAGGATCAAAGTAGAAATAGGGCTTCGAGGCGTCGACAACGGGGCTGCCATAGACGGCCACGCCGAGCTCACGGTCGTAGTGCTCGTAACTATGAACGCCCCGCTTGCCGCCCCCACCATAGGTATCGCAGACGAAGGTCGGCGTGTTGAAACCGGCAGTCACGCCGCGGATCTGCTTCTCGAGATCGATGGCGGTACTCAGCGAAGTCCGCAGCGCTTCCACGCCGGGCACCATGTCGTGGGTGTACACGTAGTAGGGCTGGATACCCAGCCAGCTCAAGCGCTTCACCAACAGCTTCATGACCTCGGGGTCGTCGTTGACCCCGTGCTGAAGAACCGCCTGGTTTCGAACGATAACGCCGCGCTCGCGCAGCCGGTCCATCGCCAATGCCGTGTGACTGGTCAGCTCGGCGGGATGGTTGGCGTGGGTGTGCAACGCCACCTCCACCCCTTGGCGGGTGGCCTGCTCGCGGATGTCCGTGAGGGCCTCAAGCCAAGGCTCGTCGGTCAAGATCTTTTGAGGCAGGACAGCCAACCCCTTACTCGCTACCCGGAAACGGCGGATGTGGGGGATGGCCAACAGCTCTTCGCCCAGGGAGCGCAGCTTGTTGGCAGACAGCAGCCATGCGTCCCCACCGCTGATCACCACATCTTCCACGGTCGGCGTCTTGGCAATGTACTCGAGGGCCTCGCTCCATCTGCGGCGGCTGGCCCCGAAGGAGAGCTTGTCGACCTCTTCGGTGTCCGCCCCCACAGCATAAGACCGGGTACAGAAGCGGCAGTAGACAGGACAGACGTCCAACGCGAGCAACAGAACTTTGTCCGGATACCGGTGGGTGAGGCCAGGTGCTACGGAGTCTCGTTGCTCGCCGAGACTGTCCAGGCGGCCCATAGGGTGGTCTCCCCGGCCCTCGCTTGCCAGCGGCAGGAACTGACGCCGGATGGGGTCCAGCTTGGCCTGTCGCCAGTCGATAAGTGAGATCAGGTACGGGGTCAGTCGCAGCTGCATGGGCGCAAGCCCCAGGCCCTTGTGTAGGTCCTCTCCAAAGCCCTCGTCCACGTGATCCCCGAGTACTTTGAGCAAGGCATCGACCGAGGTGACGCTGTTCCGGAGCTGCCAGCGACCGCTCCTAAAGTCCTCCTCCGAGACATCCTTCCAAGCCGGAATACGCTCCTGCCACCACGCTCCGTCGAGGAGCTCGCGGTGTTCCAGGCTCAGGTTCTTAGACTGGGTCGGGTTCTTCGACCGGGTCAGGGCTTGTGGGGTGTCTTGCTGCGTGTTGTTTTGAATCATACTGAACCAAATAGTACGACCACGAATGGTTTGTCCACTAATTATGAACTTGCTTCACCCAGATCTCCGTGCTCCATCTGAAGCAAGCCCAACAATGCTATCAACCTACCGCAAGTCACCACTGGCATTGTCCAGGTAGCTGATGCCTTCCAGGTTCAGCGTGCTGTAGTGCCGGAAGATGCCCCACGTCGAGCTGTAGCGCACCGTGCTGTCGGTCACCGTCGCCTCGCAGGTGTGGGTCCAGATCGCGCCGTAGCCGTTGGTCCCGGCGTACTCCACTGTCACGTTTTCCAGGATGGAAGACGCCTCCACGCAGTTGGCGTAGAACACCAAGCCATCCCAGTCCCCGGGCGCAGGCGAATCCTGGGCCGAAGTGAACAGGATGGGCGCGCTCTCGGTCCCCTTGGCGACGAGCCCCCCGTCGTCCGCTGATCCTGCCCAGATGGACGCTCCGCTCTCAAACTCCACCGTTGTGCCGGCTTGGATCGTGAGCACGGGCGCCGCGGCCGACTGGATGAACAGATCGCCGAGCATCAGGTAGGGCACGTCCAGTGTAGACCACGTCACATCGCGGGTGAGGGTGGCCTGGTAGACCGCGACCCGGTCGTCACCATTTCCCGTGAAGCTGGAGCTTGGGTCCAAGAGATGCACTTGGGTACCGGAGATGTATATGGGCCGCTCCCCATTTCCGGTCAGCGTGTTGTTCTCAAAGAGCCCATCCAGCTCATTGGTGTTGTCCAAGAACAGGCCGTAGCGGTCGTTGGAGCTGAAAGTTGAGCCGGTCGCGTCCACAGACGCC
>JBLHMA010000264.1:0-7475 GCA_047621545.1 Cognaticolwellia sp. | reverse complement strand
CGTCTGCGCCTCCCGGAGGGCCATTTCCTTCGCAAGGGCGCGCTCGACCCAAGCCAACTTGTAGGCTGTCCAGCGCTCCGAGAGGGTGTCCCAAATGACCCCCTCCACCAACGCTCCTCGCTCCCGGAGCTCAATTCTTTGGAGTGCATTTAGGCCCCGGCTGCGGCCAAACTCACTCCCCCCAACCCGAACACTGTCCAGATCGGCCCCCTGTAAGCTCGCTTGATCAAGGCTGGCCCCGCGCAGGTCTGCGTCCAACAACGCCGCCCCGCGTAGATCTGCACCGCCAAGCTTGGCGCCCTGCAGGTTGCAGCCCCGCCATTGGCAACCGTCAAACCGGGTCCCTTGAGCGAGGGCGTGCGCAAAGTCAGCCCCACGCAGATCACAAGCTTGAAGCACAGCCTCCTGCAAGTGGACCCCACCAACCCGGGCCGAAGCCAGGCTCACCCCTCTCAGGGACGCCCCCTGCATTCGAGCACCCCGTAGATCAGCCCCCGCCAGAGAGGAGCCGGAGAGCTTGACCCCCGACATCAAGGCGCCACGTAGGTCCGCTCCAGCTAGGTTCACACCCACCAAAACACGGCCACGCAGGTCGGCACGGGACAGATCCGCGCCGCTATGAAGTGCAGAGAGCGGTGGGCGGGAGCGACCGGAGTGCCCCAGCCGAGGCGGCAGGCCCAGAGGGAGACGCCGCGGGAGACGCAGCGAGGCTCGCAGCGTCTCTGCGCGCCCAGGCAAATCAAGGCTCGGCCACCCTGGAAGTGCCTGCCTCGCCCGCACCCACGTCCGCTCCGCTGCTGCGCGCATCCGGTCCATGGCGCTCGGACCGCTGCGCTCCGCCTTGTCGCTTGGGCCGTCCCCACGCAGGTCAGCGATCTGGCTGGGCCGAAGATTGTAGGCGCCCTCCAAATCGGAGATGTCCAAGAGTGCGCCCCCCAGCCTAGCCTGGGCCAAGTCGGCCCCCGCCAACTCTGCTCCCCGCAAGTCAGCCCCCGCCAGGTCCACTTGGGCCAAGTCCGCTCCGCGCAGGTCAGCCTGGGCCAGCTGCGCTCCCGCCAACTGCGTCCCAGTGAGCCGCGCCCCAGCCAGAACCGCGCCGTGGAGGTCTGCCCCGCGCAGGTCCGCTCCGCTCAGGTTTGCGTCGACCAGCTGCGCACCTGCTCCCCGAAGCTCTCGCATTGAGGCCCCTGCCAATCGGGCGCGACTCAAAACAGCGCCAGCGAGAAGGGCTCCGTCCAGCTTAGCCTCACGCAGATCGGTCCCCACCAAGCGTGCCCCCTGCAAGTCAGCGCCGCTCAGGTCTCGCCCTCGCAGGTCCTGACCTGACAGGTCCACGCCAGCCAGAGAGGCACCCGGCTCCAGAACAAGTGCCACCTCCGGACTTGGCTCGGGGGCCAACTCCAAGAGCTTGTCCAGCGCCGGACTCGCCACAGGCTCCACTTTGGGCGCCAGCAGTCCCAGCTCCACTTGTTGAGCTTGGCTGAGCACATCTTTGGGCCAACGCACCCCGTCCAAGACGAGACCTTCCAGGCGGGCATTCTTGAGCTGAAGGCCAGTCAACCGCGCCCCCCGCAAGCGCAGGCCCTCCAGCGTCGCCCCGCTTAGATCCGCGTCTTCCAGGGTGGCTTTGGACAGATCAGCGAAGCTCAGCTCGGCACCATCCATGCGCGCGCCATCCAAGGCCACACCTCGCGCTTGTACGGCACCCAGGTCCGCCGACGAGGCCAGGCTGAACTCCAACCTCGCCTGCCGCAGGTTCGCGCCGCGCAGAGACGCCCGGCAGAAGTTGGCGTGGGGTGCATAAAGACCGCTCAGGGACGCCCCACTCAAGTCCGCCTCACGGAGCACGAGACCTTTGGCCCGCGCCCGGTCCAGCTTCACCCCCTGAAGATTGGCAGAGCTGAAGTCCACCGAGCGCAGCTCACACTCGCGAAAATCTGCCTTTCGTAGATCCGATCCACACATTCGCACACGCACCAAGGTGGCCCGGCGAAGGTCGACACCAGCCATCTCTCGGCCGCTCAGGTCCACATCCTGCAGGCGTACGCCCCGCAAGTCCGCCCCTTGCAGGGCCATCTTGTCCAGATCGGACTGCCCCAAGGTGCGGGTGCGGGAGAGAAGAGAGGACGCGGCCATGTCCCGATGATAGCTGTGGCGGCCAGTTGGCACGGGCCTTGCTTCTTAGCGAAGCACACCCTCACCGGAGTGCAGCGCCCAGAGAAGACCTTGACCTGTCCAGAGTGCCGCCCTATCGTGGCATTCCCCCCTGGATCTTCGTCCGAAGATCCGCCCTGGACAGCTCGCCTCCTCCAGCGTCTGCTCCCCTCCCTCTTGGAGCCCTATCATGGACAAGATCGTCATCCGCGGCGGCCGCCCTCTCAACGGTACCGTGCCTATCTCCGGGGCCAAGAACGCTGCTCTGCCCATCCTGATTGCCACTCTACTGGCCCCCGGTGAGCACCGGCTGAGCAACGTCCCAGCCCTGGTAGATGTCTCGTCGATGCTGTCCCTGTTGGGCCGAATCGGCTGCCCCTCCTTGGTTCACGGCAACGATGTGCGCCTGGACACCAGCCGGGTCAGCTTCTGCGAGGCCCCCTACGACCTGGTTCGTAAGATGCGCGCCAGTGTTCTGGCGCTGGGTCCTCTTTTGGCTCGCTGCGGCGAGGCGCACGTCAGCCTCCCCGGCGGCTGCGCCATCGGAACGCGCCCCATCGATCAGCACCTCAAGGGTCTAGAGGCACTCGGCGCCCGCTTTGAGCTCAGTGGCGGCTACGTGCACGGCCACGTGGACGGCGGACGTCTCCACGGCGCGCACATCCAGCTCGACGTGCCCACGGTCACCGGCACCGAGAACATCCTGATGGCCGCAGTGCTCGCAAAGGGTGAGTCCCGCATCGAGGGCGTGGCCCGCGAGCCCGAGATTGTGGACCTGGCCCGCTACCTCCAAGGCATGGGCGCCAAGATCGAAGGTGCCGGCACCGGAACCCTCTTGGTCCAGGGCGTCGACACCCTTGTGCCAGCCCCACACAGCATCCTGCCCGACCGCATCGAGGCGGGCACCTACCTGGTAGCCGGCGCGATTACCGGTGGGGACCTGACCCTGACAGGCGTTCGTCCGGAGGACCTGACCCCCGTGATTGCCGCACTGCGGCAAGCCGGCTGCGTGCTGACCCTGGGCAGCGACACCATCCGCGTCCAAGCACCCGAGCGCATCGCACCTCTGGATCTGACCACCCTGCCCCACCCTGGCTTTCCAACGGACATGCAGGCCCAGCTCATGGCCCTGATGACCATGGCCGACGGTGAGAGCCACATCACCGAGACCATCTTCGAGAACCGCTTTATGCACGTCCCTGAGCTCAACCGCTTGGGCGCAAGGATCTCGGTCGACGGCAACCGGGCAACGGTCACAGGCGGACTTCCCCTCGCCGGTGCCACTGTCATGGCGACAGACCTGCGGGCCAGCGCCAGCTTGGTATTGGCCGGCTTGGCTGCAAGGGGCGAGACCGAGGTGCTTCGCCTGTACCACTTGGACCGCGGCTATGAAAACCTGCTCGAGAAGCTCCAAGCTGTCGGTGCGGACGTGAGCCGAACTGCTGACGACCCAAGGGTCCGCCAGTTCCCGGCCAAGACGGACGCGCAGGCCGTCTGAGGGATCCAAAGCTCACAGCTGACGACCCAAAGGGGATAGCTGTTAGCGATGCCTGAGATACCCCGACAGACCATCGAGGAGATCCGCGACAGAACGGATCTCATCGAGTTGGTGGGCCGCTTTGTGACCCTCAAGTCCAAAGGCGGCAGCTGGGTTGGGCTCTGTCCCTTCCATCAGGAAAAATCGCCCAGCTTCAACGTGGTGCCCAGCAAGGGTATCTACCACTGCTTTGGCTGTGGCGAGGGCGGGGACGCCTTCAAGTTCCTGATGCAGCACAAAGGTGTGACCTTCGTCGAGGCGGTCAAGGAGCTGGCGGGACCAGCCGGTGTGGAGTTGGAGGAACGCAAGCTCACCCACGCAGAGCGTGCTTCGATCGCCAAGAAGGGCGGCGTGCGCGAGGCTTGCAAGGTAGCCAGCGAGTGGTTCCACATGCAGCTATTGACCTCGCCTGCGGCAAAGGATGCCAGGGAGTATCTGCAGAACCGCGGGTTGGAAGCCGACACATGGGATCGTTTCCGACTTGGCTTTGCTCCTGACTCCTGGACGAGTCTACTGGACCATCTGGCCGGCAAGGGGGTGGACACCGAGCTGGCCATTCGCGCCGGTCTGGCCAAGCGAAACGAGCGCCGGGGCAGCAACTACGACGTGTTTCGCGGCCGGGTAATCATCCCCATTCTGGACGAGCGTGACCGGCCCATTGCCTTTGGTGGGCGGATCTTGGAAGGCGACGGGCCCAAGTACATCAACTCTCCTGAGACCCCGCTCTATACCAAGTCAGACACCCTGTACAATCTGAGTTTTGCTCGTGGAAACATCCAACGAAACAAGCGCGTCCTGTTGGTCGAGGGCTACTTCGACGTGATTAGTTTGGCACTGGCCGGCTACCCGGAGACGGTCGCCACCTGTGGCACCGCGTTGACCCCCGGGCACATGAAGGTGCTGAGGCGACTCACGGACCGCGCCTATGCGCTCTTCGACGCCGACGAAGCGGGCCAGCGGGCCAGCGACAAGAGCCTGCCCCTGTTCTTGGACGCCGGCATGGAAGCCCTGCGCATCTCCGTTCCCGACGCCAAGGATCCGGATGAGTACATCCGCAGCCAGGGTGCCGAGCACTTCGAGGAGCTGATGAAGCGTGCTAGGCCCTTGTTCGTGGAGTTCCTGGAACGCTGCATGCGCCGGAACGGACTCTCTGCTGGAGGACGCCAGCGTTCGATGAATGAAGCCCTTCCTATGCTGCACCGTCTCCAGGGGACCTCGAAGGATCTTGCCATCGTGCAAGCTGCTGGCATTCTGGGCGTCCCCGAGGTCACCTTGCGCCGCGCTGCCCGCGGGAACCACAGCCCGCCCACCCCCAGCCCCGGCGGCCACCACGGCGCTCGATGGGTTGGAAACGTCGAGCTGAACCACCTACTCTGGCTGCTCCTCAACTTCCCTGAAGATGTGGCCGAGGTCTTAGAAGAGGTGGAAGAGACCACCCTTGTGACCGAGCGGGAAGACGTCATGTGGGTGATTGGTCAACTCTTGGGGGGAGTGAAGCTCCCAGAGATCCTCGCCCAGCTAGAAGACAATGACGTGGTGCGCGTGCTTCAAGCCAGCGCCGCCAAAGAGGGCCTCTACACGCAAGAGCAGGCACCCAGAGTTGCACGTCAAATCTTGATTCGACTGCGAACTCGTGCCACTGAGACCCAGCTTTTGAGCCTGCGCCGCGAGCTTTCTGCTTGCGAGGGCGGCCCAGACGGGACAAAGTACCGGGTGCTTCTGAAGCGTCAGGGTGGTCTACAGCGTGAGCTGATCAACCTGCGCAGAAAATCAAAAGCCTCGCTGACGTAGGTTCGGGACCCGCCGACCATACACAGCTACCACACTCCAGACGAGAGTTGATGTTGAAGGACAAGGACCTCAAAGAGATCCAGGCCCTCATCAACATGGGCAAGCAGCGCGGATACGTCACCTACGAGGAGATGAACCAAGCTCTGCCTACGCACTTGATCGGCTCAGACCAACTTGACGACGTGATGATCATGTTCTCAAGCTTGGACATTGAGATCGTGAATGCTGTGCGAAAACGGGCAAGTGCAAAGCGCGGCTTCCAGGACTCTCAGAAAGCTGAGCAGACCCCGGCTGGCCGCAGCACGGACCCCGTGCGCATGTACTTGCGCAAGATGGGTCGCGTTTCCTTGCTCAGCCGCGAGGGTGAGATTGAGATCGCCAAGCGGATCGAGGAAGGCGAGATGGAGGCCCAGCGCCTCATCCTCACCAGCCCAGTCGCGATCGAGGGTGTCACAAGCCTGATCGAGACCGAGCAGCTCAAGGCCGAAAAGGCGCTGCGGAACGGCAAGCGCCCCCGCAACGAGCCCGCTGCCCGCATCGCATACCTGGAGCAAGTCCAGGCCCTCGCACGCATCCTGGGCCTGCGTCACCGCAAGCTCGGGCAGGACCTGCGTCGAGCAAAGAGCCAGCGCCGCAAGGACATCTACGCCGACCGCTTGGATGCCACTGAAGAGTCCCTGTGCATCCTGTTGGAGAACCTGGACTTGGACAAGGGCTGGTTGGCCTCCTGGTCCAAGACCCTTCACGAGAGCTGGGAGCAGATCGCCCGCTACGAGAAGGACATCTCCAAGGTGGCCCGCGACGCTGGCGTTCCAGTCCGCGACCTGCGCCGCTACATCCGCAAGGTACGTCGCACACCGGACACCGCTGGTCTGGATGTCATCCGCGAGACCGGCATCTCCGAGGCGACTTGGCGGGACTACGACTCTCGCGTCCGCCGCGAGCTGCGCAAGATCCGCAAGGTAGAGTCGACCATCGACATCCCCCGGGACGACCTGCGCACCTTGGTCCACGCACTGCGTGGCGCCGAGCACTTGGCCGACCAAGCCAAGTGTGAGCTGGTCGAGGCCAACCTCCGCCTCGTCGTCTCCATCGCCAAGAAGTACACGAACCGTGGCCTTCAGTTCTTGGATCTTATCCAGGAAGGCAACATTGGTCTGATGAAGGCCGTGGAGAAGTTCGAGTATCGCCGCGGATACAAGTTCTCGACCTACGCCACTTGGTGGATCCGACAGGCCATCACCCGCGCTATCGCGGACCAGGCCCGTACGATCCGCATCCCGGTGCACATGATCGAGACCATCAACAAGCTGGTCCGTACCTCGCGCTACCTGACCCAAGAGCTGGGCCGCGAGCCCACGCCCGAGGAGATCGGCGAGAAGATGGAGATGCCCGTGGACAAGGTCCGTCGCATCTTGAAGATCGCCAAGGAGCCCATCTCTTTGGAGACCCCGATTGGCGAAGAGGACGACTCGCACCTGGGCGACTTTATCGAGGATAAAAACATTCCGAACCCCTCGGAGTCCTTGATCGACGCCAACCTTCAGGAGCAGACCCGCAAGGTGCTCGCCACCCTCACCCCCCGCGAGGAGCGCGTGCTGCGCATGCGCTTCGGCATTGGTGAGCGCAGCGACCACACCCTGGAAGAGGTGGGTCAGGACTTCGAGGTTACCCGAGAGCGTATCCGGCAGATCGAGGCAAAGGCGCTCCGCAAGCTGCGGCACCCAAGCCGTAGCAAGAGGCTGCGGAGCTTCTTGGAGATCTGAGCGCCCGCTCGGGTCTACTTGAAAGGCTGGTCCGAAAGGGCTGGCCTTTCTTGCTCTGGGTCAGCCCGTCTCGTCAAAACCCCAGACGAAACGAAGCTTCAAGACGAAGGTCGATGGAACGCGTTTGCCTTCCACCTTGAGAGGATAGAAACGCCACTGGTTTACGGCCTCTTGCGAGGCCACCGAGAAATCTTCGCTGCAGTTTTCCCTTTCTTGCAGTTTCGACT
>JBLHMA010000263.1:0-7514 GCA_047621545.1 Cognaticolwellia sp. | reverse complement strand
GAGCGCATGGATCCGACACTGGAGGAGGCGGCACGCATCTCGGGGGCGGGGCCGCTGCGCGTGTTCTTGGGGATCACCTTACCCCTCTCCCTACCGGCCCTGGCCAGCGCAGCTAGCTTCGTGACTGCCGCATCGGCCGCGTCCTTTGGTGTGCCTTACCTGCTGTCTACCGGTGCCGCTCAGCCACGCTGGGTGCTGACCACCAGGATCTACCAAGCTCTGGACCTCTCGCCAGCTACTGGGCGCCCTCTGGCGGTGGCGCTCTCCGTTGGACTGCTGGTCATCGGCGTGGGCCTACCTGCTATGGGCCGCCTCTTAGAGGGCAGTCGCAGCTTCACGACCGTGACCGGCAAGGCCGCGCGCGGGGGGCGCTGGTCGCTCGGTAGGTGGCGCGTTCCAGCCCAAGCTTTCGTGGGCCTGTACGCAGTGATGGGGGTCGTTCTTCCCCTGGGCACGCTGTTGGCGACCAGCCTAATGGAGAACCTGGGTGGCGGGTTGGCCTTGGAGAACCTCAGCTTCGACAACTACGTCAAGGTCCTGACAGGGGACCAGGCACCGCACGCCTTGTTCAACAGCTTTATTCTGGCGGTCGGAGCGGCCTCGGCTGCGGTGGTCCTGGGAACGCTTGTGGCCTACTTGCGCGAGCGCACCAACACGCCGGGGCGTGGTTTTTTGGCTTGGTTAGCTGCACTGCCGTACGCGGTGCCAGGCACTGTTCTCTCCCTGGGGTTTATCTTGGCCTTCTCCCAGCCCATTTCGCTAATCGTGGCGGAGAATCTGCGCTTTACCTTGGACCTCAAGGACACACTATGGATCCTTGGACTGGCTTACATGGTCAAGTTCTTGGCTTTCCCAGTAGGCAATGCGCGCTCCGGCTTACTGGCACTGCACCCCTCCCTGGAGGAGGCTGCCCGTATGTCTGGGGCGTCTTGGGGCAAGGCCCTTCGCGACGTCACCTTTCCCTTGTTACGGCCCAATTTGGTCGCAGCTTGGCTGCTGGTTTTTCTGCCAGCTTTCTCTGAGATCACCATGAGCATCCTGCTCTTCGGCCCGGACACCCCGGTCGTCGGCACGCTGCTCTTCAACCTCCAGGCATACGGGGACCCACCCGGGGCCGCTGTCTTGGCCGTGCTCGTCGCGGTCCTGGTCCTGGGGGGCAATCTGCTCGCGCGACGCCTCTCTGGCGGCAAGGTGGGGTTGTAGATGCCCGTTCAAGTTCAGCTCGATTCCCTCCACAAGCGCTACGGAGACGTTCACGTCGTACGCGGTCTGTCCTTGAATATCGCTCAAGGTGAGGTGCTCTGTCTGCTGGGGCCAAGTGGCTGCGGCAAGACCACAACCCTGCGCATGGTCGCCGGCTTGGAAGTCCCAACCGATGGCAAGGTGAGCATCGGCGGGGAGCCCGTCTCGGGTCCAGGGCTCTTTGTGCCCCCCGAGAGGCGCCGCCTGGGCATGGTGTTCCAGAGCTACGCGGTATGGCCACATCGAAACGTGCTCGACAATGTGGCCTATCCATTGGTCATTGAGGGGCGGCGAGATGCGCTGGAGAAGGCCCGAGCCGCACTGGAGCAGGTTCAGCTCGGGGGGCTGGAGGAGCGCTACCCGCACCAACTCTCCGGCGGTCAGCAGCAGCGGGTGGCTCTGGCCCGAGCGCTGGTGGCGGAGCCCCAAGTCTTGCTCTTGGACGAGCCCCTCTCCAATCTGGATGCAAAGCTGCGGGAGGAGCTGCGGGACGAAATCCGAGCCTTAGTCAAGCGCATAGGAGTGACCGTTATCGTCGTCACCCATGACCAGGAAGAAGCGCTGTCGCTCTCGGACCGGGTGGCTGTAATGAACGCTGGAGTCATTGCACAGTGTGCCGCGCCACAGGACCTCTACCATCGCCCAGACAGCCGTTTTGTGGCCCAGTTTGTCGGAAAGCTCGACGCGCTACCAGCCCATGCTTTGGGAGGCGGGCGCGTTCGTGTAGGTGAGTTGGAACTGCAAGCCCATGCATGCCAAGGGGCTCCGGAGTCCGGACCCTGTGAGCTGGGGGTACGACCGGAGTCGATGAGCTTTGCTTCCAGTGGCTTACCTGGAGTGGTGCAAGCCGCCAGCTTCTTGGGCAGCCACGTACGCTACCGAGTGCAAGGCCAGGACTGGCAAGCCCTGGTGGATGCCGGGTCCGGCTACAGCATTGGAGAAGCGGTGCACCTGCGCCCTAAGGCTGGAATCATCCTCGGCGATTGAGACTCAATCTACTCCGGGTAGAAAGGTCTCTACTCAGCATTGAAAATGGTCGTCTGCTCGAGTGTTGCGTCGCCTTCTCCGGCAAAGGCAGAAGCCACTACACTTAGGCCCAACCAACCTACTGCGAGGAGTAAGAAGACATTGAAAAGCCTGGAAGTACCAGGGGCTTCGGTGTGCTTAATAGTCAGTGAACGGGCCATGAGAGTCTCCGGGGGAGTGCGCGGCAGCGGCAGCAGGAACAGCGGGAGCGGGGGGTGGCAACACTTCTATGCAGGCAGCGTGCCACAATACTCTTACGTCACCCTGTGTTGACAGGTCAATATCAAACTGTAGACCCGCGCCGCTGCTGTCCGCTGCGAGGCAGCACAGCGTGTCCTCCGCGCCCTCCGTGTGCTCCGGAAACATCTGTCGCTCTAAGAGGCTGTTTCAGCACTCTGTTGCCAACGCGGGACTCTTTCAGTGCGTCAGCACTTTTACGTCGAATCGGTTTGGAGCTTGCCGTATTTCAGTTCGTAAACGCATCCAGCCCAAAGTGCTCCTGTTGCTCATGGACGTAGATCCCCTCAGGTTGGGCACTGGGATGTCCGATCCACCTATTGTGTCAAGTCTGGCCTTTACCGCATGTTTTGAGGTCATCGAGTGCTGTATGGCATCGCTCAAGGAGAAGGCCAGCACGTCAAGAAGCTGTAGGTGTGAAAATTTGCGTTTAGGATCTCATCATGCACATGACCCTTGGTATGGAAGAGCTACAGAGCATTCTGGTTTTCGACCCAGATCGCCGTAGCCGTGCCTTCGCACACTTGCAGCTTGGCCGTCTGGCGATGCGGGAACATCGTCGAGAGGCGGCCGTTCAGCACTTCCGAGAGGCTTTGGTGCTCGATGCCCACATGGACCGCGCCCGAGAGTTCCTCAAGGACCTGAGCAAGGAGCGCCCAGCGAGCGGCTTCGGCCAGCGTATGCGGAGCTTTTTTCAGCGCTGAGTGTTCGGTGCCGGTTCTTCGGTGTTGGGGAAAGGCTCTTGACCGTGAGAATTCTCAGAGTGAAAAGGGCCGCCCCATCCAATGGATGAGGCGGCCCTTTCTGCGTCTGGATTGGATTAGTCGAGAACGACCTTGTCTTCGTCGCGGCGCTTGACCTCGTAGCCCTTCTCGGTCCACTGGCTCTCGATGGTGGCGAAGAAGTCGTCCAGGTCATCTGCGCCCAGGGGCTCAGCGCTGATGATGACAGGCCACGTCTCCGTGTCCGTGTCGCACTTCTTGAGTTTGGGACCAAAGGAACTCATTCCAGCGTTGGCGTCCTCGGCGATGATGTAGCGCTTACCCGGCTCGTGAACCTCAGCGACGTGCAGAATGGCAGTCTTTCCGCCCTTGCACTCGCCAGACTCAATGGCGATGCCGCCGTAGACGAAGCTGTTGCCGCCGCGCATGCGGTCTGGGTATATGGCCGGCAACAGGCTGGCTGCTGCGCTCGATGAACCCGCGTTGGAGAGGCGGTCTGCGATGGACTTGGCCTGCTCGGGGGGGAGGCTCTGGGCCATAGCGACCAGGGAGGTCTCCAAGGCGGCCTGGTCGTCGGGGGAGATGTCGGCGCCGAGCTCTGGGGCTACAGCAGAGTCCATGGCGATGAGCACTGCGTCGAAGGGGCCGTTGGTCTCAGCAGCTTTAACGCCCGCTTTGGAGAGTGAATCCAGGCTCGCCACGCCGGTGCGCTTGACGTAGATTTCTGCGACCTTCGAGTACTTCTCATCGTACTGCTTGGCAGGAGGCGACTCTACGGTGCTCACCAACCATGCATCGAAGGTCTCCGCTTGGCAGGTCACCAGTGCGCCTTCCCAGCGGGAGAACTCAATGTCGCGGAGACCAAAGTACGCGCCCTGGAGGAAGGAGACGACCTTCTCGTTCTCAGCGCACTTCCCACCGATAGCCTCTGCAACCTCGTCTCGCGCGTCGTAGTCCTTGATCAAGGAGAGCATCTCCCAGACGGGGTTCCAGACGTCGTTCTCAATGGCGACCATGGAGAGAGCGACGATGCTGTCTACGTCGGCGGTCTTCTGGAGCAAGGTCGGGAAGGTCTGCTTGGCGATTTTTGCGTCGCATTCGATGACCTTTTTAAACGCAGGCGCAACCGCGGCACCTTCTTTCTTCTGGGCGGCTGCCACCTCCTTCTCGCACGCAGCGGAGGCTGGGACGGAAAACAGGGCTGCGGCGGCCAAGAGAGGCAGGGCGATCAGGCGCTTCATGTAGGGGTCTCTAATTGGGGGAGATTTGGGCGGCTGACTAATAGCCGAGTCGGAGAACGTCGACCCATTGCACCCTCAGGGACACTCTGTGGTCCTGTATTGTTCCCGGCCATTGACATGAGCTTGACGTATGTAAGAATCTGGCCGCCCGGTCTTGCGCTCATCCCCCGGTATCGTCGCCTAGGTCTCGTACTGGGGTGAAGCTCCAGGGCAGGGTCACCGCCTCGCCACTGCTGGGGGTGAAGCGCAGGTCTCCGCTGAGGGGCGTGCCGTAGCCAGGGTCCTTGCCGCAGACGGCAATTACCAAGTCGAAGGCCGAGCCGGACGGCAAGGTGCCGAGATCCAGGCTCTCGGACTCAAAGCCCTCGATGCAGAGGTAGTCGGGGTTCCAGCCACTTCCGGTCAGGGTCAGCGTTTCCTGGCCTTCGTTGCGGATGGTGACTGTGGTGGGCTCGCAGCCGCCGTCCTCGCCGTCGCAGTCCATTGGCTCAGAATTAAAGTCGACCTCCCCGAACTCCAGGGTGCCGGGGGTGACGCTGATCTCGCCGCTAGTACAGGCAATCAAGAGTATGATCATCGGGGGTTCTCCAGGGTCCAGTTCCAGATCGCACAGCTACGGTAGAGCACCTCGGAACGAGCGCGAAGCACGGTCTCCCAGTTTGCCCGACGGTCGTGACGCCGCAAGCGCAGCAGCTCAATACGCATTCTGCGTCGTAGCCACCCAGCGGAGGGGGCGCTCGGAATGGATATGGCCATGTTGGCGCTGCAGCTGCCGTCCTGGTGGTGGATCAAGCGTGCGAGCACCAAGCTCCCTGGTTGTTCAGGGCGAAGGGGAATCGGGGATGCGTGAACCGCTCCCTTGGGGCGCCAACTCTCGTAGAGGGGGAGCAGAGGATTCCAATTCGCGTCCCAGAGCATGGCCGGCGACTGGATGAGTGCCCCTACGGCTTGGCGGTCCAGTACCTCCGGTCGAGGTCGGGCGTTCCTGAACCGTAGCGCTGGGCTGGCAGCGTTGGCAAGGGTCAAGAGCAGCGCGGTTTGGGCGATCGCGGGCGTATGTAGTGCCCGGCTGCCGTGCTCCGCGTAGGGACCCAGGAACCGCTCTATAAGGAGCGGAGCGTCAGGCACGTAGTCCTCGGCGAACTGAGCGATTTTCTCATCGCTCACCCCCCGCTCTAGGAGCAAGGGCGAGCGCCAGTCGTGGCTCAGCTCCAACTCCAGCGCAAGCGCCTGTGCCTCCTCGCTCAGGCTGTCTTCTTCCAGGGGCAGCTGGCCCTTCAAAATGGACCTGTACCGCTGCATGAAGCGCACATCGGCCTGCGTGTATTCAGCCTCGTTTAGGGTCCCCGCAGTCCACTCCCGGTAGTTCGCGTAGGAGGAAGGGTCCGGCAGCCACTCATCGGCCGCCCACTCATCCTCGGGGTACTCCAAAAGCGGCCAGGCGCTCGCGGTGGGGTGCACAACGCTCATTGGTAGAGCTCGGCTGCTCTGCGTGTGGCCTGCTTGAGACGCTCGACCAATGCGGGGGGAGACTCAGCGAGCACCTCGGGGCCGAAACCGAGCATCCAAGTGATGAGCTCTTCGCTCAGACCCACCTCCATGTAGATGCGAAGACGTCCATCGGGGAGCTCCTCGTTCTCCTGAGTGGGGTGCCAACGCCGCTCCCGTAGATAGGGTGCGACCTTGGGCTCAAAGACCGCTCGAACGCTCTCTGGAGGGGCCTGGATTATTCCGAAGGCCCCGTGAATGTAGGCCTCGGGGTCATAGCCACTCGGGTGTTGGAACTTCTCCATGCGAAGGCGAGAGAAGCGGGAGAAGCGCTCGACTGCGAATGTCTTGATCTGGTCCACCTGACGGTCCCTGGCAAAGAGGTACAGCCCCTGTCGGTAGGTGGCCAGGGTCAGGGGCTCTAGGTCGTAGAGCTTGGTGGCGCCGCTGACCTTGACGTATTCGGCCTTTGCCGCATTGTTGTAGAGCACGGCGGTGAGCACCTCGTCCAAGAGGTCTCCCTTGTCCGCGTACGATTTGGCGTGCTCTGGAACTGCCATGAACTTGCGGTCCAGATCCGGGGTGAGTTCTGCGTGTGCCCGTGCGATGGCGGGCTGCAGGCGCTCCAACGCATCGTCAAGGCCTTGAGCAAACTGCGTGTCGTCGAGGAACGAAAAGAGCTTTCGCCCGAAGTGAAGACTGAGCACCTCGGGCAGGGTGAGCTGAACGCCTGAGCGCCGATAGCCGGGGTCCAACGAGATGGTGCGGTCGGCCCCCAGGCCCTGGTCCTGGATCGGGAGGTCCAGGTCTTTGAGGTCTCGTAGGTAGCGGCGCAGGGAGCGGGCATCCAAGTCGAAGCGGCCCATCAGGTCCAAAGCGCGCACGCCGCCTCGGCGGGTCATCAGCTCGACGATGCGGACCATTTTCTGGCCCTTGTTCAGGTGCTGCATCAGATTTTCGCTAGGCGGAGAGGGGGGATCGTCGTCAAGAAGCCAGGAGGGATCTTGGAAATGATCGGGGAGGATCGCGAGAGGGGTGCCTGATGATCCCCATGAGGAGGGATTCTTTGGGGGCGGTCAGATTTTGGCTGTCCGCCGGGTGACTCTATCCGTGGGCCGAGACCCTGGACATCTGAACGAATGTACAGTTAACCTGAACAGGAGTTCATGACTGAACGAAAGTTCATGTGTTGAATCACAAGCCTGGAGAACAAGATGAACCTTGACCCTGCAACCGCTGACCTCCTCTTTACGGTGATTGCTTCCAGCTCACTTTTGGGACTGTGGGGGCTCTCCGCTCTGGTCTTGCCGTGGCGCCAGAAGGAGCTCGATCAAGTGCAAGCTGAGATCCACAGTCTCACCGCCAAGGAAACCATGGCTCCGCATGCGGCGCTTCTTGACTCTGCGCACCGTCGTGCGGCCTAGGGTCAGTCTGAGCTCACAAGTGTGGGCTCGAGCACACCGCTGACCTCGCCGTCGTCAAAGACAGCGACGATTCGGGCACTCAAAAGTTCTGGACCAAAGGTGAGGGTGGACTCGCGGGAGATCGCCAAATCATC
>JBLHMA010000262.1:0-7514 GCA_047621545.1 Cognaticolwellia sp. | reverse complement strand
CGAACGACACAGCCGACACAGCCGACACAGCCGACACAGCCGACACAGCCGACCCTCGCGACACAGGCGAACCCATGCTGGGGGGCCAAAATCGGCAACGACTGGCGGTTGGTTCGGACCACAGCTGCGCCCTGGACATCAACGACAATGTGTTCTGCTGGGGAGAGAACAACACAGAAGGATGGCCCACGACTCCACAAATGCACCTCAGCTCCAGTGTCTACGCGACCTGCTCGGTAGACGCTGAAGGGCAAGCGTCCTGTTGGGGCCGCTGCGCCGTTGCCGAGTGCGCCGTCGAAGCAGATAACAGCTACCTCAGTGCTGTTCCTGGGGAAGACCACGCCTGCGCCCTAACCCTGGGCGGCGGAATTCAATGCTGGGCTGACACCGCCGGCAATGACGACCCTAGAGTAGACCATCCGAAATCAGTGGGTTGGGTAGGTCTGAGTTCCCAAACTGACCACAGCTGTGCGCTGCATGAGGAAGGGTACTTGCAATGCTGGGGCTTAGACAGTATCAAACCCCTGCTGGCTCTACCGGAGACGGCGTTCTCTCAATTTGACACGGGATATGACGCAGAGAGTTTTGGCTGCGGCGTGAACACCAATCAGGAACTTGAGTGTTGGGGGGCAGCCGGCAACGGGCTCTTAGACTGGGTGCCCAGGGGCAAGTACAAAATGGTGGCGACTGGCGCCTTTGTCTGTGCCATCACCGTAACAGGCGAGATCGTCTGCTGGAACAGCGAAGGCGACGGGAGCGGACCAGAGGGAGATAATTGGATAGGCGTGGATGTCGGCAAAACGCACGCCTGTGCTATCAATAGCGACAATAAGGTTCAGTGCTGGGGAGACGACATTTTGGCGGTCACGGCGATTCCGGCCGACCTAACAGTTGACAAGAACTAACCGTATGGGATCGACTATCCGACACGGTGCATCGAGAAATTCGGGTTCCGAGCATCGCGTCAGTAAATTCGAAGGTGTGCCGACAGCCAAATCTTGACTTGTCACGCTAACAGGTCGAGAAACGGACATCTGACAGCGCTGGATACGGGCAGGCATACCCTCGGACAGATAAGACAATCCGTGAGCCATGTTAGCGGGGCGCGACTCTGCAAGGCGTGAGAACGGGGGAGTGCGCTAGGATTTCGAGGATGAAGAACGCGGCGGATGGGTGCGAGCGCAGGTCTCACATGGGGTCATTCAGGACACACCCAATTCAGGACATACCCCACACCCGCGCACTGGGAATCCACAGACCATCCCTCAGATCCAAACCCAAACCCAAACCCAAACCCGATTCCGAACTCCAATTCCGACCTCCGATTCCCCCTAAAGCCTCAACTTCCTCGCCAACAAAACCTGCTGTAGCTCCCCCAACCCAATCCCAATCCCATTCTCCCCACCCCAAAGCGCAATCTGCCGCGCCGCCTCCATCGCGACCAGCTCCCGCCCAATCCCTTCCTGCGCCAACCCTTCCCGCACCACCCCAATCCTCGTGTTCAACTGAAGATGCAGCCGCTCCCGCCCGCTACGAACCACAGCCGCCGGGGACGCCACTTCGGTCACCTGCACAGTCATCTGAATCCCGCGGTCCACCTGGTTCACCAGACTGCGAATCACTGCGACCAGACCACCCTCGGGCGCCATGCCCTGGCCTGGAGCCACCCGCACGGACTCAGGGGCCGGCAGATCGATGGGCAGATCCGGGCGGGACCCTTCCGGCGCGTCCAACCAGGCATCCAAGGTGCCCCAGCGCTTGCCGTCCACACCCTCCAAGACCACCGCCCCAGCCAAGAGCCGAACCGTGCCCAAGTGCGCCCGACCCTGCTGCGCACACAGCCAGCAAAAGCGCATGGCGTAGAAGCGCGCGTCTTTCAGGTGCTTCCCGAAGGCCCGGGCCCGAACACCCTCCGCCAAGCGCTGGTACATCTGCAATGCACACAGAGCCATGAGCTCTTCCTGCGACGCGGAGAGCACGGGCCGCGAGTCGGTGATCCAGACCAAGCCATGGCAGGGCAGCCGGGCGTCCAACTCAGGCATGGCCATCCAGGCGCCATCCGGGTCGCGCACCAGAACACCACCGGTCCCATCGTAGGGAAGGCGCAGGCCCAGCCAACCACGAACCCCGGGGATCTGTAGGGGCTCGCGGAGCAGCCACCCACCCTGCTCAGCCGGGGCCAGGAGACTCTCCCAGACCGCGGGCGCGTCATCGAAGCGAAGGGTCAGTGGCTGCCCCAAGGTGGCCTCAAGGGCGCGCAGGGGGTCGATGGGAAGTTGAAGAGTGAACGCTTCCCGCAGACCCACACCGCCAAAGGCGGCCACCCGCAGACCTGGCTCCTTGACCCACTGAGACAGACGACGACGGCTCTGCCCGTCCGAGGCCAGCAGCTCCGGATCCACCTCCGCCCCCAGCACCTGAGCCAAGGCCAAGCGCTCGGGCCAGTGACCCTCCGAGTCGTCCTGCGAGTGGTCCTGCCAAGACTCCAGCAAGGCCTGAAAGGGCACGTCCCCCACAGGCGCCTGGTCCCGCCAAAGGAGCCGCACACGCGGCGTGGGGCCGACCCGCTGTGACCACCCCTCGGGGATCTCCAGAGGCGCACGCGACTCGCAGAACACCACCCGAGCGACCGGGTCCCGAACACGGCCCATGCCCAGCCACGCATGCAGCCCCTCTCTCTCCATACCAGCACCCAAAGACAGCCCGAAGAGCACCCGACTGCGCGCGCCGTGCAAGTGGGCCCCCCCAAGGGATTCAAGGAGCGGCGCCAAGTCCCGCAGGAGCCCGGCCGATGCCACCGATGCGCCTTCGCCGTTCCACAACGCCACAACGCGGTCCAGGGTCCACCCAGCTTCGTCTAAGGGACGCTGGGCCAAGCTTCGCGCTTCCCCCCACTCCGGTGGCAGGGCGGCGTGTACCCGAAGCTGGCCATCCTGTAGTCGCTCAAAGCGGGGTCGGGCTTGGGCCCCCAGCAGACCGGCACAGAGCTCCCGGCTCCAAAGGGGGTTCTCGGGACAGGCAAGCACCAAGCGCCAGAGCTCAGACTGGACCACCCGGGTCAACGTGCCCAGCCACTCCAGCTGGTCGGGGTCGACCTCGGACTGCAGACTCAGGTGCGCGCTCACCCCCTTAAACGGCAGGCTCAGAGCTGTGAGCACCTGGGCCAGCTCACCCTGCGCAATGCACAGCGGCACCTGACCTGAACTCCCCCAAGGGGGCAAACGCTGATCCCCGTGGGCTGTGAGCCGCAGGGTGCCCTCCAAGCCAAGCTCACTCACCTTCAGGGTCACCGACACCCCAGAGGCATCCCGCACTTCATCTCTTCCCACCTCTCTGCCCACGAAGGCCACATCGGCGGCCGAGCTCAGGCGCTGGATGCTCAGAGAAGGAATCGCAGCGAGCAGGGAGCGCAGCTCAGGCTCCTCCAGGATCAACACCGTGAAGGGAAAGACCGCCGGGTCCGCCACCAAGGCCAGGCGTCCCTGGTCCAGAGGGTCCACCCAGTAAACCGGCACCTCGGGCGCCTCCTCCAACATGGCCAGGGGCACACTCTCCAAGGGTCCCAGACAGAGCAGACTGTCTCCCAGCGGGGCCATCGCCGGCTCCGCCGTATCTTGGTCTGTGTCTTCTCCCTCCGGCGCGGGGGGAATGAGGATCTGCTTTGCGACCACGCCATAGGCGTTCAGGGCAAAGGCCCTGGCCTCCTCCTGCAGCACACGAAGCACCCGGGTCAGACGCGCGTCGCGAACGATGTCCGCCTGGTCCGCGGTCTTGCGCAAGCGGTCGTCGGCCACCACCCCGAAGAACATTCCTCGAGAGCCATTCGTCATGGGAACCGTGCCCAGCTCGGGCAACTCCATCTCCACAATGACGCAGCCCCCAATGACTACCTTGAAGCGTGGCGTGACGCCCACCCGCTCATCGACGGCCAACACGCCGCGTATGCCATCCCGGTCAAAGAAGTGCTGCTTGGCGATACCGAAGAGCTTAATCTCGCGCTTGGCGGTGTAGCCGAAGGGCGCCTTGCCATTGATGATGATGGGCACCGGCGTGTGGCTGCAGGCGATGGCCACCAGCTTCTCCTCTTCGGTGACCGCGGGAGCCCGCTTCAGACTCTCCCAAAATCCCAGGTCCCGCTCCATGAGCATGTAGGTCCCGGAGATGGGCTCAGCGGGCTGACCGATCTCTCCGTTGCCTTTGATGTCCAACTCCAAGCGCACGGCATTCTCGCCGTCCCCCGACTCCATACGAATGACCCGTGGCCTGCGCTGAAGCAGGGCGTTTATCCCAATGGCGAGCTGGACCAGGTGCCGTAGCTTGGGGTCGCCACGGTCTGCGAAGAGGTAGTCCAAGATGGACTGCAACTCTACTTCTTGTATCAGCCGCCCGCCGATGAACGCGACCAGGATGGTCGCGGGTTTGATGTCGATGGCGATGAAGCTGGCCCCCGCGAGGACCGCCGCCTGCACCAGCTCCAAGATGTACTGGGTCTCGTTTCGTAGGGCATAGGCCCGCTGCTTCTCCACCGCCTTCTCGCGAGAGAGCGTGAAGCGCCGGCGCTCTACATAGGCACCGGGCTTGCGCGAGCGCTCGAGCAGAGCTTCCAGAGAACTCACAGTCCCTCCTGCCCGGCGGTGAAGGCCTTGTGAAGCAAGGTCTGGTACACCGACTCCAGCTCCAGTCCGTCGTGGTGCAGGATGAGCTGCGCCAAGCCAAAGGAAGAGACATCCAAGGCCTCCGCACCAGCGGTAACCAGCAGCCGCACACTGGGGTGATAGCGGTTGAGCAAGACCACTCTGCGTCGCAGGAAAGTGGGGATCTGTAGCCAGCTGGTCTCGGGCCGCTGAAAGACCTCTCCGTCCCCGGGTCCTTCCAGGGCGATGGGGCCGACAGCCCCTGCAATGGGTCCACCAAAGTCCCCAATCAGCAGCTTTACTCGGCGGCCCAGAGTCCGTTCCAGCAGACGCCGAAGCTGCCCAAAGACCAAGCGCTCACGGTCGTCCAGCATGCCCTCGAGCGTGGGGTCGGGGATCAGGTAGAGCTGGTGAACGGGCATGAGCACACGGGGCTTGGCCCAAGGCGCCCACAAGGGCTTCTGCCACGCGACCTCCAAGAGAGCACACGTAGAATCCAACGCGCGCACCCGGTGCACACCCAGTCCATCCAGAGCCTCGCACAGACGGCGGTCCCCTCCCTCCAGCAGAACCGCCCCTTGGTGCCCCTCCTGACGCTCGATCTGAGCCATGCTCAAGGGCTTGCCGTTGTGGTCCGAGAACAGCAACTCTTTCCGCTTGGTCGAAAACCACTTCTGTCCCCCCGGCACACGCACTTCCTGTGTCAGCGCCCGGTGCAGGCCCTCCAAGTCCTGACCCTTCTCTACGGCCTGTAGCGTCGCCTGGATCAGAGACTCCCGCAGCTGATCGGCCGCCGACACCAGGACTCGCATGGAGTGGCTCCACTCCCCATCCTGGATGACGTTGTCACGGGTCAGTGTGTGCTCCAGAGCATCGCACTTCAGCTTGAAGGAGAGGTGCCGCAGTCGCGGTGCGTGGCCACCGAGCACCTCGGGATTGTTGCCCGAGAGCAAGGTCAGGCCACCGTTGTAGAAGGCATAGCGAGGCGCCTGCCCGGTCCCGACAATCACGCTTACCCGGCCCTGGTCCAGCCGCTGGTCCAAGAGCGCGCCCTTGAGCTCCAGGGGCGCATTGACCTGCTCGGGCCCACTGCTCCGTGTGCTCGAGAAAGCGGCAAAGGGGTCCGCTGGATCCGCCTCCTCCTTCTCCTGTGTGCGGTCCCAAAAGGTCACGGGCGTATCGCTGTGCTCACACCACCACCCCAGAATCCAGCGGCAGTCGCGCACATAGGCGGGCACCTGCCCAGGGATCATCCGCTTGAAGAGGATAATACGCGTGCCGGTGATGGCCTGATCCATGGGCCCGACCTGAAAGCTGCGGTCGGCGTGAAAGAGCACCTCCCAAGACTCACCATGGCGACCAGTCTGTAGCAGCACCGCCTGGGGCTGGATGGCGAAGATGCTGGTAAAGCCGATCCCGAACTTCCCGATCTTGGTCAGGTCGTCTTCCTTTGAAGAGGAGAACAGGCGCGTCAGGTGCTCGTCGATGATGCGCCGGTCCATGCCTTCGCCCGAATCGTCGACGTGGATCTCCAAGACGCCCTGCTTCTCTCCTGACTTGGGCCGCTCGAAGGAGAGCCAGATGGCCACCCGGGGGGAGCCGGCGTCGATGCTGTTCTGGACCAGCTCTCGCAGGAAGTCCAGGGGACGCGCGAACTGGTTAACCAGGTTGGTCAGCGCTTGGTCGGCCAGGCTCTCAGCGAAGTCCTTCACCTGCCCTCCAGCACTTCCAAGAGGTGTTCTACGGCCGAATGTTCCACGTGGAACATCTGCGGTAAGGAACACCGCGGGAACATTCTACGCCTGAGGTAGGGCAGCCATTGCGGCATGCCGTAGAACCCGCGTCTTTAGTCCTGGGTGGTGATCAGGCCGCCGCAGCGCCCACAGAGGATCTCGTCGTCCCCAAGGGCGTTACTACAGCTGGAGCAGCGGCTCGTACGCAAGGTCCAACCAGCCAAACCGCCAAGAATGGCGCCGAAGGGGGCCAAGATGAGGAGCTGAGGATTTCCGCTGCCGGCAAAACCGATCAGCGCGCCACCAAGTCCTGCAGCAAACCCTACGGCCAACCCAGGTAATGCCCGATTCTTCTGCACGCGATGTACGGGTGATGCGCCCTTGAGAGGCACGGGCATCAGGCCCACCTCTTCGGTCTCTTCCCGGGTAAGAACGAGCTCCATCAGCGCCCGCTTGCCCTTGCCGAGGAAGTGCTGCCGGGCAGTCTCGATGGCCTGACCCTGCTCGGGGGTCAGGGTGTCCAGCAACGCACGCAGCTGCCGGCGAGGAAGCTCCCGGGTGGCCAGCAAGGCGCCCAGAACAAAAGCCCGCTCGCTCAGGGTCAGAGAGCCCAGGGAGGTGGAGGGCTTGCCCGTCGGGGCATCGTCCAAGGTCAGCAGGCCCAAGCCCAAGTAGATGGCGGTGAGTTCGGTGAGGATCTCTTCCAGGTCCGCATCGGGCACGCTCATGCCGTGAAAGGCGCGCCAAGCGTGCGTGACCTGGTGAGCCAGGGCGCCTGGGGTTGCCCCAAAGCCGCGGCGGTCGGCCCCGAAACGGGCCCGTGTTCCTTCGATTCCGATGAACCAAGTGCCCTGGTGGCGGTAGGCGGTAGCCGTACCTTCCTGGCCGGGAAGCAGCCCTGGAGCCTGAACCCGCAGCTCCACTTTGAGCTGGCCCAGGCCCACATGCTGCATAAGACCAGCAACAGCTCCAGCCAGGCCATCGGCGTCTTGGCTGCGGTCATTGATCGCGCCAGCGACAGCCATAGGCGCCTTGACCAAGCGCTCTCGACCGTGCTCGGACTGCAGGACATCCAGCTGCTCGAGCAGCCAGTGCTGGCGGGGGGGTGGGGGAAGAGGAGTTGGCATCATCTACATTCTAGCCCGAG
>JBLHMA010000261.1:0-7519 GCA_047621545.1 Cognaticolwellia sp. | reverse complement strand
CCAGACCATCCCGGCCTGAGCCCCGTCTTGGACCGCGGGCTCCTGGATGGCCTGTCCGCGTGGCTCGAGTCCCGCCCTCCCGGACCCACTCTGGACCACCTGGCGCCCCAGCTGCACCCCGCAGACCTAGCCCAAGTCCTCATCGACGTGGGCCGGGCCCTGGAGACCCTGCACCAAGCCGGCCTGCACCATGGGGCCCTCTCCGCCAGCGAAGTGGTGGTGGGCCCCGAGGGGCAGCCTGTCTTGCTTGGTGCCGGCCGCTTCCAAGCGGGCTCCAAGGGCCGGGATCTACAAGCCCTGACCCGCCTGCTTCGGGAGACCTGGCCCGCGGGACACGACCGGCCCAAGCTCTCCAGACAGAGCAGCCTGGGACAGGCGCTGGGGGACTGGCTGGGCACCGAGTACCCGGCCGCAGACCGGACCCGCTTGGCCGAGCTCTCCCAAAACTGGACCCCCGGCCCCCTGGGTGAGCCCCTGCCTTGGCAGAGCACAGGATTTGACGAAGTGGGCTTGGATTTGGGGCCGGATCGCTCCAGCAGCGGCGGTCTCTTGGACTTCTGGTCCACTGGGCGCTCGCGCTCAGGAGCACACACCGCCGCAGTCGAGGGCACCTTACCCGACAAGGACCTGCGAGAGGTGCCCGGTCGGGGCGCGCTCTTAGCCCGGCTGCTAGCCCCGCCACGCAGCGCCCTGGACCCAGCGCGCTTCGGCGACAAACAAGGCCAGCCCCTTCAGGCCCTCAAAGAGGTCTTGGCGGAGGAGCCCCTGGATCCCGTTCCAGCTTGTGAGGGTCCGCGCATGGGCGCGCTGCTGCCCCCGGTCCGCAATGAAGCACCGCAGAAAGACGCGACCACACTGGCCTCGATGATGCCCATCCGCGAGGAAGTGTCCGGGCGCACGTTGGTGCTCTTCGGCGGGGTCGCTCTGGCGCTGGCCATGGGTGCTCTGGCCCTCGTCATCGCGCTGCTCGACTGAGCCCTGACGGACCCAGCCTATCGCTTGCCCTTGCTGTTTCGCCTCTGGGGGGGCTTGCCCGGGGGCCGCTCTGGGTAGACCTCGTGCACCCACGCGCGGAAGGTCTCGAACTCATCGTCGATGATGGACTGCCGCATGCGATCCATAAACGCCGCGAACCAATGCAGGTTGTGCAGGGTGGTCAGCGTCGCGCCCAGGACCTCGCCAACCTTGAAGAGATGATGCAGATAGCCACGAGAGAAGGTCGTGCAGGTGTAGCAGCCGCAGTTGCTGTCCGGCGGGTACATGTCCCGCTTGTAGCGCGAGTCGGTGACCCGAAGGCGGCCGCGGTCTGTGTAGAACATGCCGCTGCGGGCATGGCGGGTCTGGATCACGCAGTCGAACATGTCGATGCCGCGGGCCACACCCTCCACCAAGTCGATGGGCCGCCCTACGCCCATCAGGTAGCGGGGCTTGTCATGAGGCATGTACTCGGTGGTGTAGTCCAAGACCTCCACCATCTTCTGATGCCCCTCGCCCACGCTCAGGCCTCCGATCGCGTAGCCGTCAAAGCCAATCTCCTGGATCTCTTCGGCGGAACGCTTACGAAGGTCCGGCCAAAATCCGCCTTGGACAATACCAAACAGGCTCTGATCGGAGCGGGAATGGGCATCTTTGGAGCGCTTCTCCCAGCGCGTGGTGCGCGCCACGGATCGCTCTGCGTACAGACGCTCGGTCCCAAAAGCCAAACACTCGTCAAAGACCATCGCGATGTCTGCGCCCAGCTTCTGCTGAATGTCCATGCTGGTCTCAGGAGACAAGAAGGTACGCTGCCCATCGACCTCGTACGTAAAGGTCACCCCGTCCTCTTCGACCTTCTTCTTGTCCAGGGAGAACACCTGAAAACCGCCGGAATCCGTCAGAATCGGCAGGTCAACGCCCATCATTTTGTGCAGGCCGCCGTGACGGGCCACCAGATCCTCACCAGGCCGCTGATGCAGGTGGTAGGTGTTCGCCAAGATAATCTGGGAATTGGTCTGCGCCAGATGGACCGGCGACAGCGTGCGGATCGCCCCCTGGGTTCCCACAGGCATGAACACCGGGGTCTGAATCTTCCCCCGAGCGAGAGTCAAGGTTGAAGCACGGGCTTGGCCGGACTTAGCATGGATCTCAAAATCTACTGGGCAGGTCATGGCAAGCGCCTAACCCAAGCACCCCACATAGGCCTGTACCGGCGCGCATCTGGAACCTAGGTATACTCTGCGCCCAGCTCAGACC
This sequence comes from Cognaticolwellia sp., assembly GCA_047621545.1. Lineage (GTDB taxonomy): Bacteria > Myxococcota_A > UBA796 > UBA796 > CAJQPC01 > CAJQPC01. Next base: position 5,287 of record JBLHMA010000261.1, on the reverse strand, counting down.
CCGAGGCCCACCCTCCATGGCATCCCCCGGCCGCTCCCGGCCCGCCCCCTTCCAGAGTGGAACGCCCATCGGCGACCACTTCCGCGTCGAAGCGCTGGTGCGCTTGGCCGAAGGGCGGATGTTCTACCTGGTCACAGACGACCGCGCCGAGAAACCCCGCCGGCCCTGCTGGGAGTGCGGACACCCCGACACCCCGCGCGCCGCCGACGCCTGCGAGAACTGCGAGACCCCTTTCCAGGCCCGCACTCAGTTCCTGATGAGCGTTCGCTGGCACAAAGACAGCTTCCAGCCCTACATGGACTTTTTCAACAAGGGCCTAAAGCACCCCGGTCTGCTCTCGCCAGACGCCTGCTTCATCCACGCGGGCGTTCTGTGCTCCGTGGTGCGCTACCGCGGGGAATCCTTGATGCTGGACGAGGCAGCGCCGCTGTCCGCTCGCGGCGTGGTCCATCTCGGCCAACGCTTCGCTGGCATGCTGGCCAGCCTCCAATACAAGGGCATCACTCTGGCGAAGCTCTCGCGCGCCAACGTGCTTTTGCGCCGCAGCGAGAACCGACTGCTGCTCTTTGACCCAGACATTGCACGAGTACACGAAGGGCCCGTGCCCGAAGCGGAACGCGGACACGAGCTGCGCGCCCTGGGCCGTATGCTCCGCATGTTCACGCCGGTCAACGCCAACCACCTGCGGGACTTCTTCTCCATGACCGAAGAGGGTGCATTTGCCAGCCCCCTGGAGTTCGGTAGGGCGATCGAGAAGCAGTTTGATGGCGTGGAACAGCTCGAAGCACCCGCTGGCGTGGCGGCCATGACCGACGTGGGACTCGCGCGCTCCTTGAACGAGGACAACTGGGGCTGGGTACAGCTCTCAGAAGACACCTTCCTGTACGTCATCGCCGACGGCATGGGTGGACATGACAGCGGCGAGGTGGCCTCGGAGCTGGCTACCGCGACTATCTGCCGTGTGGCCCGCGAGCGCATGGCAGAAAAGCCAGACATGGGCGCGGAAGATCTCGAGAGCCTGCTCGACGAGTCCTTCCAGATGGCCAACAACACCGTCAAGGGCACTGCCGAGGCACGCGGAAACGACATGGGCACCACCCTGGTGGCGCTCCTGGTTCAAGGCAACCTAGGCTTTATGGCCAACGTCGGCGACTCCCGTGGCTACCTGTATCGCCAGGGCGAGCTGCACCAAGTCTCCAAGGACCACAGCCTGGTCGGAAAAATGGTGGAACAGGGGCGCATCACCTCAGAAGAAGCGCGGGTCCACCCTCACTCCAACATCCTGCTACGCACCGTGGGCACCGAGCGTGACGTGGAGATCGACATCTTCCGCATCGACCTGCAGAGCGGCGACAGGGTGATGATGAACACCGACGGTCTCTGGGGCGAGGTCGAGGATGAACGCATCCGAGAGCTGATGGCCCAGTACCCAGACCCGCGAGTCTGTGGTCGCGAGCTAGTACGCGCTGCGCACCATGGCGGCGGCAAAGACAACGTCACGCTGATGATCGTCGGCGTTCCCTGAGCGGCGGCCAGTCAGCGGCCTTCCATCAGCGGCGGCCCAGCGGGTATTCTTCGGTACGGACCGCGCGCCCAGGCACCTGCTGTCCCACGATGAACACTGCAACGCTCGCTGCAACGAGACCCGTCGTGGCCCAGCGTCCCCAACGCCGGCGCACCACCTGCGGCGGCGGCGGCACAAAGTTCACCACCGTCTCCCGACCGGGCACCACCTGAACCACCAAGAGATGGCTGCGCCCCGTCTGGTCCTCCATACCCAAGGTGTGCTTGCCCCCTTCCACCACGGGCAGCTCCAGCAGACCACCGACCTCGCCCAAAGACTCCCCGTCCAGGCTCATTCGTACGCCCACAGGGGCCTGAACCCGCAGAGCACCGTCGGCGAAGAAGGCATCCTCCAGGATCTCTAAAGGTGCCCCCCCACCTCGGGGCAAGGCACACAGGTAGCGACGGGGCGCATCGGGCCAGGCGGCATCGCGCACCGAGAGCTCCGCCCGTGGCTCCATTGGATCGCCGCTCAGCTCCAGCACCAAGAGCTGATCCACCGCCAGATCTTGGGTCACCTGCGCCCAGCAGACCTCGTCTTCGCCACAACGAGTCAGCAGCTCCGCGCTCTCTGACCCCGTTCGAGCTTGCAGAGCGATCTCGTCCACAAACAAGTACCTACCCGAGCCCTCCAAGAGCTCCCGCAGGTCCCCCTCGGTTCGGGCCACCACGGCCGAGGACAAGCCATCCTGGGCATGCACCAACAGCGCAGCGCGCACTTTGACCTGGGGCGCAGCGAGACTCAGGCTGGCAAACAGAAGAAGCAGTCTTGTCTCTCGGTGTGGATAGACTGGGGACCATGAAACTGCACCCCGCCATACTGCCCTTGTGCCAGGACCTCGCGAACGCCGGTGGCCGTGCCTATATCGTGGGCGGCTGGGTGCGCGACCTGCACCTGGGGATGCCCAGTAAAGACGTGGATTTAGAAGTCTTTGGTCTGGAGCAAGACCGGGTCTTGGCGATCCTTGGCTGGCACGGCAAGGCCCACGCCGTCGGCAAGAGCTTTGGGGTACTCAAGCTGCGGATGGCCGGCGAGGAGCTCGATGTGGCGCTGCCTTTCGATGGTCAAGCCCCTGACCCGCACCTTCCGCTGGAGCGCGCTGTCCTACGCCGAGACCTGCGCTGCAACGCGCTGTACTACGACCCCCTGAGCGGCGAGACCCTGGATCCCACCGGCGGTCTCGAGGATCTGCGGCTATGCCGCCTGCGGGCGGTCTCCGACCAGAGCCTGTTGCAGGACCCCTTGCGTGCCCTTCGCGCCGTGCGCTTTGCGTGCACCAAGGGCATGGAATTGGACCCGGCGCTCGCAGAGCAGATCCGGGTGACCTCGTTGGCGGGACTGGCAACAGAGCGGGTGCTTGGAGAGCTGCGCAAGCTCCTGGGATCGGCGGATCCGGCCAAGGGTCTCTCTCTACTCCACAGCACCGCACTGGACGTGAAGATCTTTCCCAGCGTGGACGGTCAAGCTGCAGCGGATCGTGTGGCGAAGGTGCAGCCACATCTGGAGCTCTTGGCCCAGCGAGGCCACCGAGAGAGCCTGCTCTGGGGCACTTGGCTCTTGGAGCTCCCCGATCCCGCTGACTCCCTGGCTGCGTGGGGGCTGCACAAGGTGAATGGCGCGCCACTCAAGCGCTGGCTGCCGGCCTTGAAAGAAGCCCAAGGGGAGCTCTCGGACACCGACCTGCGCCGCCTAGCTGACACCTTGCCCGTGCTTCTGCCCCTTGTGCTGCACCACGCTCTTCGAGTTCAAGATCCCAGACCCGGGCTGCTTCGGGCCCAGCGCCTGGGCGTGGCTGACGGGCCGCTGCCAACCCTTTTAGGAGGCGCAGAGCTCGGCGCTCTGGGGGTCCCACCTGGACCGGACATGGGCCAGATACTCAAGGGCTTGAGGGAATCTCAGTGGGCGGGCCAGGTGTCTACGACCACCCAGGCGCACGCCTTTGCCGCCCAGTGGCTCCAGAGGCATCCTTAGCGGACTATGCTGACCACCACGCTCTCCTGCCCGCTCTTCTCTACACAAGCACGGAAGACACGCCGCTTATGACCCTGATCCTCGCGTTGCTTTCGACCAGCTGCACGCTCACGAGCTTGGCCTTTGCCCAGGACGCCCCGCCCAAGGCCGACGCGGCCCCTGTACCTACTGTTCCAGAGCTCACGGCCCCAGTGGTCACGGTTCCAGAGACAGCAGCGGCACCAGCCAAGCCCACCCTCAGCGCCGACCTGCGCCCCACATATTTGGCAGGACAACCAATCCTGGTGCGGCTGACCGTAGAGAACACCGGCAAAGAGGCCTTGAGCTTCCCAGACCTGTCCCTTCGCCCATGGCTCGTCTACTTCGAGATCCTCGACTCCAAGGGCAAAAAGGCGACGTACCACAACACCGCGCCGGCCTCGGACTCAGGCAAGAGCTGGACACTGCCAAGCCGGTCCCGCAAGCAAGTGCTGCTGGACATCCCCCAGTCGGCCACCCTCAAGGCTGGCAGCTACACCCTGAACCTGCGGGTGGAGGACCCAGCCGGAACGGTCAAGCTCTCCAGCCACAGCTTCAGCATCGAGCCGATCCGCCCCAGCGCAGGAAGCGTGCACTACGAGCCCCTGGGCCTGGAGCGCACCGGTCACCAAGTGGCTTGGACCCAGAAGGGTGCCCAGGGCTTTGATGTCTACCTGGAGCAGAGCGACGCCACCGAGCCACGCAAGGTGCTGGCCCAGTATTTCGTGATGCACTCGGAGACGGCCGCCGACCCTACGCTGAGCTTAGCCCTGCCTTCTGCTCGCTGGGACCGATATGTGTACTGGCAGCGTGATGACCGCAGTGTGCAGGTGGCCCGCCTTCAAGGTGCCGGTCAGCCCGCCGCCAGCCGACTGATCCAGACGCCCTACCCCAAGCTGGAACTTCTGGGACGGGGGGCGACAGACAAGGAGGGCGGATTGCACCTGCCCATCTGGATCCCCGCGCCCGTTGGCTCTGGTGGCGAGCTCATGGTGCTGTCCCTCCGCGACCGAGGCCAGCGTTCCTACCGCAGCCTGGCCAAGTACGACAGCCAGCCTGCCTGGATCGAGAGCGGCATCGACTCCGGCGGCAATCTCCGTCTGGTCTTTCCCAACCAGGGGAACCTGGATCAGTACACAATCGTGTCGTCGACCGAGCTCCCTGGAGCTGGCAAGCGCTTGATCAAGGCCGAGGACGGAAAGCAAGCCCTTGCAGCTCGCTACGCCGTCCTGGCAGCCAGCGAAGGCCGGCCCGGTGGACTAGCACTATTCGTGCTCCTGGAGGAGCCAGAGGGCAAGGCGAGCGGTCAATGGTTCGCACTCGACGGCACCCCTTTGGCCACCGTCGCAGCGCTCACCATTGGCGAGGGCCGCATCAGCGACGTCTTGCCACTGGGCTACGACGACTACGCCGTTCTGGTCACCCGACCCGACGGGCAGCTATCGGTCCTGCAGCCCGCCCAAGCGGAGCTCAAGGCCAAGCCCCAGGCCAACGCGACGCTCGTCGGAGATGACAGCCGCCTCTGGCTGCGCTCCGTAGTGAGTTCAGGTGGGCCAACGCAGAGCACCAAGCTGCGCTGAGCCAGCACCCTGAGCCAGCACCCTGAGCCAGCACCCTGAGCCAGCACCCTGAGCCAGCAGAGCAAGAAAGCCGGCCACCCATTCGGGTAGCCGGCTCTCTTTATCTCCGGAGAGACCCTTCAAGGAGCCTCTGAGGAGGCTCCCTTGAAGCGGG
>JBLHMA010000260.1:0-7547 GCA_047621545.1 Cognaticolwellia sp. | reverse complement strand
CGGGCGTGGCCCCGCCAAGCGATGGGCGCGGTGGGATCCTTAGCAACACGCTCATAGCTCTCTTGGGCCTGAGCCAACAGGGGGGCGCGGATCTGGGCGACGGTCGACTCGAAGACCACTCGGTCGGCCTGCGTCATTCCCAACACCGGGATGGACTCGAAGCTCATCGAGGCCAGGCGCACCGCGTCGGCCGCACGAACCCGCGCAATGGGCTGAAGCTGGAGTTCGGCCTGACAGGGCGCGAGCTGCGCCAAGACCTTCTCACTCAGATCCAATGCCGCTTGGGCGTGGGCCAAGTGCACCTGAAAGTCTGCGCCATCAGGTGGAGCCGAAACATGCTGCTGGAGTTGTTCGAGCAACAGTACACCCGCGACCAGAGCCTTCTGGGGGTCGGTCTGCGGACTGTCGAAGGGAAAGCTGCCCAGGGCCAACTCTCCGGACGGCGCGCTGTCCTCGCGCGTGATGGGGATCCAGTCGCCGGCGGGCGGTGCCCCATTCTCGGCGCTCAGCATCAGGGTCAGCCACAGCATAGTGCTCTCCTCCCCTGCATGGTGCGAGGGGTCACAGCGAGCTAACCCGCTGGACATGGACCGCTCTTCCCCCACCTCCCTGCCAACGACCGTGCAGATCGGCGACTTGCGGATCGAACCCAACTTGGTTTTGGCCCCGATGGAGGGTGTCACGGACCTGAGCTTCCGCAGAATGGTGCGCCACATCGGCGGCCTAGGCCTGACCTGCACGGAGTTCGTTCCAAGCGCGGCTCTGAAGCGCGGCGATGACAAGTTCACCAAGATGGTGGAGTTCGACGAAGACGAGCGGCCCATCTCCATTCAGCTCTACGGAAAAGACCCCGCTGAGATGGCTGCAGGCGCCCGTGTGGTGCAGGAGCTGGGCGCAGACATCTGCGACATCAACATGGGCTGTCCCAGCAAGAAGGTCTGCAACAACAGCGGCGGCTCCGCCCTGATGCGGGAACCGGAGCTGGTGCGGGACATCGTGCGCGCGGTGGTCGCGGCTGTAGACATTCCAGTGACCGTCAAGATGCGCTCTGGATTTGACGCAGACAACCGAAACGCCCCCGAGATTGCCTGGATTGCCCAAGAGGAAGGAGCCAAGTGGGTGGCCATCCATTGGCGCACACGCGAGGACAAGTACAAAGGCACGAGAGCCATCGACAAGATCGCCGAGGCCAAGGCCAAGCTGAGCATTCCCGTCCTGGCCAATGGCGACATCATCGACGTTGAGAGTGCCCGCGCCATGTTTCAAGACACCGGCTGTGACGGTCTGCTCATCGGACGGGGCGCTATCAGAAACCCCTGGCTGCCCCTTCAGATCTCCCAGTGGCAACAGGGCATGCCCATTACGGTGGTCAACGCGGACGAGCGAGAGCGGGTGATGCTCGCCTACTTCGACTCGATCTCCGCCGTCTTTGCACGCTCTGCCAAGGGCGCGTTGGGACGCTTTAAGATGCTGGCCAACCAGTACTCTCGAGGACTGCCGGCCGGTGTGCAGTTCAAGAAGAAGGTGCTCCACAGCATGAGCGGGGACGAGGCCCGCGAGCATGTGGCGGAGTACTTCCAGAGGCTGCGGAGACACGAGCAGGGAGAGACGGATGTGTTCCAGGGCTACAAGGCCAAGGAATGGGTTCGCAAGCAAAAGGCTGGCTGAGCCGGATGCTCAGCCGCAGTCGCGGATGTCCTGGCAGACTGAGAACTGCGCCACACCACCGGCCGCCAGAGACTCTCCGAGCGCTGCCCGCAGGATGCAGTCGTTGAGCATCGGATTCCGCACCGTATCGGTGAGCACCGCGACATAGGAGACCTGGCCGGCTGCAACGTGCAACTCCAGCTCGATCACCCCAGCGATGTTGGGCACCCGCGCGATGCGCTCGGCCGTACAGTGCTTGACCCACCCCTGCACGCGCTCCACTTCCAGTGAGCCAGCGGGTCCCACAGGGTCTCCAGCATCTCCAGCTTGGCTCCAAGGAAGCACGGGGTGATCCGAGGCCCCCAGCGACCGCACCTGCAGCGGCGCCCAGGATCCTACGAGCGCAGCCTCACGATCCAAGCGTCCCTCGCGGCGCCGCATGAGCTCCAGAGGCCGGCCGTCGACGTGGATGACCAACTCGTCCCCTTCAGTGAGGTGCCGCAGCTCCAAGCGTCCGAGCTGCCCCCACTGAATGCTGGCCCGATCCTGACTGCCCCCGTCCCAAGCCAGATGGAGCTGAGCACTGTCTCCCCAAACATGATCTGGAGCGCCCAAGGCCAGCGAACGGGCCACAGGCAGAGAGTTGGGCAGACAAGCCAGCATTAAGAGGAGCATCGAGAACAAAGATAGCGCCTTTTTGCCGACACGCCTTTCGGGTCTTGGCCGATCATGGGTCCAAGGAAGCGGAGACCACCTACGTGCGTGCCAGCGAAACCGAAATTCAGGCCCTCTATGAACGCTACGGCCAAGTGCTGTACGCGCGCTGCATGAGCATCCTGAAGAACCCAGAGGACGCCGGCGACGCGGTGCAAGACACCTTCGCCAAGGTGATCACCCGCTGGGAGAGCTTTCAGGGCGAGTCCAGCCCCCTGACTTGGATGTACAGCATCGCCACGAACCTCTGCTTGAACCGCCTGCGCAACCGCAAGGGCCGCGCGCAGAAGCGAGAGCAACACAAAGAGATGCTGGTAGGCGACGGCACTTCTGCCCCGGGCGCTGGCGCATGGGAGGTCAGCGACACCGTGCGCACCCTGCTCGCCGACGAGGACCCCCAGACCCAAGCCATCGTGGTGCACCTGTTCTTCGATGACATGACCCGCGAGGCCACTGCAAAAGCTGTTGGCCTCTCGGTCCCTACTTTGAGAAAACGCCTGCGGGCCTTCATGGAGCGCGCCCGCGTTCACATGGAGTCCGGGGCCATCCCTATGGCTGCCATCGGCAGTCTGATCGTCCTGATCTTGGTGCTGCAATGACCGACCTTTTCGTCATCAACGAGGGGCAGCGCCCCTCCCGCGTAGACTTGGCCCGACAGGCCACCGCCGAGCTGCCCCCAACACCGGAGCTCGGGGCGTTTCAGGCTCAGGTGGCTGAGGCGCAGGGCATGCCCGCTTTTGACTGGGAGACCTTATCCAAGCGCGCGGTGCAGTTGGAGGAAGAGGAGAACGCTAGCCTGACCTCGCAGGTGAAACAGCCTGCACTTGCTTGGTACAAGCGCTGGCAACTCTGGGCTCCAGCGCTGGCATTTGCAGCGGTACTCATCGGTTTGGTCCCCCTGCTCAATCCCCCCGATGGGCCCGCTACCCGACTCAAGGGCGACACAGAGCTGCGATTCCTATTGGATGGCCCAGATGGCTTTGCCAGTGGTACTCCAGGCCAAGACCTGCACCCGGGAGACCGCATCCAGTTCACCTTCCGGGCCCCGCTCCAACAGAGCATCGTTCTGGTGGGCATAGACGGAACAGGCTCCAGCGCGCAGTATTGGCCTGAGGAGGGAGACATTCCCCTGAGCATTCCCAGCGAGAACGGACTGCAGCTGCTCTCCGGTTCACTGGAGTTGGATACAGCCCCCGGGCCCGAGGTCTTTGTAGCTGTGTTCGGCGCAGGCAGCGTCTCCGAGGCCCTGGAGTTGGTGGGCGAGGCCTACGATGCAGGCGGACATCTTGCAGTCCAGGCCCTTCGAGACCAGCCCGGCGTGTCCACCCTGCGCGTTGAGAAGGTGCCCTAAATGTGGGCCCTCCTGCCACTCTTGGCCGGCGCCGCACAGGCGGAGACGCGCAACTTCGCCATGCTGGTCGCAAACAACCAGGGCGGATCTGGCACCGAGCGCCTGTACTTCGCCGACGACGACGCGCGAAAAGTTCAGACCGTGCTCACCGGGGTGGCCGGCTACGCGGAAGATGATGTGCTCTCGGTCATTGGCGGGGAGCGCAAAGACTTTATCAGTGAGTTCGGGCACCTCAAGCTGGCCATCGATGCGGCCAAGCAAGACGGGGACGAGGTCGTGCTCTTCTTCTTCTACTCGGGCCATGCCGACGACGCTGGACTCCACCTGGGAGGCACACGCTTGGCCTATCCCGAGCTCGAGGCCTTGTTGGACCGCAGCGGCGCGGATGTCCGCATGGCCTTTATTGACGCCTGCCAGAGCGGCGGCGCGACCCGAAGAAAGGGCGCCACCCGGCAGCCCAGCTTTGTGCACGATGTGAGCGAGCGGCTGGGCGCCCAAGGCACCGTCATCATCACCAGCTCGGCCAGTGACGAGGCCAGCCAAGAGAGCGATGAGATCGCCGGTTCCTATTTTACGCACTACCTGGTCAGCGGAATGGCTGGTTTCGCCGATGAGAATGGGGATGCCAAGGTCTCCCTGGGCGAGGCCTATGACTACATCTTCTACGAGACGGTCGTGCGCACGAGCCAGAGCGCTCTGGGGGCACAGCACCCCACCTATGAGTGGGACCTGAGCGGCCAAGGCGACATTGTTCTGGTGGATCTGACCCCCACCACTTCCGCTCTTTACTTCCCTGCAGAGCTGATGGGACACTTCGCCATCTTTGACCTGGAGCGTCGCGCTTTTTTAGGCGAGGTGGGCCTGGACGGAAACAGCCGGCGCATGGCCGTTCAGCCCGGCATGTACCTGGTTCAAGTGCGCTACCCCACCCACCTGCAGGTCGCAGAAGTGCGAATTCGCGAGGGCCAGACCCTGGACCTGAGTACCGTGGCTTTCAAGCCCGTCTCCTACGAGGATGACCAGGCCAAGGGGGCCGTGGAGCTCCAGATACGCAAGGACCGCCGCCCCGACAACACCGTGCTGCTGCACGCCGGAACCTTCTACCTAGGCGACACCAACCTACGGAACAGCCTGCTGCCTCCGAGCACCTCTGTCGGGGTCGAATACCGCATGACCCGCAAGGGCAACACCCGAAACTGGTGGGGCATTGACGCGGGCGGAGGAAGCAGCGTCGAACCCATTGTGGTCAACGCCATGCCTATGGAGGTGCGCTCCAGCTACTCCACCTTGGGCGTCAGTGTGGGCTGGGCCACCCAGGAAGCCTTTCCCTGGCCTGGCCACCTGGGGGGCTTCGGGCGCCGCTTGGGCTACCAAGCGGGCATCGGAGCGCGCATGGGTGGGCTCTACCTGGACCGAGACTTTCCAGGTGGAGAAGCCGAGCAGCAATACGCCCTTGCAGCCTCGCCTGGATGGACCGCCTACCTGAGCACAAGCTTGGTTCCTCGTAAGGACGCAGGCATTGCTTGGGTGATTGACATCGGACGCACCGGTAGCCTAGTCGCCTACGAGGTCTCTCCGACCAAGACCACCTTCACAACGCGGCAGTGGCGCTTGGCGATGGGATTCCGATTCTGATGCTGATTCTTCTGTTGGCCTGTGCGGGCAACCTGTCCAACGACCCCTTCACTGAGGATGCGGTCTTTTTGAGCGCCCTACCGCCCGCCGGGCTCTTGCAGCTGGAGTACCCGAGCGACTTAGAGAGCGCTGACGCGGAGCTCTTGGGGGTGGCCCTGAGCCAGCTGGATGCCGCCCGGGCTCTGACCAGCAACTTCGCCAGCGTGACCGAAGTGATACAGGCGGTCTCCCCCAGCGAGCGCGGGCAGCACCACAGGGTGTGGGGGCCGGGCGCTTGGGATGCGGTGCCCGGGGCCTTTCTACGGGTAGAGATGACACGCACCTCGGACGGCGCGACCTACCTGACCACCTTCCAGACCGCCGCGACGAGCGACGGGCCGTGGCAGGAGTTCTTTGAGGGCGATGCCACTCTGGACCCTGACGTACCGCTCGGACAACAAGGCCCCGTGAGCGGCACCCTGCGTTGGGACGCCAGCGCTCTGGACCAAGTCGTGCCCGACCACGGCACCGAGTCCGTGCGCTTTGACTACCAAGCGGAGCCGGATGGTCCCTTGAGTCTCCAGATCATTGCGCCATTGGACTTGAGCTTTAAGCAACAGCCGGATGACTCCGGGAACGTCTGGCTCAGCACGCGCTTGGACATCGCAGGCGAAGGAAGCCCCAAGACCGGTCCCATCCCCGAGGACATTGAGTTGGAGCTGGCCTGGGGACCGAATGGCGCAGGCCGAGGCAGGCTTCAAGCCGAGGGAGGCGACCTGCCCTGGGCCACCGCGACCATCGAAGAATGCTGGCAAGATGGTGGCGAGCGGGTCTGGGTCTGGGCCGACCCTGTGGACCTGGGCAATGAGGAGGGCGAGAGCGCCCTCTGCACTATCCAGGCCTTTGAGGGATAGTCTGGGGCATGCTCAGCACCGCCCACGCCCGCGCCTGTTTGATCGGAGAACACTGTGACTGGGCGGGTCAAGGTGCCAGCCTGGTCCTGCCCCTCCAGGCTCAGCTACACGTTCAGACCCGCGCCAGCGACTGGGGGCTGGTGGTTCACTCCGAACTGGGCCACACCCGAGCGGATGCCACGGGGCGCTGCCTGCCCCAGGATCCAAACCGCTACGTCGTGTCTGTCGCGCGCACTCTAGCAAAGCGAGGTGTGCCCTTGCCACCTGCCCGGGTCTTGGTGCGATCTCAGATCCCCATCGGACGGGGCTTGGCCAGCAGCGCCGCACTGTGTGTGGCTGCCACCCGCTCCCTGGCAGCCCACGCGGGAATCACCCTCTCCGACGCCCAAGTCGCAGACATCGCTTTTCAAGCAGAGGCGGAGGATCTGGGTGTGCCTTGCGGTCGCTTGGACCAACTGGCGTGCATGGCCACTTCCCCCACTCTGATGACCTGGCCGGACGAGACCTTCAAAGTGCTCAGCCAGCCTGCCCATGCCTTGGTAGTCTGCCTGCCAGAGCCCGTGCCTGCAGGCCCACTTCTAAAAGCCTTCCAGTCCAACCCCCAAGCACTTCAGGCCGCGCTGCAGGTGTGGGGCCAAGGAGCACTGCGCGCTTCGGAGGCCCTGGAGTCCGCAGACTGGGCCGCGCTGGGCGGGTTTATGAATCAAGCACAGTCCGCCTACGAGGCCATTGACTTGGCTATCGCTCAAGCCCCCAAGCTGAGCGCCCTGTGCACGGACCTCCGTGTATTGGGGGCCACCGGCGCCAAGTTCATGGGCGCAGGAGGAGAGCGCTCTGCCATCGCAGTTTTTGAGTCAGACCAAGCCCTTGAGGAGGCCGCGCGGCTGCTTGGAGAGAAGGGCCTGATCTGCATCAGATAGACAATGCATCAGACAGATACACCCTCGGTCAGGCAAGATGATCCGTGGGAGGCGCCAACGGAGTGCCACTCCGCAAGGCACGAGAACGAAGGAATGCGCAAGCATTTCGAGGGCGAAGAACGCAGCGGAGGCGTGCGAGCGCAAGCCTCGCATGTGTTCATGTCTGCCTGATCGAGGGTGTACTTTAGAGCGGGCTTACCCACAGACCTCGGGCACGATGAGATCCTGGTTGATGACCGTGCTTGGTGCACTCCTAGACGCGGGTCTGTCTAATCCGCGCTCACAGACCGCCTCCTTGTGCCTGTCCAAGACCCGCTCCAGCAGGACATGCTCTGCAAACTCGACGGTTCCAGTGGACCCAGACTCGCACAGATCCTCTCGCGCTTG
>JBLHMA010000259.1:0-7574 GCA_047621545.1 Cognaticolwellia sp. | reverse complement strand
GGATGCCTGTCTCTACAGGGAGAGCGGAAAGAGCGACGCGGAGCGGGTGCGCGAGCTCAAGGATATCATCTCCCGCGGCCTGGATCCCACCCGAGGCAAGAAGCGCATCCTGATCATCAAGGCCGAAGGCGTGCAACTGGGTACCCAGGAACTGTGCAACACCCTGCAGGCCTATGTAGACCAAGAGCTGCCGGGCGTGAGTGTGCGTGCCACCGTGCTGGGCCACTTGGTGCGCGGCGGGAACCCCTCCTACCAAGACCGCGCCCTCGCCGGACGGCTGGCCTTTCAAGCGCTGGACCTGGCCATGGCCGGAACCCACAACGTGATGGTCGGTTGGCAGCCTTGGGACACGGAAGGCGGCAGCCCCACCCAAGATGCGGCGGTCTGGCACTTCCCGCTGGCGCTGGTAGAGTCGCGTACAGAGTCTCTGCTGGACGGCAGCCATCCAACCACCAAGCGTCGGGTGCAGATGATGGAGAACATCGCTGGGGTCTTGGCCGTATGAGGTGCGTCCAGCCAGCCTCTCCAAAGCTGGTGCTCGTCTGCGGTATGAAACGCAAAGCCGGCGCTCAAAACCCCAGCTGCGGCCCCCTGGGCAGCGAGGACTTGAGACGTTTTCTGAAGCAGGAGCTCAAGAGCCGGGGGCTGTGGAGAGAGCAGGTTCGCGTAGCGACGATCGACTGCCTGGGCATCTGCTCGGGCAAGGGCGTCAGCGTGCAGTTCCCGGGGGATGAGCGGATCTGGATCGTGGATGCTCAAGGCGAGCAGCAGGCGGTCCTGGACCGAATCCTGGCGCTACTTCAGCCAGAGTAGCTCGCCCTGATAGCCGACGGCTTGATCCCAGCGAACCCCCATCTCCAGCCCCTCACCCTGGTCCGGCGACAAGGTCAGAGTCCCGGCATGGGGACTCAAGCCCTCCTCCTCGTTGCGCACCAAGGTCCAGCTGCCCGCCCCACCCTCATCAAAGACGTAGCGGCCATCGCTCGTGAAGGTGACCGCTTGCTCGACGCCCGCGTATCGCCCTTCGATCTGCACCGGCGCAGTGTACTGAGGGAAGCGGTACACCTGCGCCGAGGCAAACACAAAGAACGTGGCTGGAGCGAAGATCAGCGTGGGGATCAACAGCGCGGCGGCGATGCCCCAACGCCGCTTGGACAGCGCCACCAGTGTGCCGACCAAGCCTCCCAGGCAGAGGGGCACTTGGATCAACAACAGGCTGACACCAAGGAGCACGATCGCGAACATAGGGACTCAAGATTGGGCGAGTAGACGCGAGAAAGTCCTCCATATTCAGCCCAAAGAGCAACTTTCTGCCCATCGCGGCCTCTATTCGCCAACGAGGTCACCATGTTCCTGCTCCTGCTCGCCTGCGCCGAGCCCGCCCAAGACGCCATCGCAGGTGATTTCACGCTCCCCAACCACCTGGGAGAGGACGTCTCCCTCTCCGACTTTCAGGGCGACGTGATCCTGCTGGATCTCTCCGCCTTCTGGTGAGGAACATGTAGGGATCTGGCCCCAGATACCGAAGACTTCTACCAAGCCAATCAAGACCAAGGCCTGACGGTCATCACCGCCCTGCGCGCAGACTCCCCGGAGGAGAACGCCCAGTGGGTGGATGAGCTGGGCCTGACCTTTCCCGTGCTCTACGACGTCGACGAGATCGCATGGGACGCTTGGCGCACCGGTGTAGGCCGCCCCCAGTACATCGTCATCGACCGGGACCTGGAGCGCGTGGGCGAGGGTCAAGGACGCGATGGCCATGAGGAGATGGAGGCGCTGGCGCTGGAGACGCTCTGAATCCAGGCTAGCTGACGCCTTGGCGACGGGCCCGGATCTCCACGACGATCTGGCCCTGCTCTTCCTGACTCATCTTCGAGATGGCGGGAAAGAGCCACTCCTCCTCCAGGTGGATGTGCGCGAGAAGCAGCGTCCAGTAGGGCTCAAACACCCCTCGCTGCTCGGCCAGAGAGAGGCCAGCGATTCCTCTGAGGGCCAGCAGCACACCAGGGGTCTGGGCATCCAGCATTCCGTGCTGTTCAGTGAGCTGCCTGGCGACCTCGAGTTGGGGCGCGCTCAGATGCGCCTGCAGCCTGGGCAGGAGCGAGCTGTCCTCGTCCTGGGCGTGCAAGTGCAGCGCTTCCCCGAAGTAGCGATGGCAAGCCTGGGCCGTCGCTTCGATACGCGAATCGCCCGGCTCTACCTCACACAGAGCCTGAAGCCCGCCACAGTAACGCCGGATGCGGGCGTGGCAGGCCATCAGAAGCTCAAGGGGGCTCTCAGTCATCCTCGGGGATCATCTCCGCGAATTCCCAGGTGCCCGAGACGTGCAGGTCGGTGCCCCAGATCTCAAAGGGGATGGCGCTGAAGCTGAGAGTCCAGCCATCGTAGCCAGCAGCCATGTCCAACTGAACGCTCTCGAAATCGCCGTCGTCCTCTTCCATCTGGTAGAGCTGGGCGGCGGTCTCCCCGAGCACCACGCCGCGGTAATCCGGGTCGGGCACGTTCAGGTTGCCCTCTCAGGGCTCCTTGTCCTGGGTGGCGACGTAGAAGTAGTCGCAGAGGGGACAGACTTTTGCCATCGCTTCGAGCATGTCCTGGTCCGTGACGGGCTCACCGGTCTCGAGGGTTGTGTCCGTGCAGTCCCAGGTGTCAATAAGGCTGTCCAGCTACCAAGTCAGCTCCGCAGTGTAGCGGGAGCTGTCGGGGACGGGCTCCGGCTCTTCGGTGTCACCCGTGTCGCCGCCGGTGTCAACGGCAACAGAACCGCCACTGCAGGCAAAGAGGGTCAGTAGAATGGCAGTCATGGGATCTCCAAGTCGGTCACCAAACTAACCGACATCAACGCGGGTCGGACCGAGGCTCTGTCAAGAACTGTACTGCTTAGGAGGGCCCCGGGATGCGACTCCAATCCACAAAACCCCGGCCCTTGGTATCCGGCTGACAGGACGGGCAAAAGAAGGCGTCGTGTCCGTGTACACCTGCAGCGCGAATGGCGGTCCCACAGGTGGGACAGGGTTGCCCCTTGCGGTTGCGTACCTTCACAAAGTCTCGCTGCTTCTGGTCCAAGGGCGGCTTTCTACGCCTGATTAGCGTGCGCGCGGTCTTGAGAACAGACACGATGGCGCCGTGCAGGTTGGCGACCTGGTCCAGCGAGAGCTCCGTGCCGCGCACCTTGGGGTGAATGCCCGCGGCGAAGAGTACCTCGTCTGCGTAGGCGTTGCCCATGCTGTCCAGCTTGGTCTTGTCCATCAAGAACACCTTGACCTGCCGTCGCTCCCTCTTCGTGATCTGGGTCAGCTTTTCCAGGGTGAATGCGCGGCCCAGTACGTCGATGCCGATCTTGGCGAAGCCGGGAATCTCCAGCAGCTTGTCTCTGGGAGACAGATACACTTTGCCCATCTGCACATCGTCTCGATACCGGAGCAGCATCTCTCCAAACTCAAGGACAAAAGCCACGTCCTTTCGCTTTCTCTGCTTGTGTGGCACGTGGTCAAAGCACCCCGCCAGCATGGGAGAGATGACCAAGTCCACCGGTCCGGAGAGCACGAAGTGTACAAAGTGCGCTCGCCGCTTGATGCCCTGAATCTCCGCACCGACCAGCAGCTCCGAGGGCTCCCCGAGCACCATCTGACGCATCACTACCGGGTTGTGCACCGAGGCCCCTGTGATGCGCTGGCCCTTGAGCGCTCGCAGCAAGACCGGTACGACGTACTCGAGGTCTGGGCGTTCGGGCATGGGGGCTCCTGCGGGGGCCAGACTACCCCAAGGTTTACCCGTTGTAGGATTCGCCCATGAGCAACTTCGAGAATGCACTGTCTGAAGGCCGAGACCTGGTCGCCGCAGCCCGCCGCGGTGAGCTGGACTCCGTACACGCCCGCGAAGCGGAGATCCAGGCCCTAGAGGACCTGGTCAATCTGGGGATCTCCGTTCTGCTGATCGGCCCCGACGGCGTGGGCAAGAGCAGCGTGATCTATGGCCTCGCACAGAAGTGGCGCCATGGAGATCGCGCCATCATCGAGCTCTCCACCACGTCCTTTATGGCGGGCACCAAGTACCTGGGGGAGTGGCAGTCCAAGGTCACGGCCATCGCCGATCAAGCACAGGCCGCCGGCGTTCTGCTCTACATCCCCGATGTGTGGAACCTCCCCAAGACCGGTCGCACCGACAAGAACGACAACAACCTGCTCGACGCTCTCAAGCCCGCTCTGACCAGCAAGCGCGTGCAGCTCTTGGCCGAGGTGAGCCCCGAGACCCTACGCAGCATGGAGCGCACCCCTGGCTTCGTCTCGATCTTCAAGAAGATGAGCCTGCCCCCCATGAGCGCCGCCTCCGTGCGCCGCTGCGTGGAGGAGTCCGCTCAGATCGCGGAGCTGGACATCACCCCTCCGGCCATGGAGACCCTGCTCAGCCTCTCCGGACGCTTCTCGATCCGCGCCCAACCTGGCCCAGCCTTGGCCGTGCTCGCTCACCTGGTGCGCCGGGTACAGGAGGACCCCACACAGATCCTCCCCCTGAAACCGGTTCAGGTAGAAGCTGGGTTCTCGGACCTGTCCGGCCTGCCCATGTTCGTGGTCTCTCGCACAGAGACACGTCCAGCCAAAGAGATCCGTGGGTGGTTCCAAGAGCGCATCGTGGGCCAACAGGTCGCCATCGAGGCGGTGCTGGAGTGCATCGCGCTCTTCAAGGCCGGCCTTCAAGATCCCGCCAAGCCCATCGGCACCTTCCTGTTCGTGGGCCCAACCGGCGTGGGCAAGACCGAGCTGGCCCGCACTCTGGCGCGCTTTCTCTTTGGCAGCGAGAGCCGGCTGCTGCGCTTCGATCTCTCCGAGTACAAGGACTACCACTCCTTTGAGAAGCTCATCGGCAACCCGCGCAACCCAGGTCAACCCGCCGCCCTGGTGGACCCCATTCGCGCCCAGCCCTTCCAGGTGGTGCTCCTAGACGAGCTGGAGAAAGCCCACCCCAACATCTGGGACCTGCTCTTGGGTTTGCTGGACGAGGGCCGCATCACACCGGCCAACGGCCAGACTGTGGACTGCCGGAACACCATCGTCATCGCGACCTCGAACGTGGGCGCCCAGGACAGCCAGCGCACCGCGGTGGGCTTTGGTGGCGGCGCATCCGAATCCCAGCAGCGCCGGGCCGTCGAGAAAGCCCTCGAACAACACTTCCGCCCAGAGTTCTTGAACCGCTTTGGTCACCTGGCTGTGTTCCATGCCCTGACCGTCGCCCAGGTCACCCAAGTGGCCCGCTGGGAGATCAAGCGCGTCATTGACCGAGAAGGCATCACCGCCCGCAACCTGATTGTAGAGGTTGAAGATGCCGCCCTGGCCTTGGTGGTGGAGAAAGGCTTTGACCCCCGCTACGGCGCCCGGGGCCTGAAGCGCGAGATCCAGCGTCGCGTGGTCCTGCCCCTTGCGATGACCCTCATGGAGAAGCAGATCGAGCCAGGCTCCATCCTACGTGTGGTGGCCCGAGACGGCCGCCTGCAAGTGCGCGTGGTGGAGACAGGCCAGTCCAAAGCCCAGCGGCGCAAGCGGGACCCCATCAAGCTGCCGGATGGGAGCACTCTCGATCTGTCTCAGGTGCGCTCCCGTGCCCAGGAACTGGAGGGCCGCCTGGAGTCTCTAAGCGCCGCCATCGACGAGGACAGCCTTTTCGACCAGCAACAGTCCCTGGAACACGAGCGCGGCGAGAGCGACTTCTGGGCGAACCCCGAGCGCGCCGCCACCGTCATGCGCGACCTGGAGCAGCTCAGCCTGACCCTGGACCGCACCGAGCGCCTGCGCCTGTCTCTGGAGGAGCTACAGACCGACGCCGCACAGATGCAAACCGACATGAAAAAGGCCAAGCTGGAGCGCCTGATTCAACACCTCCTCAGACTGGAGGACCGAATCCTGAACGCCGAGCGCCAGCTTGTACGGATGGGTCGGCCTGGCATCTGGGACGCACTCGTACACATCGAGCCCGTGGGGAAGGGGGGCGAGAAGGTTCGGAACCTGCTCTCGGCCACCTACCAAGAGTGGGCCACCGCCCGCAACTTCAAGGTCCAAGTCCTCCTGGACCCCGTCTCCACCAGCGAGGCCACCCTGCTCGCCATCCAAGGCAACTGGGCACACGGACTGCTGTCCCGAGAAGCGGGCCTGCACCGCCTAAAGGTCGACAAGGACTCCGAGATGGTCCGGGTTCGTGTTGCACCCTGGACCGACGCACGGGCCCAGGCACGCTTTGGGCCCCACAGAGCCCTGAAGGGCCAGCTTGGGCAGTCCGGGGGCACTCTGCGCTCCCGGCTGGAGCTACAGGGCGGGCTGGTGCTACAGAACGGAAGAACGCTGGCGGACAACCGTGAGTTGGCAGGAGAGCTCGTCGCGAGCTGGGAGGCAGCGCCGGAGCCTGTGGACGAGGTGGTGCGTCGCTACTGTCTGGAGCCACGCAGCCTAAAGGACCACGCCACTGGCCTGAATACGCAGCGGAAGGACGCGCTGAACGGGAAGCGTTTTCACGGGTTGTTGTGTCAGCGAGTGGATTTGTTGTAGGCGGGTCGCCGGCACCTATGTGTCCCATTCTCTTCTCCCCTTCGGGACACCGGTTCTGGCAAGTTGTGCGACCACGAGGTCAGTGTAGACCACCCCCGTGCGCTCAGCGTCAGTCTGCAGCCAGTTCGCCCAGCTTGGCAGCCAAAGTCGCCGCACTGGGCATCGCAGCGATGGCCAGCCCGGCTTCTGCAGGTGTCGGGGTGTTGTGATTGGCCCTGAATTGCATGGGCTCGATGCGAAGCTTGTGTAGCCGCAGCGGGGTCAGAAGCTCCAAGAGCTTTTCCTGCTCCGCCCAGCGCACAAGGATGCGCAGGATGCTCAGCTCCAGGCGAATGCTGCGGTCTGCTAGGCCCTGCCGGCCCCGGCCCCGGACGAATTCTGCTAGGGAGAGGTCCTGGAAGTCCCGGTCGCCACACCAGTGCCGCAGGGTGCGCAGGACGCGGGCGTAGTTGGCCTTGGTACCGTTAGCCAAGTCGACGCGATCTTTGGTGTGGGCGAGCCAAGCGGTGACGATTGAGGTGAAGGTCATGTCGGGCTCCTTTGGTTGGAGCACTGACCAGAGCGCGTCCCTCCCTTGGATGCACAAAACTTCACTCTCGGTTAAGTTTCGTGCATATCGACACCATCCTGGGACCAGCTCTTCGTTCAAGCCTCGGCGCAGGCTGTGGCTGATCTTACAATTTGAACTTCGTCGTCGGGTAGGTCGACGTCCTTGTAGCCACTCTCATCGGTCTTTCGAACGGGGCTCGCGGATGCGTACAAAAAGGGAGACTTGCCTGGATATTGGAGAGCAGGGTCCCCTTGCAAGAATCGTCCAGTTGTTGGGTCCAGCATTCGTGGCCCTGTCATCGCCTCATCCCTCTCCACCCCAATGTACCGATACCGATTCCGCTCATCCCTCCGGTCCGAGCTCTTCCCATATGGGAAGTACTCTTCTTGCCGGACGCAGAGGCGATGCGATCCGGGAGCGAGGCCAACCTCCCCAGTTGGCCCAGACTGCTCATTCCCTGACAGGCGTCTATGCATCCTAACGCCGAC
>JBLHMA010000258.1:0-7642 GCA_047621545.1 Cognaticolwellia sp. | reverse complement strand
GCGGCCCAAGACGATCTCCAGGGCGTCGTGGGCGGCGTCCTCGAAGTCCACGGTCGGCCCACCCAGGCTGGCGCACCACCCCAACACCAGCGGCAGAGCCACATCCACCACCCGGGCCTCGGCCCTAGGGTCGCCGCCTTGGGCAGCGAGAATGTCAGCGATGAGCTGGGGGTCGGTCGGCATCATTGGGGTAGTGCGTCCGGGGAGGCAAAAGGATCAGTCTGAGCACGAAAAGCAACGCTTAAGCCAGCTTGCCAGGGCGCCAGGCTACCCAAGGCGCGGTCCCCAATCTGCAGCTCCGTGCGGGCAAAGTCCACGCGCAGCTCCGCGGCCGGCTCCAAGCTGACCCGCCCCAAAGGCAGCCGCCAGCCAAGCATCAACCGGCCGCTAGGCAGGCTCTGTTGGAGCACAAGGGTGTCGTCCAAAGACCAGTTTCTTCGGCTGAACCCCACGTGTACGCCTAGGCTGGCTCCCACCTTAGGCAGGTACCAGAGGCCCCCCATTACCGAGGCCTCTCCAGCGCGCACGCCATCCACCAAGGGCAGCCGATTGGGCGCGGCCCAGAGCCCAGCCAAGCCCAGCTGGAGGGTGGGGGAGCCCCAGCTGGCGTCGGCACTCAGGCCGGCGGAGAGCTCCATGTCGGGGCGCTGCACAAAGCTCGTTCCGATCCGCGCGCTGGCCAGGCGCTGCGGTGGCGGGAACAGAGTGGGCCCTTCGGCAACAGCCGCGGAAGGCTGCAGCTGGACCTTGGGAAGTACCACTTGCGGTCTGGTCTGAACCCGAAGGCTCAGGGTGTCTTTGGGTTCAGGAGGGGTCTGGGGGAGCGGCCGCTGTCTTGGCTGGGGCACCACAGGAGGCAGATCCGGCAACGCCAGGGCGGTGGTCGGCGCCAAGAGGCGTGCTGCCAGAGCCAGCGTGTCCTCGCGGTCGGCCGGGCTGACGGGGGCTGCTACCTGAACGCGGTGGGTGCGCCCGGTGCTGTCTACGACGACCAAGGTCCACTGTCCCTCCCCCTCGATCAGGCGGGCCCGAGCACCGGTGGTAGCCGCGGCGCGCTCAAAGCCGTGGAGCGCCATGGGGGCGGTCCAGAGCGTAGGTTCCTCCTCGGCTGGAAGCGCCAAGGGGGCGGCACTTACCCAGGCCGAGAGGAAGAGAAACACAAGGTTCAGTCGACCCAGTTCTCAGCGGCGCTGAAGGACCAAGGCTGAGCGTAAACCAGCTCGCCTTCGATGCCCTGATCCAGCTCTACCGCTGAGGGATCCGACGGCAGCACGCCATCGTCGTTCAAGTCCGAGGCGAAGGTGTAGCTCAGCTCCTGCCAGTCGCTGTATTCTGCATCGAGTTGGGCCAGCTGGGTGGTGAAGACGTAGGGCTCCCAGTCATTTTCCCAGTTGCCCCCTGAGTCATCGACGGCCTGGCGGAAGTCGCCCCGGAAGTCGTCACTCATCGGCGTAAAGGCCAGGCCATAGTCCTGGCTACTCAGGACCTCAGCTGGCGTGCGTGCCTTGCTCCAAACCTGTGGGAAGCCCTCGCAGGAGCTGGCGCCCAGGTCGCTGAATCGCACCCGCATGGCTCCGTAGGCTTCCTGGTCGATCGCCACCGCTTCCTGAACCTGGACGCTGCCGTACCAGTCGCAGCTGTAGCGCTCGTCGCCGGTATCGAAGTAGGCCTCCTCGAAGAAGGTGAATTGGGCGTAGGGAGTTTGGAAGCTGCCGTCGGCGTCCTGCCAGCGGATCAGGTTCTCGCCGTCCCAGGCTGCCAACACCGTCAGTCCAACACCGTAGGGCGTGAAGGTCGCATCGGCGTCGGCATCCGAGTCTGTATCCGCGTCGGTGTCCGAGTCCGAGTCCGCATCCGAGTCGGAGTCCGTGTCCCCGTCCGCATCGGTGTCCGAGTCTCCTTCGGTTGTGCTGCCGGTGGAGAAGCTGCTCTCAACCTGAGCACCCAGCGTGCCCACCTGTGAGTCCACTCCGGATCCCAGTGTGAGCACAAAGTCGGTGTTGGCGGCCAAGTTTTCGATTGGATCGATCACCAACATGGACGCGCTGTCGTCGAACCAGCGTAGAGCTGTCGGCACAGGGGTGCCTTCTGCGGTGCTCAAGTTCACCTGCTGGGCGCTGGGGTCCTGTAGGTCGGCGGAGAAGATCACGCGCAGATCAGCATCCATCGGCACATTGATGGCCCCGTTGCTGGGGTTCATCGTCAGCACACTCAGATAGCTCGCGGGCTCGACGGGGTCGGCGCAGGCCAGGAGCAGAAACAGCATGATGGAGCCTCTTTACAGTAGCCCAATCATGCCATCCATCGGCCGGCTCTGCCGGTTAGCCATGTGGGCATGAGCGTCTCCCTCGGCAACCGCAGCCTCTTCCCGCACCTCCAGCCCCGGGTTTACGCCAACCACGCGGCGGTCTCTCCGCCCTCCTCGCGGGTGGTCGCGGCGGCCAACAAGGTGCTCCTGGAGTACGCGGAGACGGGCCTGGGGGCCATCTTCCCCTGGATGGAGCAGCGCGCCCACCTCAAGACCTTGCTGGGAGGGCTCCTTCATGTGGCGCCGGAGCGCTTGGCACTCTCCAGCTCCACGAATCGCGCCCTGACCGATCTGGCCCACTGCCTGCCGTGGCGCGAGGGCGATCGCATCCTCTGCTTTGAAGGGGAGTTCCCAGCCAACGTCACCCCGTGGCAGCAGGCGGCTCCGCACTACGGCGCTGTGTGTACGTTGCTTCCCTTGGAGGCCGACGCGCAGCTCTTGGAGCGCCTAGAGACGGAGCTCCGCATTGGCGGCCGGTACGTGGCCGTCTCCGCGGTGCAGTTCCAGACCGGCAGGCGCATGCCGCTTGGCCAGATGGCTGCGCTCTGCCACCAACACCACGCGGAGCTCATCGTCGACGGCATTCAGGCCGTAGGCATCGTGCCCCTGGACCTGGCCAAGCTCGGGGTGGACTACCTCGCCGGCGGCGGCCACAAGTGGCTCATGGGTTTGGAGGGCTGCGGCTTTCTCTATGTGGCGCCGGGGCGTACCCTCGTGCCCCGCGTGGCCGGTTGGCTCTCTCACGAGGAGCCCGTGGGCTTTTTGATGGAGGGTGCCGGGCACCTGCGCTACGACCGGCCCATGCGCCAGCAGCCGGACTTTCTGGAGATCGGCTCCACCAACGCAGTGGGCTTTGCCGCGCTTCAGGCCGGCCTAGAACCGATCTTGGAGCTGGGCGTCGAGCGCATCTTCGAGCACGTTCAGACCTGGAACAGCGCCCTGGAGACCGGCCTGGTCGCCCGTGGCTTTGTCTCCGCCCGAGACGCTGACAACCCGTCGGGGACCCTGTCCGTGCGTCTGCCGGAGGAGCCGATCTTGGCCCTGGCCGACGGCCTAAAGACCGCCGGAATCTCGGCATCCACCCCGGATGGGTGGCTGCGCTTCGCCCCCCACTGGCCCAACTCCCAGGCCGAGGTCAGGCTGGTTCTGGACAGCATTGACGCACTTCGAGGCGCCCCGTGATCAACGTTCTCTTGGCGCTGCTCTTTGGCTTTCTCATTGGCGGAGTGCCTTTTGGTTTGATCCTGGGAATGCTCTTCCGCGGTGTGGATGTGCGCACCCAGGGCAGCGGCAACATCGGTGCCACCAACGTCGCACGCGTGATGGGCTGGGGCTTGGGCTGCGCCACTCTGCTCTTGGACGCCGCCAAGGGTGCGCTCCCCATGCTCTGGGTGGGCTACCACTTTGAGCAGCCCTGGATGCTGCCCGCCGCCGGCTTGGTAGCGGTCTTGGGCCACTGCTATTCCCCTTGGCTCGAGTTCCGAGGCGGGAAGGGCGTGGCCACCGCCGCCGGTGTGATGTTGGTGGTCTCTCCCAAGGCGACCCTGCTCGCTCTGGTGTGTTGGGGCGCCGCCTACGGCCTGACCCGCAAGAGCTCCATCGGCGCTCTGACGGCCATCCTGGCCATTCAGGTTGGCCTGTGGATCTTCATGCCCGGCTGGTGGCTCTTCGGCCTGCTCATCGCCGCAATCCTGCTCCTGCGGCATCGTGAAAACCTACAACGTCTTGTCGCTGGCACCGAGCTGAAGGTGCGATAGTGTTGGGCGCCCTGCGGAGGACCACATGCTCATCGCCCTTGCCCTGATCGCCTGTACCAAGGACGACCCTGCCATCGACGACACCGGTCCGAGTGACAGTGGTGGCCTGGATGCCTGCGACGGGCCCCCCAACCTGACCACGTCCCCGGACGAGGACTGCTTCGGCTACCCCGACGCCACCGACTGCGATTGTGACGGCTTTGCTGTGGGCGAGGACTGCGATGACCGCAACTCCTACACCTTCCCAGGCGCCGATGACATTCCCTACAACGGGGTGGACGACGACTGCGCCGGGGACGGCGACATGGTGGACTTTGACGCCGACGGCTACGACTCGGTCCAGGTGGGTGGAGACGACTGCAACGACGCCAACAAGGACATCTTTCCTGGCGCGGAGGAGGTCTGCTACAACGGCATCGACGAGGACTGCGATGGGCTCGAGGACACCGATGACTGCGACGGGGACGGCTACCCAGGCATTGGCGACGACAAGTCCGACTGCGATGACCGCGACCCGGAGCGCAACCCCGGCGTAGAGGAGATCTGGTACGACGGCATCGACCAGAACTGCACCGGCACCGCCTCGGACTACGACGCGGACCTGGACGGCGACGACTCTAGCACCGAGCCCGACAGCGATGGCATTGTTGGCACCGACTGCGACGACGAGGACCCCCTCACCGCAGGTGGAAACCCCGAGCTCTTGGACCGTCAAGATCGCGACTGCGACGGTGTGATCGACGTGCTGAACAGCCGCGATGCAGCGGCCTGGTGGTCTGGCACAGTCGGCGTTGAGGACGGCTTCCTGGGCTACTCCACAGCCGTGCTGGAAGACTACGATGGCGACGGCTACCGCAGCGTGGCCATTGGTGGGTTGGGCTTGCCAACAGAGACCAACGTGAACCCTGGTCGGGTCTACATCTTGGATGTGGGCGATGGCGGGGGAAAGCCTCACGAGTTGGCAACGGCGAGCATCGACGGTGTCCAGGGCGACTACCTGGGCGCGGCGATGGACAACGTCGGGGACCTGGATGGTGACGGCTACAGTGAGCTGCTGATCGGCGCGCCTGTGACCGACTCGGTCAGCTACCTCTTCGACGGCGCGACCATCGCGGCCGGCGGCGCCTTGGGCACGGGGGACGCCATCGCGTCCTTGGTTGGAAGCGGCGTGTACACCGGCTTTGATGTGGTCGCAGTGGGCGACGTGGACGGCGACGGGGTCAGCGACTTGGCCGTGTCCACCGCTTGGGCAGGCGCGAGCTACGGCAGCAACACCTACACGGCGGTATTCTCCGGAGCCGACGCCATGCTCGGAGGCAGACTGACTTCGGTCAGCGCGCTTGCGGAGATCACCGGTGCCGGCAACGACGGCGGCCACTCCCTGGGCCAGGTCGACCTGGACGGCGATGGCGTGCCTGAGCTGCTCTTCCCCGACTACACCGCCACCGGTGGCAACGGCGCTCTGGCTGTGGCCTGGGGCGACGAGCTGGACGGCTTTGTTGGCGTGGTGGACGACATGGACTGGATCCGTGGCGCGAACCAGGACGAGATCGGCGTGACCACGGGCTGGTACGACGACATGGACGGCAACGGCTATCCCGAGCTTCTGGTGCGGGCCTACGGGGCGACCGGAAACGCGGCAACGGGCGGAGGAGGAAGGATCTACCTGGTGAACTCGGATGAGATCACCCGCGGCCAGGGCACGGGTACCCGCGTCACGGACCAGGCCTTTGGCACCATCGAGGGCACTGTGGACTTTGGTCACGTGCAGACCCCCGAGACCCAGGGTGACTACGACGGCGATGGTGTCGACGACATCTTCGTGATGCACGCAGGCGACCGTGCCATCGTCAACCCTGTCTTCTTGCAGGGCGAGCCCGTCCGTGCCAACGGCTACATCCTGCAAGCCAGCGATGTGAGCGGCGGCGGCTCCGTCTCTGCCGACCTGCGTGCCGGCGAGCATGTGATCGACGGCTGGAAGGACGATGAGCTGACCGGCTACTCGATGCAAATCGCAGACCTGGACGGCGACGGCTTGGACGATTTCCTCTTGGGCAGCCCTGGAGCCAGCGGCTCTGGCGCCACCCGTGCCGGTAACGCCCACGTCCTGCTCAGCTACTTGGACGAAGACTACACCGGCCTGTGAGCGACCCCATGACCGCCGCCGCGCTGGACACCGAGCCGGGCATCCTGCTCCCAGAGCTGCACCATGCTGTGTTGCTTCGGCGCTACAAGCGCTTCCTTGCGGACGTGCGCCTGGACGACGGGACCGAGGTGACCGCCCACTGTCCCAACCCGGGACGCATGACCTCGTGCATGGAGCCGGGCTGGTCGGTGTGGCTCTCGCACCACACAAACCCCAAGCGCAAGCTCAAGTGGGGATGGGAGCTCTCCATCACTCCTGAAAACATCCCCATCTTGGTGAACACCCAGCGTCCAAACGCGGTGCTGGCCGATGCCTTGAGGCGGGACCTGATTCCGGAGCTCAGCGGCTACCAGAGCGTGCGCACCGAGGTTCGCTATGGCGAGGAGCGCAGCCGAATCGACGCCCTCTTAGAGGACCCCGGACGGTGCTTTGTGGAGCTCAAGTCTGCCACCTTGTTGGTGGAGCCAGGGGTGGCCGCCTTCCCCGATGCTGTGAGCGCCCGAGGGGCGAAACACCTGCGCGAGCTGGCCCACATGGTGCGGAACGGAGACCGCTCCGTGCTCTTCTTCCTGGTCTCCCGCGGCGACGCCCAGATCATCCAACCGGCCCGCGATGTGGACCCCAAGTACGGCCAAGAGCTGGACCGTGCCTTGGAGGCTGGAGTCGAAGTGCTCGCCTACTCCATGGAGATCAGCGACCCACGCCAAGGTCCCGTGCGCTTGACCCTGGGTCCCAAGCGCAGCTTCCGCGCCAACCCTTAGGGAGTTCAAGAATGCACTGGTTGCTGCTTGCATGTGCCAACGACGTCCCCGTGGACTCAGTGCCGGGTGTGGTGGTGGAGCTGAGCGCCCCGCCCTGGGTCCTCATCACTGGAGCCAACAGCGCGCTGCTGCGTTTTGAGACCCTGAACCAGGACGTGGAGCTTCCGGTTGAGCTGATCTTTGGCACCGCCGACCCGCTGACCCGGATCCCAGCACGATCCAGCCTGCAGACCGACTACGCTTTTCCCCCGGTCCAGGCCAACCCGGAGCTTGTCTACCAAGACTTGCCCGGTGTGCGCGTGCTGCATGAACTCTCCCTGGAGGAGCTGGTCCCAGGAGAGCCCGTCGGTTGGCGCGTAGATCTGGGTGCGGGTGCGTTTGTAGAGGGCAGCTTCCGCATACCGGCACCCGGCCAGGACTTTGTGGCCATCTTCACCGGCGACACGATGTTCCCCAAGCTCAGCCAGGTCGTTGAGCGGGCTGCTCCTTTTGCCCCGGACCTCTACCTCCATGGCGGGGACCTGCAGTACCAGTCCAACCCCTTCGACACGTGGACCGGCCTAATGCACAGCATCGCGCCCCTGACTGCGCAGGCGCCTTTCCATCCCGCCGTGGGCAACCACGAGTACGAGGGCCAAGACGAGTTCGCGGTCATGTTTGAGCGCTTCTT
>JBLHMA010000257.1:0-7650 GCA_047621545.1 Cognaticolwellia sp. | reverse complement strand
CCACTTGATTGAACACATTGCGTACAAGCGATGAGGACGCCTGGAGAGCATCGAGCAACACGCGCTCGTCCGCACTCCAGGGGACCCCTTCGAGCAGCCCCTCTGCGCTAGGCAATAAGCTGATTCGCTTGTTCAGCTGCGGGCGAATCACTCCGAAGATTCGGTCGGGTGAAAGGGTGCGCCCATGGGAAGCCATGGCGCCGTACAGCACCGTCAGCACGTTGCTAGGCTGGAGTGGGAAGCTCTGGCCCAGCTCGGTAGGCACAAATCGCCATGTGCCCTCCCGTGCACGGAGCGCCAGCTGAAGCACGAACTCGACCTGCTTGCTGAGCACCGGTCCAAGCTGTTCGGGCGGCAGACTCCCTTGGGCTACCAGAATCTGGCCAAGCCGCTCCTGTGTCTGCGCCTGTTGGGCCAAGGCCTGATCGAGCTGCTCTGTGGTGATGTGCTTGCTGCGTACCAAAAGCCTG
The DNA here is from genome assembly GCA_047621545.1 of Cognaticolwellia sp. Lineage (GTDB taxonomy): Bacteria > Myxococcota_A > UBA796 > UBA796 > CAJQPC01 > CAJQPC01. Next base: position 7,180 of record JBLHMA010000257.1, on the reverse strand, counting down.
CCAAGGGTCTCTTTGGGTTCCAGAGGTTCACATCGCCAGCCCACTGGGCCGCCACGCTGCCAGAAGCCGTAGCGCTCGGTCCCGTCTGCCATCTGAATGTGCAGGATGCCTGTAGCGCCAGTGAAGCCCAGGTCCATGACCAGTTGGCGCAAAAGCCGGCCCCCGAGTTCCCCTTCTTCGGAGGCCTGGGTGGTCGCAAAGCCATGGGGCAACAAGAGCCCCTCAGGGTGGCTACGACCCACCTCGCTGAGCTCGGGCACGGGAGCAGGCTCCGGCGTGGAGCGTGGCTCTTCGAGAGCATCGACCAGCGCGGGCTCAGGCCCTGCGTGTGAAGAGAGCGGTGTCGGGGTGGCCTTGGGAGCGGGCGGGGGCGCTTCTTCGCCCGGTTCTGGAGCGAACTCTGGGATCCAACCAGCAACTCCTGGCTCCACCAGATCTCCTGACTCCAAAAGGAAACAACGGACCTGGGCAACGACATCCAAGATCTCGGCAAAGGCCAGCTTTGCTTCGACCGGCAGCTCTGGAATCTGGCCCGCAACAGACCCGTCGGCCAGGCGCTGGATGGTCTGGCAGACAATGGGCGGTGTGCTCAGACCGAAGGGCAGCTGGAGTTCTACCTTGAACTCTGGGGCAAGTTCACCATCAATGGCGGATGCTGGCACCAAGATGGCGCCTACAGCCAGAGAGCCTGCATGGGTCTTGAGGAAGTCCGCAATCTTGCGAAGGTCCAGATTGACGTGGCGCTGCGCCATGGTGGGTCTGCTCCGAGGTTGGCCGATCATACAGCGCGGAGACGTTCCACTGCCGAAAGCGAAGGCATTGGGCACCTTGGCGCACTCTTGGCCGGATCGGAATCGCGGAATCGGTTAACCGCCCGCAACTGAACCTTATCGCTGGAGCGGCGCTCAAATGGCCACATACTCGACCTCTGAATTCAAGAACGGCATTAAGATCCTGGTCGATAACCAGCCCTTCCAGATGGTGTACTTCCAGTTCGTCAAGCCCGGCAAGGGCACCGCGTTCACTCGCACCAAGCTCAAGAGCCTGATCAACGGCTCGGTCATCGAGCGCACCTTCCGATCTGGCGAGAAGGTTGAGATCGCGGACTGCGAAGAAGTCACCATGCAGTACATGTACCAGGACGGCGACTTGTACAACTTCATGAACATGGAGTCCTACGACCAGCTTGCTATCGTCGAGACCGTCATGGAGTACGAGCTCAAGTGGCTGCTCGAGGGCATGGAAGTTGAAGTGATGATGTACAACAGTCGCCCTGTTGGAATCAGCCTGCCCCACTTCGTGGACGCTGAGATCACCTATACGGAGCCCGGTATCAAGGGCAACACCGCGACAGGCGCCAGCAAGCCCGCGACGGTCGCCAACGGCGCTGTGGTTCAGGTCCCGCTCTTCATTGAGCAGGGCGAAGTCATCAAGTGCGACACCCGCGAGGGTGGAAAGTACATGAGCCGGGCCAAGGAGTAGATAGGGTGCCCATCTCGATGGGCCTTCCTTCAGCCCGCGTCCTTCGGGACCGGGCTCGTATCTTGGCCGCCTTACGCGGCTGGATGCACCAAAGTGGCTTTATGGAAATCCAGGTGCCTATCGCTGTAAAGAGCGGCGCCTTGGAGGAGTACCTAGAGCCCCTGCCCTTGGGAGAGCTGCAGCTGCACACTTCCCCTGAGTTCGCTCTCAAGCGAGTGCTCTCCATTGGTCTAGGCAGGATCTACTGGATGGGCCCCTGTTTCCGTGGGGAGGAGCTAGGCCCGCATCACGGAACTGAGTTCACCATGCTTGAGTGGTACCGGGTCGGCTGTGGCTACCACGGCATCGCCGACGACCTGCTCAGCCTGCTCGAGCACATCAGCGCGGCTCTTGGCCAGATCTTGCCAGCCTTGGAACGCCTGACCTGGGCCGAAGCCATGGCACGACATGCCCAAACTCCAATTCCAGACGACTCACAGGAACAAATGCGGATCTGGGTAAACGATGTAGAGCCCAGGCTCCTATCCCCCACCCTAGTCTTAGACTACCCGGCCAAAGACGCAGCCTTTTCGTCGATTCGAGGACCGATCGCGGAGCGCTTCGAGTTCTACTGGCAGGGCGTGGAGTTGGCCAACGCCTTTACTGAGCTGCTCGACCCTGAAGAGCTACGTTCCCGCTGGGAGGAGAGTGCCCGTACACGACAGGCATTGGGGAGAGAGCCCCATCCCCGAGACGAGCGCTTAGAGCAAGCAGTATCCAAGCACCCCTACGCCGGAGGCATCGCCCTGGGCATAGACCGACTCGTCATGCTTCTGCTGGGCCTGGAAGATATTCACCAGACCCGAGTTCAAGGCTGAGATTCTGAGTTGAAAGCGACCGAGGCCTCTATCTCTCGTCTAAGGCCTTGAGCGCACGCAGCAGGTTCTCGCGCTGCTCTCCAACCATTCTGTACTCGATGCTCATGCCCGACTCCTCTGAGGCGCCAAGCTGCCGCTTGCGCGATGACCATGTGACCAAACCGTCCAAGGCGATTGGGCCAGGCAGGCCGGGGGCACGGATCTCAAAGACGCACTGGCGCCCTTCGCGCAGTGGCTTTGCTGCCTTGATGAAGGTGCTGCCGCGCTCCAGATTGTCCCTGTACTCTCGTACAAAGGCCCTGCGGCTGCGGTAGTTCATCTTTAGGCGCGCCGGAGCCCGGGTCTTCTTGGGTTCCAGTTTGGGCTCCTGCTCAGCAGCGGGCATTGGGCGCTTGGAAGGAGGAGCCTGCGAGGTACGCTCTTCCTGCTCTACCTGTCCGGGAAAGGCACCGAATAGGTCCCCCGCGGAGAACAGGTCTTCCTCGAGCAATGCCGGCCGCAGTGGCTCCTCGTCCAAGCCCAAGTCCAGCCCCTCATCCAAGGAGAGATCTCCCAACTCCTGAGAGCGGCCTTGTCCCTCCCAGTGGTCCAGAGAGTCACTCAAGTTCGGCTTGAGCGAGCCTGGTCGGATCGCGTCCATCTCCTCGATCACGTCGTCGCCAAAAATATCCTCGCCCAAGCCACTAAAGGGATCGTCCATGTCTCCAGAAGCATCCATCCGCGGCAGGGGCAAGTCCGGAATCTCCGGCATAGGCTCGTCTTCGTGGGCCGCCCCCTCTGCGAAGGGATCCAACCCCTCAAGTTGGGACAGGTCACCGGCCAGCATGTCGGGCAGGTCGATCTTGGGGAGGCCATGGGCCAGGTTGATCAACGGCTCGATCGACGCGGGCTCATCCTCCGGCAGAATGCTGTATTGATCCACGGAGTTCTCTTCTTCACCCGCCATGAAGTCGATGTTGGACAAGTCCAAGGAGACGGGATCACCCACGTCCTCCTCCTCTGGCGCCGAATCCTCAAGGTCGGGTGGACTGTCAATAGGAGCGTGCTCTTCAACAGGGAAGGCACCTTCGGGCAGTGGTGCGCTCTCCGCAGTCTTGAGCTCCATTCGGTTGGGCTCATCTTGGCTCTTGCGACCAAAGTTAGCGAAGAAGCCGCTTAAGATTCCCCCCTCGGCGCGCAGCTTCTCGGTACGCTCTGCGGTCACAGGCTGGTAGGCCTCGCTCCCATCGCCTTCGATCTTGGGCGGCCAGTTTGGAGACTGAGCCATCTCGACGTAGTTGTCGATCACCAAGATTTTTCGGTCCCCGCTGGCACGGTCCACAGCTGCGGTGTGCAAGATGCCGTTTGCATCAATGCGGAAAGTAACGTCGACCTTGTGCTCCATGCTTGCACCGCCAGAGAGGCGGTCCAAGATGAATTGGCCAAGCTGCTCGTTCTCCTTGGCCCGATTTGACCCACCCTGGCGCACCGTGATGCGAGCACGCTCCTGGTTCTCCGACGCCGTGGTGAAGGCCCGCGTTGCCGTGAATGGGATCCGGGTGTTGCGCTCGATGATCTTGGAGAAGTATCCGCCAGCTGCGTCGATTCCCAGGTCGAAGGGCGTGACGTCGATGAGCAAGGTGCTCTTCTGACTTGGCGTATCCAGGCTTTGTGCATGAACACTGGCCCCCAAAGCCACCACCTCTTCTGGGTGTACGGACTTGGAGGGTTCCTTTCGAAACAGCGCCGAGATGGCCTCGCGCACACGCGGCATACGGGTCTGTCCGCCCACTAGGACGACATCGTCCAAGACGGCGATGCTCAGGCCGGCCGAGTTCACCGCCTCTTTTGCGATATCCAAAGTGCGCTGAACCAAGTCCTCGACCAGCCCCTCAAGATCCGTACGGCTCAGCGTGTCCTCGAGGTTTAGCTCGGGGGTGATGCGCGGAACGAGCAGCCGGGTCTTCTCGGTAAAGGAAAGCTCGCACTTGGCTCGCTCTGCTGCATCCTTGAGGCGTTGCCGCGCGGTTCTGTCTTGCCGCAGGTCAATTCGGTGCTCGGCCATGAAGCGGTCTGCGAGAAACTCAACGACGCGGTCATCAAAGTCCTCGCCACCCAAGTAGGTGTCGCCGCTCGTCGCCAAGACCTCGTAAACGCCATCGCTCAAGTGCAGAATGGACACATCAAAGGTGCCGCCGCCCAGGTCAAAAATCAGGACATTCCGGTCGTCGTCCTTCCTAAATCCGTAGGCCAAAGCCGCTGCGGTTGGCTCATTGATCAAGCGCTCGCAGTTCAGTCCAGCCAAGCCGGCGGCCTGGAGGGTCGCTTGCCGTTGGGCGTGATTGAAGTAGGCCGGCACAGTGATCACCGCGTTGGTGATCTCCTCACCCAGGCTCTCCTCGGCGATCTGACGGGCCACTTGAAGAATGATGGCCGAGAGCTCGACCGGCGAGAGCAGCTGCCCGCCGACGCTGACCAAGCAGCCGCCTTCCGGCGCACGCTCAATCCCGTAGGGCATGCGCTCTACCGCAGATGCAGCTTGCTGGCTGTCATAGCGGCGGCCCATGAGTCGCTTGATCGCGTAGACAGCTCGGTCAGGCGACGTGAGCACATGGGACTTGGCAGCTTGTCCTACGACAAAGGTGCCATCGTCCTTTTGATAAACGACGGAGGGAAGAACCTTGTAGCCCTTTCCATCTTCCAGAACCCTGGGGCGACCGTTGTCAAACACTGCAACCACAGTGTTGGTGGTGCCAAGGTCTATGCCGATTGTGCGGCTCATCAAAAATCCGTCAGTTCCGCCGATTGTAGCACCGACTGGGCCTTGGCTAATCCTCGTCCGGCTTGGCGCCTCCGAACAGGTCCAGCTGTGGGCGCTCCATGTCGTCCTCCGGTGGAATCGCGTACTGACCGGAGAAGCAGGCATCACACCAAGTGCTCGCCTTACCGGCCAACTCATTGTGCATGGCCTCGATGGCCAAGTAGCCCAAGCTGTCAGCGCCTATCGAAGCGCAGGTCTCTTCGGGCGTGAGACGATGCGCGATGAGCTCCTCGCGGGTTGGCGTGTCCACACCATAGAAACAGCTGGCCCGAATCGGAGGAGAGCTGATTCGAAGATGAACCTCCTTGGCACCCGCCTCCCGCAGCAGGCGAACGATCTTGCGCGAGGTGGTTCCTCTCACGATGCTGTCGTCCACGACCACCAAGCGCTTGCCTTCGATCGCGGAGCGCACGGGGGAGAGCTTGAGCTTTACCCCAAAGTCCCGGATCTGCTGGCTGGGCTCAATGAAGGTCCGGCCGACATAGTGGGAGCGGATCAGCCCCTGCTTGAAGGGCAGCCCGGAGGCGAATGCGAACCCAAGAGCCGCGGGGGTTCCGGAGTCCGGCACTGGGATGACCAGATCCGCGTCTGCCGGGGCCGTTCGGAACAGCGCTTGGCCAAAGTTGAACCGGGAGTCGTAGACCGGCGACCCGAAGACTACCGAGTTGGGCCGGGCGAAGTAGATGTGCTCAAAGACACAGGCCTTGCGCTCGCGGCGGGGGAAGGGGCTCAGGGAGAGCACCTGCGTTCCGTTCTCCACGATGACCATCTCGCCGGGCTGGACCTCGCGCTCGTATGTGCCGCCGATAAGATCCAGCGCGGTGGTCTCTGAGGCAAAGACCACCGCATCCCCTACCCGACCCATGACCAAGGGTCGAAAACCGTGCGGATCCCGCACCGCAACCATGACCGTCTCGGTCTGCAGAATCAGGGAGTAGGCCCCCTCGACCTGCAGCAACGCATCGACCAAGCGATTGATGAAGGTACCCTGCTGAGATGTGGCCAGCAGGTGCAGGATGACCTCGGTATCGGAGGACGTTCCGAAGATGCTGCCGCGCTGCTCCAGTTCACGCCGCAGGCGGGCCGCGTTCACCAAGTTTCCGTTGTGAGCGATCGATACCTGTCCCCCCCCGTAGCGCACGACAAAGGGCTGCACGTTCCGCAGAGCGCTGCGCTCTCCGGAGGTCGAGTAGCGAACATGGCCGATGGCTGAGTTCCCGATGAGCGGAGCCAACTGCTCAGGGCCGAAGATCTCTCCGACCAGCCCCAAGCCCCTGTGGGAGCGCATCTGCTCGCCGTCCGTGGAGACGATTCCTGCCCCTTCCTGACCGCGGTGCTGCAGTGAGTGCAGCCCCAGATAGACCAAATTGGCAGCTTCAACGTGGCCCTTGACGCCCATCACCCCGCACTCCTCTCGGAGCTTGGGTTCCAATACGATCCCACCTGGGTGCAAGCGACTCACGAGAAGATCTCCGGCAAGGTGTTGCGCCAAGCTTGGTCAAGCTCAGAGATGGGCAAATCCAACAGGCCATCGACGACCACGCGGTCCCCGCCGGACATACCGAGTAGGGTCATGGGTACCTGGCCGATCAAGGCTTGAACTTCTGACAGCTTAGCGGGTTCGAAAGCGATAATCGCACGACCGTGGCTCTCACCAAAGAGCAAGGCGTCCTTGCGCTCTAAGGACTCGGGCAGCGTGACATTGGCGCCAACACCGCCCAGGCAGGCCTCGGCCAGCGCTACTGCAAAACCGCCGTCGCTCAGATCGTGCAGATAGGGTACGTCGCCGCACCCCACCAACGCGCGAAGGGCAGCGTGCAGAGCCAACTCGGAGGGGTAGTCCACCTGGGGCGGCAGTCCGCGCTCCAGTCCGTGCCAGTTGTAGAGGTAGAGGCTGCCCCCCAGGTGGGCGCCTAGCTCGCCGAGCAAGGCAATTTGCAGACCGGCTACCGGCAAGGTCGGGTTGAGCTTGGGTAGATCGCCCTGGTACAGACCGACCATCGCCAGGCCAGGCGTGGGATGGATGGCGCTGGTGGTGTCG
>JBLHMA010000256.1:0-7652 GCA_047621545.1 Cognaticolwellia sp. | reverse complement strand
AAGATGGCCTCGTAGCAGATGGGGGAGGTCATCTGAATGGTGCCAGCCGTTGGGTGCTCCAGTTCGAACTGAACCGGCACCGTTCCTGCTTCGAAGTCACCCGGACCCTTGATCCATTCCTTGAGGATGGGGAAGGTGTCGGCGAAGGGCAGGTACTCGCCGAAGGGTAGGGGCACCATCTTGTCGTAGCGCTGGACCAGCTCGCCCTCTCTGCTCATCAGGTAGATGGAGTTTCGCTGCTCGGTGTAGTTGCGGCCGGTCTCGGGATCGACGCGCTTCTCGGCGTAGCCGCCGCCGAAGAGGATGGGGGCGTCGACGTTCTTGGCCAGGTTCCCCAGTAGGGTGGTCACCCGCGCGGACCGGGGATCATAGGGGGTGGACCCTTCGGGCCAGATCACCAGGTCGATGTCCTGACCGGCCAGCTCGTTGGTCATCTGGTACCACTCGAGCATGGCCGCACGGGCAGTCCCCGCCATGCGGTCCTCCATGGTGATGGACTGCTGGAGTTGGGTGACCCGGATGGTTGGCCACTCGGCGACTTCGGCCTGGACTTTGTTGGTGCGAATGGCGCCAAAGACAAGGTTTGCAGTAAAGACTGCAGCGACACCACCGACGATCTTGAAGGGGAGGGGGCGTCCTTCTCGGTGCCGGTAAATGCACTCCGCGAGCGCGCAGTTGGTGAGCAAGATGAGGAAGCTCACGCCCGTCACGCCCGTGACCGAGGTCAGCTGAAAGGCCCAAGGACTGCGGTACTGGGAGACCCCTTGGTAGTAGGGAAACAGGGCTGGTCCGATGAACTCTACGGCGACCAGCAGGGCGGGGATGAGCACCACCCACCACGCGCCGTACTTCTGACGCAGGGGATGGGTGAGGGTGTAGACCACGGCGTAGGGCAGCGCGAAGGCCAAGGCGAAGAGCGCCAAGCATAGGTAGGCGATGCCTACGCCCAGGTTCGAGAAGCGGATGATGCTCTCGGTGAGCCAGAAGAAGCAGCTGCCCACGCCAAAGAAGCCGGTGACGTAGGCCAGCGTGAAGTTCTTGCCGTGCTGGTCTTCCCGCAAGGCCCAGAACATGGGCACAAAGGAGAACCAGTGCAGCCACGGAATCCCGATTGGGGGGGAAATCAGCAGCAGGAGCATCCCGCTCAGAATGGCCGCGAGGACCTGGAGCACACCACGCACATCAACTCCAACAGGGCCCGGTCTGAAGCGTAGGCCCTTATGATTGGACACTGCTAACCCCTTAAACTGGCCACAGTGCCTGCCGTAGACTACGCTGAGCAGGTCAGGGCCCCGAGACACCGCCATGTTGCCGCTACTGTTGTCGCTGCTCAGTGCTCCTGTTCTTGCCAAAGAAACTCCGGCTTCGCCGCAGACTATCAGCGATGCCGAGCTTGCTGAACTCGAAGCGCGCGCGTTGTATCAGGTGGCCCTTCAGCTGGTCATCCAGGGGGACTACTCACAGGCCCGTATGCTCTTTGAGCGTGTTGGAGCGGAGTACCCCAACAGCGCCATTGCGCCGGAGGCCGAAGAGCAAATTGCGCTGCTGGGCACCCTGGAGACCAAAGGTCGGGGCCTGCGGGACCCGGCAGCGAGCGCTCGTGCGGAGCTGATGATCACCCAGACGGTGGTGGCAGGCCTCTTTTTAGGTGTGGCCTTGCCAGGGAGCACCTGGCAGCCCTCTGAGCCTGGACCTCCCGTTGTGTTGGGCCTAGCTGGGGGCGCGGCAGGAGCGGTGGGCAGCCACTTCTTTGCCAAGGAGTTCCAGCCCAGCACCGGTCAGGTCATGTCGCTGTTCACGGGCGAGGTTCTGGGCGCGGCGAATGGCTTTGGTCTCTCTGCCGCCTTCCCACCGCGAGACTATCGGGCGGCCTATCAGCAGGCCTTGCTTGGAACCTTGATTGGCGCCGGTGGGGGCGTTGCAGTCGCCAAGTACTTGGACCCAGACGCGGGCCAGGTGGCTGCAGTGAACGCCGGTATGCTGTGGGGGACCTATTTCTCTTCGATGAGCTTCCTGCTCTGGGAGGAGAACAACCCCCGCTTCGTCGCGATGCGGGTGGTCGGTGGCGCGGATCTTGGAGCGGGACTAGGGGCCTTGAGCGCCCACTACTTTCCGGTTTCCCGTGGTCGGGCCAACGTGATCAACCTGGGTGGTGTGGCTGGCACGGCAGTTGGCGGTGGCATCGTGCTCTTGGCCAACTTCTATGGCGGCCTCTACGACCAAGAGCCGACAGCGGGAATCCTGATGGCGAGCACCGGAGCTGGGTTGGCGACGGCCGCCTTGCTGACCCGCAATATGGGAGAATCGGAGCGCGCCAGCGCAGCGGTTCCGGGGGGTGTGCTGGTCGGAGTGTACGGGGACCAGGTGGGCTTTGGTGTTCCGCTTCCAACGGTCGCAGTCACCCAAGAGGGCGAGCTCGGCGTCGCTCTGCAGCTTGCGGCCGGCCGCTTCTGAGTGATCGTGCTTCTGAATGACCGTGCTTCTGAGTCACCGGGACCGTTAGGCCTTGGGCCTTAGCTTGCGGTATCCGGCCACTCGGCAGGCCATGCCAAAAAGAGCTGGGTCAAATACGCTTTTGCGTTCTTGATGGCGTTCCAGTTCTCAGGCATCTGGATCAGGCGCTGAACCTGAGCCAGGTGCTTGGGCCCGCCCAAGGACTCGGCCAGCTGTACTTCCAGCAGAGTGAGCCCCAGACCGGCAGGGAGGCTGCCCACGGCTGCAAAGCGCTTGGACAGCAGATCGGAGAGCAGCACATGACGGTAAAAATCAGGGTCTTGCTCGGCCGTGTGGCTCAAGTGCTCGGGCAGAAGCGCGGCCAGTTTGGCCTCGACTTGGGGTCGCAGTTGAGCGATGGCGTAGGCCAAGACTTCTGCGGCCGCGGCCGGGCTTGGTGCGGGGAGGGATCGGCCTGTGACCTTGGCGAGCACTTCCCGCAGGGTCACCACCGCCTCTCCAGCGCCGCCGTCTTTCACCTTGGAGATCAGCGGACTCTCGAGTTGCAGCCAGTTCTCGGGAGTGATGGCCATGCCGGGTAGGACCTCGACATGCTCGGGGTCAAAGACCGGATAGGAGACGGGACGGGGCAGGGAGAGCGCTGCTTGGAGCTGCTCATCCAGGGGCTGTCCGCTGGCATACGAGGTAGAGAAACCACCGCAGTCGGCGCGGATGGTGGCGCTCAGGCCCTTGGCATCTTGCACGATCCGCACAGGGTATTCTCGGCAGAACCAAGGCTTTGCGGGCTCTCCAAGCTCGGCGTGGATGGCGCAGAGCTTGTCGTCGCGGAGAAAGACGCAGTGGCCATCGCGGTGGGCGAGCGAGAACACTGGGGTGCCGTCTGGGCCGGGGTGTTCGTGGTACCAGGGGCCCTCTTGTGCAGGGGCCCACTTGCTGGCCATGTCCTGATCGATCAGGCCTTGGATGACTTTGGGCTCCACGGGGCCAAAGCTAAAGCCGGTGCAGCACTTGCCGCAACCTTGGCAGGAGAACTTGGCGCCGGGCAGGCTTCTCAGCTGGGTCTCGCTCACTGGGCTGGTTCCGCTGCAGCGGGGACTACTTCTGCGGGGGCTACTTCTGGCAGCAAGGGATGCCCTGGGCCCATCCCTTCAGACTCCATTTGCTCCAGGATATCGTCGCGAATACCCCGATTGTGGCGGATGGCCGCATCGGCTGCGCCGTAGATGTTTCCGGTGTAGAAACCTAGACCGAAGAAGCCCAGAACGCCCAAGGTGGCCCACTGCTCGTTGCGTGCGGCATAGATGCTGCCGCCGATGAACAGAGCGTTGATAAAGAGGGCGGAGAAGGCCTCTTTCTTCTGTCCGGCGTAGAGCTGTCCGGCCCCAGGTAGTGCGCCGCTAAGGAAGGTGGCGACCATTGGACGCTTCCATTCGGGGGGCTGGGCGAGCATGGCCAGAAGCTCTGGGCTGGGCACCACACCTGCACCCTCGAGTTGGGAGAGAGCCATGGAAAACTGGCCTTCGCTGGCCAGTCCGTAGGCGGCTCGCTGTGCGGCATAGGAGCCGTAGGGGGAGTCTGGATACCGCTCGATAAAGCCTTGGTATTGCACCACGCCCAGGCGGGGTGCCACATCCAGCCAGGAGTCGGCCAAGGCCAGAGCGGCCATTTGGCCCACGTCGGTTTGCCGGAAGTCGTTGGCCAGGAGCTGAAGCTCCTCCTGGGCATCAGCCCGCTCGTTCAACTCCATGCGGGCCAAGGCGGCCATGTAGCGCACCTTGGGGGCCGACTCTCCGCTGTTGCCTAGTCGGTACTCTTCCTGCAACGCCAGGCTGCGCATGCCCGTGAAGTCCTGAGCTGCATAGAGGTGCAACAGGATGGGCAGAGGGTCTTCGACCGCGGCAGCCGTAAGGGGGCTGGCCAGGGCAGGATCCCAAGCGTCGTCCATGGTTGCTGTGGCTACCTCAGAATCAAGTTCAGAGGCAGGCTTCGGATCCGGCGTCTCGTTGGCTCTTGCAATAGGTGCCAGTGAGCAGAGGGCCAGGAGCAGGGTGGTCATCGAGGGGATCCAGGAAGTGTAGGCCGTCAGTGGCGCGCTCAAAGCCCTCGGTGTTGCCGTCACGCAGCAGCCTATCGAAGGTGGTCACAAAGCCGCCGACTCCGTAGGTCGAGAAGGACTCGCGCGCGAAGGCCGAGCAGGTGGGGCGCATTGGGCATCGGGGCCCATCGCCGGGAGACACCACGTTGCGCCAGACCCAGTAGCCGGCGTGGATGGTGGCGCTGATCGTGCCGCTGCTCAGGTGCCGCTCGTCGTGGAGCATGCGTTCTGGATTGGGACCCTTCTGGGTCTCTTCCGCCACCGAGGTCACCACAGCGCCTTCGGGCACGGCGTTTTCCACCGCGGCTCTTTCCGTCGCAGGGTCAGCCGGTTCCGCAGCCAGGGCGGTGGAGAGCAGTAGCATCAGCATACTTGCAGTCTAACCCGCCAGAGTAACAAGGCCCCGACTCCTAACGGAGCCGAGGCGCTTGCCTGGGGTGGGGGAGTTGAGCTTAGAAGCCCATTCCGCCCATTCCGCCGCCCATGCCGCCCATGCCGCCCATGCCGCCCATGCCGCCGCCGCCCATGTCGCCGCCACCAGCAGGAGGACCTGCCTTCTGTGGCTTCTCAGCGATCATCGCTTCGGTGGTCAGCAGCAAGCCGGCCACGGATGCGGCGTTTTGCAGAGCGCTTCGGGTCACCTTGGCGGGGTCGATGATACCGAACTCCACCATGTCGCCATAGGTGTCGTTGGCAGCGTTCCAGCCGTAGTTGCCGGTGCCAGTGCGAACCTGGTTGACAACCAGTGCACCTTCGACGCCTGCGTTGGCCGCGATGGCGCGAATTGGAGCCTGGATGGCGTCGCGGATGATCTGTACGCCGAAGGCCTCGTCGCCGTCAGCCTTAATGGCCTCGACCGCGTCCAAGCAGCGAATCAGAGCGACTCCGCCGCCAGGAACGATGCCTTCTTCCACAGCAGCGCGGGTGGCGTTCAGAGCGTCTTCCACCCGGGCCTTCTTCTCCTTGAGCTCGACCTCGGTGGGCGCGCCCACGTAGATCACAGCCACACCGCCGACCAACTTGGCCAAGCGCTCTTGCAGCTTCTCGCGGTCGTAGTCGGAGGTGGTGTTCTTGGCCTGGGCGCGGATCTGCTTCACGCGACCCTTGACGGCCTCGCGGCTGCCAGCGCCGTCGATCATCACGGTCTCGTCCTTGGAGACCACGATGCGCTTGGCCTGGCCCAGATCGCTCAGGGTCAGGGAGTCCATCTTGATGCCCAAGTCGTCCATGATGGCGCGACCACCGGTCAGAATGGCGATGTCCTCCATCATGGCCTTGCGGCGGTCACCAAAGCCTGGGGCCTTGACGGCACAGACGTTGATCATGCCGCGCAGCTTGTTGACCACCAAGGTGGCCAGAGCCTCGCCGTCCACGTCTTCGGCCACGATCAGCAGGGGCTTGCCTGTCTCGTGGACCTTCTCCAGGACGGGAAGAAGGTCCTTCATGTTGGAGATCTTCTTCTCGTGGATGAGCACGTAGCAATCCTCGAGGACCGCTTCCATGCGCTCGTTATCCGTCACGAAGTACGGGCTGAGGTAGCCGCGATCGAACTGCATGCCCTCGACGATCTCGAGGTCCGTCTCCAGGCCCTTGGCTTCCTCCACCGTGATCACGCCTTCCAGGCCGATCTTCTCCATGGCGCGGGCCAGCAGAGCGCCGACCTCCTCGTCGGAGTTTGCGGAGATGGTGCCGACCTGTGCAATGGACTTGGGGTCCTTGGCAGGCACGGCGATCTTCGCCAGCTCGGCGGTGACCACGGCTACTGCAGTGTCGATGCCGCGCTTCAGGTCCATGGGGTTGGCGCCTGCAGCTACAAGCTTGATGCCGTGCTGGTAGATCGACTGTGCCAGAACGGTCGCAGTGGTGGTTCCGTCGCCGGCCACGTCGTTGGTCTTGGAGGCGACCTCCTTGACCATCTGGGCGCCCATGTTCTGGAAGCGGTCCTTGAGCTCAATCTCCTTGGCGACGGTGACGCCGTCCTTGGTGGAGAGGGGAGCGCCGAAGGACTTTTGGATGACGACGTTGCGACCCTTGGGGCCGAGCGTCACCTTGACGGCGTTTGCCAGGGCGTTGACGCCCGACAGGATGTTGGTTCGGGCTTCTGCGCGGAATTGAATATCCTTGACAGCCATGATGCACTCCTATTGGCAGCCGATCGTGCGGCCGCGACAATTGAGATTTGAGAGGGGGGGGTGGAGAGGGTCTCAGCCGACGACGGCGAGGATGTCCTTCTCACGCAGGACGATGTGCTCTTCGCCTTCCAGCTTGAGCTCGTCACCGCTGTACTTACCGAACAGGACCTTGTCTCCGACGGAAACGCTCATCTCGGCGAAGGTGCCGTCCTTTTTGCGGCTGCCAGGGCCCACTGCGATCACCTCGGCCTCTTGGGGCTTCTCTTTGGCGGACTCGGGGATGTACAGGCCGCTGGTGGTCTTCTGCTCGGCGGTGGCTCGCTTGACGAGGACGCGGTCGTAGAGGGGGCGGAAAGCCATGGGGTACTCCATCTGTCGATTGTTGGGTCCATCGGGGACCCGTGAAGTTGTGACAACGGCGCAGGTAGGCACGTCGATTCCGGCGTCAAGTATTCGGTGGCCGTCTTTGGCTAGGGCGAGACAAGGATGGCGTGGTTTTTTGATGGCCGAGATTTCGGGGTACGGGATTTCAACATCTTAGGGCTTGGCACGGTCGGTGCATAAACTCAGGTCGAGGACACGACGGGTCTGTTTTCCCTGCCCTGACCGGGCCCATCGTGACTCCCTGAGGCGGTAGTAGATTTTGCTGTTGCTCGTTTCATGTGAGAGCCAGGGAGACGAAGGTCTCTCTGGCTCTTTGTTTTTGAGGGGACCCCAGGTCCCTACTTGTCGGGCCCTTGAATTGGGGGCTCGTTCAGGCTCACTTCGAGTTGGGCCAACCGGGTCTGGATGGACCCATCCGGCACGGTATGGCCGGCGAGATCAGCTTCGGAGACCCCGTTCAGCTCGACTTGGACCGTCAAGCCCTCCGGAGTGTCGTTGCGGACGGTGGCTAGGCCTGACGGATCTTCACAGGCCAAGAGAGAAAGTGCAAAGAAGAGGAGCATGCTGACCTTGTTCGGGCCGGGCGT
>JBLHMA010000255.1:0-7675 GCA_047621545.1 Cognaticolwellia sp. | reverse complement strand
GACAGTGGCCAAGCCAGCTGCACCGGCAAGCAAACTTGTGCGAACGAAGCCGGCGAGTGTGCCGATGAACAGCTGGCGTCGGTCACCACCGGCATCTGCTTGGATCTGTGCGATGCCGAGCATCCCTGCGCGCAAGGAGAGTGCCTGCCCTGGCAAGGGGCCCAGCTGTGCCAGTAATGGACTTGTGGACGGCCGCCGCCAGCCGGCTGTCCTTGCGCAGTCCAGCACGGGTCGCCGCACGCATGAGCGCCTTCGCCCGGGCCGAAAAAGGCAGCCAGCTCGACATGCTTGTCGCGGCTTCTGAGACCGAAGATCTGACCCTGGCCGGCCAGTTCTTGCGACACGCCCACGACGAGTCTCGC
Source organism: Cognaticolwellia sp. (assembly GCA_047621545.1). Lineage (GTDB taxonomy): Bacteria > Myxococcota_A > UBA796 > UBA796 > CAJQPC01 > CAJQPC01. Next base: position 7,313 of record JBLHMA010000255.1, on the reverse strand, counting down.
CATGCCCGGGCCTTTTCCAATCGCGCCCGGGAGCTGGGAGAAGACGGCTGGATCCACGCGGATGGTGGCCGTCTATTGAGCCAGCTTGGCCCCGCAAAGTTCCTCGCATTCGTGCACCAAGGCGAGGCCAGAGCGATTCAGCGCTTCGTGGTGATTCAGGACACCCTGATTCAGGCCGGCGACACTCGCAGCGCGGCGGTGTTTGGCGCTCTGCTGGAAGATGAACACCGCCACGCGGCCTACACCCGCATCGCTCTGGATACGGTCACAGACACACCTGCTGCCGCGCTTCGCCAAGCCCGACGCTGGAGCTTTTGGCAGGGCTACCGGCGCTTGACCGCTGCCACCGCCCAGGCCATGCACGACGCCGGCGCCTGGCTGCTCTACCTCAGCCTGTTCCCCCTGGCGCTCTGGCTTCGCTGGGTACGGCCTGCACGGAGTGGATGGGTTTGAGCATCGCGTTGGGCCTAAGCGGCGGCTACCACGATGCCGCCGCCGCGCTGGTGGTCGACGGCGCGCTGGTCGGCGCCCTGCAAGAGGAGCGCATCTCCCGCATCAAACACGATCCCGGGCTGCCCATCGGCGCAGCACTGGCCTTGCTGGCGGATCAGGGGCTGAGCCCGCAGGACGTGGAGTCCGTGTTCTTTCACGAGGACCCCTACTCCCATCTGGAGCGGGTCTTGCTCTGGTCCCTTCGTAGCTTTCCCAAGGGTCTAAAGGCCTTTCCCCAGGCCATGCGCAAGCAGCTCGGCAGCGACCTGTGGATCCTGGACCGCATCGCGGAGGGCCTGGGCATTCCCCGCGCCCGCATCCACAAGGGCGAGCACCACCGCAGCCACGCCGCCAGCGCCTACCTGTGCAGCCCCTTCGAGCACGCCGCAATCCTCACCGTCGACGGGGTGGGTGAGCACCACAGTACCGGTCTGTGGGAGGGGAAAGGAACAGAGATTTCCTGCCTGGGTCAGCTGGAGCTGCCCCACAGTCTGGGCCTGCTCTGGGCCGGGGTGACCGGCTGGATGGGCTTGGCTGTCAACCGTGGCGAGCACGAGGTCATGGGGCTGGCGGCACACGGACAGCCGCGATTCGCTCCCATCTTTGAGCGCTGGCTCACCCAGTCGAACGACGGCAGCTTCCAGGTGGATGCTGAGCCCCTGGCTTGGCTCAGTGACCCGGAGCGCGGCTTTGGTCCGGCCATGGAGGCTGCATTGGGTCCGGCTCGGCCCTTCAACGCGCGCTGGTCTCTGGCCGATGACGACTTTCAGCTACGGGCGGACGTGGCCGCCAGCTTGCAACAGCGAACAAATCAGGTGCTCTTGGGCCTGGCTCAGGCGCTGCATCGTCAAACGAACTCAGAGAATCTGTGTGTGGCTGGAGGGGTGGCCTTGAACTGCCGGGCCATCGCCCACATTCAGGCTGAGGGGCCCTTTGAGCGGGTGTTTGTGCAGCCTGCGGCCGGAGATGCTGGAGGGGCTCTGGGCGCGGTGCTCTCCGGGCTGGGCGTTCGAAGCAAAATGACGCACGCAGCTTGGGGCGTCTCCTGCGACTTGGACCGGGTTCAGGGCTTGGCGGTGGAGCTGGGCATGGGCGTCGAACGGCTAGAGCACCCGGTTGAGCGTGCAGCAAAGCACCTGGCTTCGGGACAGGCGCTTGCCTGGGTACAGGGCCGCTGCGAGTGGGGTCCCCGAGGTCTGGGGAACCGCGCCATACTGGCCTCGGCTGCGGATGAAGGACTGGGGGCCAGACTGAGCACCCAGGTCAAGCCACGGGCACCCTTCCGGCCCTTTGCACCGGTCCTCTCAGACACCCGCTTCTCTGAGCACTTTGAAGGACAGCCGGACCTGTGCACCCCCTTTATGACCACCTTGCGGCAGACCCGGAATGATGGGAGTCCGGCCACGACACATGTCGATGGAAGCGCCCGGGTTCAGTCGGTTGGAGAGCAGGACGTGCTGCACGAGCTGCTGGCTGCTTTTGAGACAGAGAGCGGCCATGGGGTGTTGCTCAACACCTCGCTCAATGGGCCCGGAGACCCTGCTGTGGCAAGGGAGACGGATGCTTTGGCATGGCTCATGGCGCACCCCACTACGCCGATGCTGATACATGACCTGTGGATAGCGCCCGGACGAAACGAATGAGCCGCCTCCAGACCCTCTCGGAGCTTGTACGCCACTTCCTGCATCGGGAGCGGTGGGTCTTGTTGCCCCTGCTGGGGGTGCTGTTGCTGGGGGCCGTGATTTTGGGGGTGTCGACGGGATTGAGTCAGGTCGCGCCTTTGGTTTACGCGTTGTTTTAGGAGGCAGTTTTGAGAAAAATTCCCGCATGGAGTCGCCACTTCGACACAGCGCCACTCGGATATCTGCTGCGCAAGGCACATCCAGACCGCTGGCTTCGCGTGCACTCCTTACCCGAGTCCAAGCGCTACTCGACCGGGCCGGAGGAGCAGGAGATTGTTCTGCACCGGCAGGCCACCCTGGCTGCTGAGCTCCTAACGACAGACCCCGTTCAGCTCATCACGGTCCAGTGGGCCGCGGTGCCAGACGAGAGCAGCCAAGCCAAGCAGATTGCACACTTTGGAGACCGCACCTTCCACGCCCTTGGCCACCTTGGTCGCGCAATCGACCCGGTAGACGGTGGCCCAAGCTTTTGGGCCAGCGATGGCACCTGGGAGAACGCTCTGGAACGTCAAGCCCTGTTGGCTATCGCAAACGACGAAATCCGGGCCTTGTGGCTCAACACCCGAAGCGGCGAGGTCTTCGCCCCCTATGACGGCGGCGTGGACCTGATTCTCCAGTGTAGAGAGCGTAGGGATGCGCTCCGTTTGAAGTACGTCGAATGGCTCTCTGGGCGATCTGATGGGCTTTGAGTCTGTGGCGGGTGACCCTGCCCAGTAGCGTTCGGCCAGTCTCGGTTGGAGAGCCGCTCCCCAAAGACGGACCGGTCAACAATTCCACAAAGAGAGTCCCCTCCGCCAACCTATGCAGTCACCATCCCATGCCGAGCTCCACCACGACCCCATAGTGGTCGGAGATCCTGCGGTCCGGCTTGTCACCTATTGGCCAAACCCGACACGGTCCATCGACCCGCTGCTTCAGACCAGCGCTCACGCAGATGTGGTCAATGCTCGCGCGCTCACCGCGGGTCAGCAGCCCAACGGGGTCTCCGGAACCCCCAGTGAGACAGGTCAACTCAGACTGCTTTAGCGCCGTCTCCATGGCCCTCCGGTTCGCCTTAGAGCCATAGAAGTGCCGCTTGGCTAGGTCCTGATTCAAGTCCCCAGCAACGACCAACTCACAGTCCGGGTAGGACTCTCGCAACTCCAGCCAGTCCGCTGCCTGAGCTGCCAGCGCCGCAGCAAAAGCCTGCCCCACTACCGCCGGAACCCCACACCAGGGGCTGCCCAACCAAGGCAACACAGTGGCGTAAACCACAATCGCCCGTTGCCCTATCGGCTCCACAAGCGCGCAGACCGCGCGCCCTGGGTCGGAGGTTTCACCGAGCGCACGGATAGGATGACGGGACCAGATCGCGCTTTAGACCTCCCCTGGTGCCTGATGGCAGTGTATCCATCTATAGCTTCAGCCTACAACGACCAGAACGCAACGACATCCTCCGGCTGCTCCCCAGCATGCAACAGCCGCGCCTGGCCCTCCCCAGACTTGCCCTCTCGATAGCCAATACTAGGCGGGAGCCCACGGCTGCAGTGCCGCGACCACATCGACAGCGTGTAGGCCCCCGTGTCACGAATCATGAGCAAGTCACCTGGCTCCGCCGCCGGCAGCGGGCGGTCCAGGGCGAGCAGATCGCCAGAGAAGCAGAGGGGGCCGGCAATCTGTGTGGGCTGCTCTGGACCCTCTTTCAAGGTCCCGTCTGGATTCAAGAGCACGAACTCATGATCCCACTGCTCCGATCTATAGACCCGGCGTAGTAGCAGGTCCGCCCCCAGGTGGATGACCAGCGTCTCCCGACCGTCGATGACCTTGGTACAGACCACCTCGGAGACGGCCCAGCCTGTCGCGGCGTGCACGGAGCGTCCGATCTCGGTGAGCACCTTGATGTGCTTGGGGATGGAGGCGACCGCCTCTGCCCACGCAGCAAAGGTGGGTGGCATGGGCGCATCGTTGCGGTAGCGCACCGGGATGCCTCCCCCAATGTCGATCCACTCCAGACCCTGCGCAACCACCACGTCAACCACTGCGAGAGCGGCCTGCCTGAGCAGCGAGAGCCCAACCCCCTGGGAGCCGGTGTGCACGTGCAGGCCGGTCAGGAAAGGAAAGCGCTCAAGCAGCTCCGGCGCGCGGCTCAGGGGCAGGCCGAACTTGCTCTGGCGCCCCACAGTGCTGGTCATCGCAATCGAACCCTCGCCGATCTGCGGGTTCACGCGCAGCCCGACCTTGGCGTTTCCAGGCGCACCCAGGGCGGCCAGCCGCTCGAGCTCCTGCTCGTTGTCGGCGTTGATCCACAGACCAAGCTCCAGAGACTCCCGCAGCTCTTGGTCGGTCTTTGCAGGAGAGTCAAAGACAATGCGGTTCGCTGGACACCCTGCGGCCAAGGCGCACTGCACCTCCTCCCAGCTGGCCGCCTCCAGACCCGCGCCTGTATTGACGATGGTGCGCAGCACCTCGATGAGTGGGTTGGCCTTGATGGCGATGGCATGCAGGGTGCTGGGTGGGAAGGCCTGCTGCAGCGATGCAATCCGAGCCTCCAGCCCATCCAGGTCATGGAACAGGGCCGCCTTTACTGGCCAGAGACCCGCCTGTTGTGCAGCTTCCAGCGCCGCGGAGACCGCATCGACCGGACAGCGTCCATCACCCATTGCCGGTCTCCGTGGCACCCGTCTCAATCAAGTGCTCGATCTTGTCGCGTAGGGCCCGGATGTGTTCCCGCATCCACAGGCCACCGGCATCTGGCTCCTCGGCAAGGTCTGTTATCAAGCGGGCGCCCAAGGCGATCCGGAGCAGGACCCGCCGTCCCTCTCCAGGCGGGCCCAGAGAGACGGGCTGGCCCAAGTGGTGGGCTCCGAATTCACCGGGTCCAATCGTGTCGATCAACCGGTGAAGCACCTTCATGCGAGGCGCATCGAGCCAGCCCTGCGCGTCACGGACCCGAAAGCCGAACACAGTGGGAAAGGCGCCCAGTCCTGTGACCAACTCATGGGTCGGCGGCAGCGGGAACTCCAAGTCGATGGGCCCCTCCGGTCCAAGAATTTCGTGCACCGCGCCGGCGAATGTCGCATAAACCGCGGCCCGCTCCCGGGGTGGAATGGCGTGGTAGGCGGTGACCTCGGCCATGGCGCCACGCCAACGCAACATCAACCCTGGGTTGGAGCGGTGTGGCAGAGCGTCGCGCGCCCCACCCCAAGTGGTGGGCAGACTCGCCGCATCGAACCAAGAACTGAGCCCTGCTGGCAGAGGGCCCGGATCGCGAGACCATTCCGCCGGTAGGAAAAGCGCGCCCGAGAAAGGGGGCCCCGAGTAGAACTTGGAGCCCGTGACGAGAACGACAAAGCCATGCTTGAGCGCTGCGCGCATGTCGGCTGGAGCAACACGCCCCTGAGCTGCGTCGACGAACACCATGACCTCGTCGCCGTAGCGCTCCGTCAGCCGCTTCCCGAGCTGAAACGATGGCGCTCGCAGTCCAGTCTTGGAGTGGGCAACCAAGTGAACCACGACCAATACACCTGGCTTCATCGCGGCTTCCACCTTCCGCTCAACTTCCAGATCAATGGCCGCCTCGTCCAAGCGCTCGCCCTTCTCCTCCCGGAGGTAGACGGCCTCGGCGCTGCAGTCCTCGGCGAGTCCTTCCAGCGGCAATCCGACTTGGACGGGTCCACCAAAGGGTCGCTGGTCCGAGAAGGTACGTCCCTCACAGGCGCGAACCGTGCCGCCCCCGAGCTCACCTGCGCCAACAACCACGTGGTGGGCGTGGCGATCCCGTCTATGGATCAACGCGTTGACCAAGTACAACGCATCGGTGCCCGATGGTGTGAGCACAATCGAGGTGTGCACCGGCAGAGTGAATATCTCGCGGAGCTCGTCTCGAGTCTTTAGCTGGAAGGCGTCGACGACCGCGTCCGAGCGGCCGGACTCCTCCCACTGATCAAAAGCCACTTTGGCGCCAGCCAGAGCACGCGGGCCAGGATTGCTCGCCGTACAGGACCCAAAGGGCGAGGTGTCGCGCGGGTGAAAGGCAACCCGGTAAGGCGAGAACCCGTCCTTCCCGGTGACCAAACGATGGTCTCCACCGCGTTGTAGCCAGTCACTGAGCTCGTCCTGGAGCATGTACGCATTCCTTTTCATTGACCCTGGGTAACGCCGATGGCCACCAGTGGCGTTCGCCCTGGCCGGTGGGCCAAGCCGAGAACGGCTGCTTCCTTGGCACCCTGGGCGGGAGGCTGGCGGTCTACTCCCATTTCGGCTGAGACTCTCCACGTCCTGCGTCGCCGACTGACGCACAGCGTCCCCATGCGACGACCCAGAGGCCCCAGCAGCCCCATTCGACACGCTTTCTGTCTTGGCACGAACCTTGCTTTGATGCTGAGTGAGACCTCTATCAGGGTCACATTCGGTCCTCCGACCGCTACAAACACAATTGGGCGGGCACAGCAGCGCCGTGGGAGCAGAGAGATGATTCTCGTTACGGGAACAAAGCGCAGCGGAACCTCGATGTGGATGCAGATCCTCATCGCAGCGGGCTTCACGAACTTCGGCAGCGCCTTCCCAGCCAACTGGGGAGAGTCCATCAAAGAAGCGAACAGCAAGGGCTTCTTTGAGTCCAAGCTTCGAGAGGGCATCTACCACAGGACAAACCCGCATCCAGAGACCGGCCAGTTCTTGTTCCCACAGGCAACCCGGCGGCACTTGGTCAAGGTGTTCATTCCCGGCCTGGTACGCAGCGACTACGCCTACTTGGACCATGTCGTCGCCTCCATTCGCCCTTGGCGCGACTACTGCTCCTCCTTAGAGCGACTGTCTTCGATTGAAGATGCATTCATGGAGAAGAAGGGCGGCAAAGATGCAGTTGCAAAGGCCCGCGCCATGCGCAGCCCCTTCCCTCCTGAGATCGAGTGGTGGTTCGAGAACTACGAGTTGATCCGAGATCTCGCTACAAGGCGCTACCCCTTTCAGTTGATCGCCCACGGCCGACTCTTGGCCGAACCCCGCGGCACCATCGAGAAGGTCCTGAGCTTCTTGGATGACGGCCAGTCGCCAGTCAACATCGAGGCGGCCGTTGCGGTCGTGGAGCCCAAACTCAGCGGACGCAGCGCCTCGAACTACCAGAGCGAGCACCTCAGCGCACAGGACATCGACGTCTTC
>JBLHMA010000254.1:0-7681 GCA_047621545.1 Cognaticolwellia sp. | reverse complement strand
CAGTAGAACCGCCGCCGCCGTAGCCGCCGCCGGCACTACCGCCGCCGTAGCCACCGCCACCGCCGCCGCGTCCGCCGCCGCCGCCGCCGCCGCCGCCGCCGCCGCCGCCGTCGCCGCCGTCACGACCGCCCAGGAATTTGAGCTCGTTGCAGACCACGTCGGTGGACCAGCGGTCCTTGCCCTCCTTGTCTTGCCACTTGCGGGTCTGCAGGCGGCCCTCCACGTAGACCTGGCGGCCCTTGCGGAGGTACTGGCCCGCGTTTTCAGCGGTGCGGCCGAAGCACACCACGCCGTGCCACTCCGTTGAGTCTGCCCAGGAGCCATCCTGGCCCTTCTTTCGGGTGGTTGTCGCGATGCGCAAGTTGCAGACGGCCATGCCGCTACCGGTGGTGCGCATCTCTGGGTCAGCACCCAGGTTGCCTATTAGAATCACCTTGTTGATCACAGATTCGCCTCGCCTTGTTTAGGAGGAATTTGGGCCGCGAGCATAACGCAGAGTCTGGACCAAAAACTGTCCGGTGATCAAGGATTCGGTGCTGGCGCCTTTTCCTTGGGTGCCTTTGGATCCTTGCCCAGCACCCGTGCCCCAGGCAGCTGCTCCATCACTTGTTGCATGCGCGTCAGGCTGCGGTTGAGTTCCTTCAAGGTGCGGTTGATCTCCACCATCGCAGTGTCGATGGACTCCGCACCCGCTTGAATCGCGGGCATGCCGCTCTCGATCGCTTCGGCTCCGGCGCCCACCGCTACGCTGCCAGTACTCAAGTCGGTTGAGGCGCTGGAGATAGCGCTGCCGGCCTCTTGGATGGCCTGGCTGGCGAGCACCAAGCTCTGGGAGGCCTGCTTGACGTCGCCCAGGGTGGCGAGGGCCTCCCGACTCATGGATGGGTCTTGGATGGCTTGCCCGATCAGGCCTTCCCCTTCTCTGAGCTGCTTCAAGATGAAGGCGAGGTCCCCGATCGCGGCGGGAATCTCGCCCTCGCCCAGGCCAAAGGCGTCGCTCAAGCCGCGCAGCTCGGAGAGGGCCTCGGCAAGCTGTGCCAGGGTCTCCGCTGCGTCGATCACCACGAAGGGGTCCATGTTCTCTCCGGCCAGCAGGGTCCCGCCGTCTTCCAGCACTGGACCGACGCCGGGGCCGATGTCTACTTGCTTACCGCCCAAGGTCATCCGGGCCTGGACGACCGAGTCGGTGTGCACAAAGTCTGCGTAGGCCGCGTCGACGTACAGAGAGACGGCCACCTTGCGGTCGGGGGTGAGCTGGACTGTGGTGACCTCGCCTACGACGAGCCCTGCGATGGTGACGTTGAGACCTGGGGTTAGGCCCACGCCGTCCGGGTATACGACCACATAGGTCTTCTTGCTGGCCCAAAGCCGATCCCCAGCCGCCGCGAAGATCAACAACGCGGCAAGACCCAGTCCACAGAGTAGGACAAAGAGCCCCACCATTCTTTCCGTTCTTTCGCTCACAACAGCCCCATAAGCCATGGCAGGTTCAGCAGACCGTCCAGGAGAATGCAAGCGAGCACGGCGCGCAGGGCGCCTCGGGGTTGGCCCTCGATCAGGGACTGGTGTGCGCGGATTACCCCGACAACCAGGCCGAACAACGCCGCTTTTGCGAGGCCGTGTGCCAAGTCGATAAAGCCAAAGTCAGTGGCGAAATCGTGGAACAGGGCGGAGTAGCTCTGCCCTCCCATGGTGCCTCCAGCACCGTAGCCAAAGACGATGGCCGCCAGGGCGGCCAGGATGAACAGGCACATCGTAGAGAGCACGCTTGCGACCACCGGTGGATAGGCTTGCTCGGCCAGTGGACGGGCGTTGGGCTTTATCTGTAGGCGTCCAGCGACCGTGGCGGCTGCGACCACGGGGGCGAGCACACGGACCGCCGGCAGACCCAACAGGCCCCCCGCAGGTTGCTGCAAGGCGTACTCCCCCAGGAAGGCGAGGGGCAGTCCGATCATCAGCATACCGGCGACCGAAGCCACAACAATGGCGGTCGAGCCGCCCTGTACGCCCACTCGGTGCACAACCTCTCGTACTTGGCGCGTTGAGTTGGGTCCCTGCCACGCCTGTACGCCCACCCCGATCACCAGTTGGTGCAGGGAGCCCAGAGTGTTCCAAGTGGACAGACCAGCCTGTCCCAAGCTGCGGAGTGGATCCATAACGTCAGCTTAGCCCCTTAGACTCGGGTGGTGGATTAAGCTTGGACCATGCAGTCTGGAACCGTAAACGACCCGCCACTGGCTGAGCTCTTGGGCAGCCTCATCGCCCAAGGCGCGAGCGGCCGCTTGGATGTACTCCAAGACAAGCGCAAGCGCGCCTTCTGGTTCGAGGGCGGGCAGCTCTCCTACTCCAAGAGCAACCTGCGCAGTGAGACGGTGGAGCGCATCGCTGAGCGCATGCCGAGCCTGGACGCCGAGGGTTTGGCCCACGCCCAGGTGGTGGTGCGCATCGGCAATTCTGTGGTTCTCAAGGATGGCACATGGAGCTTCACACCCAACGTAGTGCCACCCAAGCGCGAACCTCAGCCGCTCTTGCCGATCCTTGCGCGCATCGTGCTGGAGAAGCTCCCGGAGAACACGATCTCCCAGCGCCTTGTGGGCTTGGGCAATCGTTTCCCACGCCGCAGCTTCGAGTCCGCCGATCCAGCCGCTCTGGGTCTGGATCCAATGGCCGCCGAGCTGTTGCAGTCCATGGACGGGGCACGCCCGCTCGAGGATGTGCTGGAGTTCTCGGCCCTGGAGTCTGGCGCCGCCAGCCGGGTTGTCTACCTGGCTCTGATCACGGGGATTGTGGAGTTTGGCGAAGACCAAGCCACGATGGCTCGGATCAAGACCTCGATCGACCACGACAGCCTCTCCACCCAGGTGCACCGGGATGCCTCAGCACCCAGCTCGCCGAGCAGCTTGGCGGATCTCTTCGATGCGCCCATACAGACCACGCCTACACCCAAAGTCTCGGTCGTTGGGTCAGCAAAGCCTGCCCGGGCTGCGGAGTCTGAGTCGGTCGCGGAGACCCTTCCTGCTTCCCCAAAAGACGATCCGGAGCTGCTGGAGCTGCGGGCTGAGCTCAAGCGCGTCGAGGGATGCGAAAACCACTTTGAGATTCTGGAAGTGCACTGGGACGTTGGGGAGGCGGCTCTTCGAAAAGCCTATTTTTCCCTGGCCCAGCGGCTGCACCCGGACCGCTGGACTGGGTCGCCTCCCCAGGTGAGTGACTTGGCTGCGGACATCTTTGCCAAGGTGAACGAGGCTTGGGAGGACTTGGGCGACGACGAGAAGCGCAAGGCCTACACCGACCGCGTGATCCACGGCATCAAGTCCGAGGACGAGCTGGCCATGGAAAAGGTGCGGGCCATCCTGGCGGCAGAGGATGAGTTCAAGGCCGGGCAGATGATGTTTCGTCGGGGCAACCTGGTCAAAGCCCACGAGCTGTTCCTGGCCGCGCACTTGGCGGTTCCGGAAGAGGCGGAATTTCAGGCCTACTACGGCTACACCTTGTTCAAGTTGAACTACGGCAAGGACAATGAGCAAGCGCAGTTGGGCGTTGACCTGATCAAAAAGGCCATCGACGACCACGTCAAGCTGGACGGAGGCTGGGTCTTGATGGGGCTGGTCTACCGCGGCGCGGGCAACCACAAGCGCAGCATCGGTTCCTTCCGCAAGGCCTTAGAGATGAACGCGACCAACGTGGACGCGGAGCGAGAGATGCGACGCAGTCTTCAGGAACTGCAGCGCGACAAGGCCAAGGCCGCCAAGGATAAGGAGAAGAAAGCGGGCTTCTTTGGGCGTTTATTTAAGAAGTAGCCGGCTCAGATCGCTCGTAGCGCGGCTGCGATCATGCTGCGGTCCAAGTCATCTTGGCCACGGTGTGGGGCCCATCCAGCCAGAAAGCGGCAGTAGTCCGCCCAGGCCAGGGGATAGAGCGCCCGCCACTCCGCCTCGAGGTCGTCTAAGGCGTCCACGGACCAGCTCCCCAGGGCCGTGCGCAGGGTCGCAAAGTAGCGCTGCAGGTGATTGGGGTCCCCGGGTTGATCTCCACGGCTGACCAGGTAGGCCAAGTCCTTCATGCCGCAGCCTCCTCCGACGTACTGAAAGTCCACAGCCGCCACCCCTTCGGCACCCAAGCAGAAGTTGGCTACCTTGGCATCGCCGTGGATTAGCGTTTGAAATCTGGCGGCGTTGAGGCGCTCATCGATGGCGTGAGCGGCGTCTTTGAGGGGGCCATCGGCTTGGGCAGCCAGCTCATCAGGGCGGGTCTGAAGGTGCCAGTAGCTGCCCATCGGCCACAGGCCCTCCGGGAGCTGGCCCATGAAGGTGGCGTGGAAGTGGGCCAGCCAGTCGATGTATATAGAGGATGCGTCGTGTGGCTGCTGCCCCGAGAAGCCGGCAGCGTCCAGGTCCTCCAAGAGCAGGCGCCAGGCCCCTGGTGTGGGGTCAAGGCACAACACCGCCGGGACGCGGCATCCACGACCGCAGCGGGCGGCCCAGGCGGCGTACCAGTGGGTCTCGACTGCGTAGGAGCGCAGCTTTCGCTGGTGGGAGTGGCTGCCGCTGACGGGAGGAGTGACCCTCTTGAGAATGACGCTGCGTCCATCGTGCAGTTGGCAGCGCCAGATCGCTCCGTAGCCGCTCCAGAGAGACTGAATGGGGACTGCGCTCCGCATGCCGACGCCGGCAGCTTGGACCAGCCAAGCCTGGGTAGCAGGGTCCAGGATCACCGGTTTCTAATCCTGGACCTGGGCGGCCTCGTGGGCGGCAAAGACTGTCTCGTAGCGGGCCATGCACTGGCGCACGTAGGCCCGCTTTTCCCGGTAAGCACCTGGGAAGAAGCTGCGCTTAAAGCCGTACACCACAGTGTTCTTGAGCTGATTGGGCGTCATGTCAAAGGCCTGGACCGCGATGCCATATTCTCGGGTCACCGTGGTGTGACTGACCAGGCGGTTGTCGGTACACAGGGTCGCAGAGAGCTTGTGGTCGAGCATCTTGCGGAAGGCGTGGTCGCGAACGTCCCCGATGCTGGGGTTGGTCTGCATGTTCGAGGTAATGCATACCTCGATGGTCGTGCGTCGATCGGCCAGATACTGGGCCAGATCCTCGCAGTAGGCTTGGGGATCCGCAACGCTGGGATCTGCCACGGCTTCGGGTGAGAATAGGTGGTAGCCGTGACCGATTCGATCGGCGTGGCACTCCGCGATGGCCTGGTAGATGGACTCGGGTCCGTAGGCCTCGCCCGCGTGGATGGTCCGGGCCAGGAAGTGGCGGTGGGCATGCAGGAAGGCGGGCTTGTAGTGCACCGCAGGGTGCCCCGCCTCGTGGCCCGCCAGATCAAAGGCCACGATGGGCAGTCCGGCGTCTCGCAGGCGTACAGCACCGCGTGCCAGCTGCTCGGCTGCCTCGGCGTAGAGCGTGTTGGGCTTGGACTCCCCCAGGGCCGCGCAGAAATCGGAGAACCAAGCGCTAAATCCGGGTTCGAACATGCGCATCGCGCATAGGATCAGCCCAAAATGGAAGGGGGGAAGGGTGCCATCCAACACCTCCGGCTTGTTGGCGTGCTCCCGCTGGGCGCGCTCCAGACCACTGGCCACGGCGCGCACCACCCGCTCCATGCTCATCTTTGGGCTCATGTGGAGCTGAGGCGCGAAGCGAACCTCGATGTAGCAGACGTTCTCCTCCAAGTTGTCCAGGGCCAGCTCGTAGGCACTGCGTTCCAGAGACTCGGGGTCTTGGAGTACAGCCCCGGTCAGAGCAAAGCCCGCCAGGTACTCGGACAGGGAAGAGTACGTTGGCTTGAAGACCAACTCGCGAAGCCCGTCAGGAGAATTTGACGGCAGGTTCACGCCTCGTTCTCTTGCCATCTCGATCAGGGATTCGATGCGAAGCGAGCCGTCCAAGTGTACGTGGAGGTCGGTCTTGGGCAGCGCGTGGAGCAGTTCTTGGGTCAGCATAAGGCCTCCTTAACCCGAGCTCAGCTCGGTCCGCCTTCACGGCCGTGTTGCATTGCATCGCTTGCAGCCTTGGAGGCTACACGGTAGAGCCCGCACATCGCCCCCCAAGCGCCCGTCCGAGGTTGCCATGAAGTTGCCATTTGAGCTACGCGAGTCCCTTGTGATCGCAGTCGACGATTACCTGGAGACCGTCAACGACGATCCGGATGCCTCTACCTTGGCGGATGCCTTGGTGCGCTGCCTGGAGCAGGCTGCCGAGGACGCCGATTACGACACCGACGACATCCTCGGAGAGATCGAGGAAGAAGCTGAGCTTGAGGAGCCTCTCCAGGACACCCTGGAGTACGAGTTCACCAAGAACGACGAGATCGAGCTCACGGGCGAGGACGTCGTGGCCGTGGTTGAGCGCTTGATCGGCATCCTGTGGCACCGCGACGGCATGGACGAGGACTCCCTCGACTCCTACGGCGACGACGATGTCGACGACGACGACGACGAAGACGACGGGACCGGCTTCTGAGCCTGCCTTTCCGAAGGCCCCCACTCTAAGAGTGGGTCAGGGGAATGGAACCGACGCACGGCCTCCGGGGTCGTTAGCTTCTGGGAGAGCTTGCTTTGCTCCCCCGGAGGGTTGATGCTTCCCCAGTTGTTGTTCTTGCTCCTACCCAGTCTTTCTGCACAGCAGGCGCCCCAAGCCCCCGGTCCCATCGCGCGGCCAGCCGGTGCTCCTGAACCGGCTCCAATGCTCCAGGTCGCCCAGGATGCGGTGGACCACACCATGACGGCCTTGGGAGAGCGGGATGAGCCGCCCTACCATCTGGCCATTGGGGTGACCCAGACCCACAGCCTGCGCCTGAGCGCCTCCAACGGCGCCATCATGTCCCGGAACGAGGACTGGAACAGCTACGCCGATCTCGATCTGCGGGTCGGCTCCTACGCGCTGGACAACACCCACAAGCTCCTGGACGCCGGTTGGTTCTCCGAAGAAGGCCGGAGTGTCGTCCGCTTGCCCATTGGGGATGGTGCCGACGACATGCAGGCTGCCGAGTTGACCCTGTGGCGGGAGCTGGACGACTCGTACCAGCAGGCCGTACGCCGCATGACCAAGGTGCGGGCCAACCAAGCGGTCAAGGTGGAGCGGGACGATCCCTCGAACGACTTCTCCCCGGCCCCGAAGGTGGTGGACATCCGCGCGGTTCAGGATGTGGAGCTGAGCGTGGCGTGGGAGAACTCCTTGCGTGAAGTGTCCTCGGTCTTTCTGGAATACCCCGAGGTGCTTCAGTCCGGAGTCGAGGTCACTGCAGAGGCCGAGACTTTCCTGTTGGCCAACTCAGAAGGCACCCAAGTCCAGCACACCCGCGTGCGCTACCGGGCCAGCGTCTACGCCGTCTCTGTGGCTGAAGATGGTGCCCAGCTGGCGGTCTACGACTACCTGGACGCGTCGACACAAGACGGCCTGCCCAGTTCGGAGATCCTGAGCGAGATGGCCCGCGTCGCTGCCCAGCGGGTCACGGATCTCAAGAGCGCGCCTCTGCTAGAGCCCTACACCGGGCCAGCCATTTTGCGGGGACGTGCTGCGGGTGTGTTCTTCCACGAGATCTTCGGCCACCGCGTCGAGGGCCACCGGCAGAAAGACGAGGACGAGGGGCAGACCTTTACCGACATGGTGGGAGAGCAGGTTCTGCCTGAGTTTCTCTCGGTGGTCGACGACCCAACCATCCGCACGCTGGCCGGCTTGGA
>JBLHMA010000253.1:0-7713 GCA_047621545.1 Cognaticolwellia sp. | reverse complement strand
CTTCGCGGTCCCTCTGCGCCGCCAGATGGTCTTGGTCGAGAAGCTGCGCTTCCCTACAGGTACCGCCACCGCCCAGACCATCATGGCAATGTTCTCCAGCGGCGGCGAAGCG
Organism: Cognaticolwellia sp.; assembly: GCA_047621545.1. Lineage (GTDB taxonomy): Bacteria > Myxococcota_A > UBA796 > UBA796 > CAJQPC01 > CAJQPC01. The sequence continues at coordinate 7,601 of JBLHMA010000253.1, read as the reverse complement.
GAGCGAAAGGGCAAGGCCCTGATGATCTGGGGCGTGTTGGCTGCGGTGTTCACCCTCAGCACCCACTTCATCCCCGCCATTGAGCACCCGGACATCAGCACCATCGGCCTGAGCTACGCCTCGGTCTGGGGATTCTCGCTGATCATCTCCCCGATGATGACCGGCGCCGGCATCTTGATCGGTCCCCGAGTTGGCATCTCCCTGGTCTTGGGAGCAATCGCGGGCTGGCTGCTCTTGGGCATCCCCGTTTGGCAGGCTGGACTGGCCTGTGGGCCCACTTTGGTGGACGGCATCTGGACCTCCGGTGCCAAGCAAGCCTGCATCGCCCCAGGTGCGGTCGAGGGCTTCTTGGCGGCCAAGCCGGCCCTGATGGCCAAGCTTGACGGCTTGGCACTCAACAGCGGCCTGAGCGGCAATGAAACCCTCACGGTGCTGCGCGGCAAGGTGCGCGCCATGGACCCCTTGGTCTGGCAACACAAGGGTCTCAACGACTACGGCACCGGCATCAAGGGCTGGATCCTCTGGCCAGGTGTCGCGATCATGGTCGCGGACGCGCTGACCTCGCTGGCGCTGAGCTGGCGAACCATTCTGAACACCTTCAAGTTCAAGAAGTCCGACGCCGAGTCCCTCACCGACACCTCCAAGGACCAGATCCCCAACTCCTGGTGGATCGGCGGTCTGTGCGTCGCCGCACCCGCCACAATGCTGGTCACCTGGTGGATGTTCGACATCCCACCCCACCTGAGCTTCCTGGCAATCATCCTCAGCTCCGTGCTGGCGATGATCGCTGTGCGTTCCACGGGTGAGACCGACATCAACCCCATCGGCGGCATGGGCAAGGTCACCCAGCTGGTCTTTGGTGCCCTGGCTCCTGGTGCGGTTCAGACCAACCTAATGAGCGCTGCTATCACGGGCTCCGGCGCCTCCCAGGCCGGTGACATGATGCAAGATCTCAAGACCGGGTACATGCTGGGCGCCAGCCCCAAAGAGCAGTTCAAAGCACAGACCATCGGCATTCTCTTCGGCATCATCTTTTGTGTGCCCATCTTCCTTCTCTTTGACACCGTCTACGACATCGGTGGCGCAGACCTGCCCGCACCCGCCGCCCATGCCTGGCGCGCTGTGGCCGAGCTGCTCTCCGAAGGCTTGGACGCTCTGCCCCCCGGTGCCCAGTGGGCCGTGATTGGCGGCGCTGTCTTTGGCAGCCTGCTGCCCGTCGCTCGCAAGTACGCTCCCGCAAGCGCCAAGGAGTATGTGCCCAGCGCCCTGGCCTTTGGAATCGCCTTCATCGTGGGCGCTTACTACAGCATCGCGATGTTCGTCGGCGCCGTGGTGTTCATGCTCTGGAAGAAGCTCAAGCCTGAACAAGCGGCGGCCCTGAGCTTTGCGGTTGCCAGCGGTCTGGTCGCTGGCGAGGGCTTGGCTGGCATCGGCAAGGCCCTGCTCATGCTGGCGGAGGTCCCAACCTTAGCCGCCATGCTCGGCATGTAGCCCTCGGTGCGCATTCTGGGTCACCAACTGGTTCCACCTTCCTCTACCTGCCCATCATCCCTCTGCGGCGCAGCCGGATGACGGTGCATGATTTGGCCTAGAGATGGTACGGCTTGCCGCATGGGTTCTCGGGCTGCACACCTGGCACGCCAGGCGCTTCCAGCCAAAAGAGGGCCCACAATTCAAAGAGCCCGACCACAGGGTGGCCGGGCTCTTTGAATTGACAAGGTCTTAGAAGAACTAACCCTGGTCGGGTGGACCTTCCCGTCCCTGCTGCGCCATGTATCCAAGCGTCATTTGCAAGTTCCGCTCCACCAAGGGAATCTGCCCAGCAGGCACATCGCCGGCAAGCGCCTTGTGCAGGTTCCTCGCCATCTCTGACGCGTAGTCCTCTCCGCGAACCTCGCACGCAGCGGCAGCCATGGCAGCCCGGCGTGCCCACTCGCTGCGGACATCGGGGTTGTCCAAGCCTTCGGCCGCCATCTCCGAGAGGATCTGGGTCATGTCTTTGACCTCGTTCTCGGATGGGTCCTCGGAGTCGGGCTCTTCCATTGCCTTGGCGAGTTCTCCGACCATGCGCTGGACCAGATCGGTCTCCACGGGCCACAAAGAGAACCAAGGATGGTTCACCAAGGCGCTGGAGCCTTGGAGTGCATCGGTGTCCACGTCCCCTTCGGGAACAGCTGGACCCTCGGCGCCCTGCAGCTTGTCCGCAGGCACGTGTCCTGCGAAGTGCTCCCAGTCGTGGGGCACGCCACCGGTGAGCTCGCGCACACGCTCAACAGCCGGCAACACGAACTGCATGGCCGAGTCGAAGGGCATGCGGGTCATGTAGGGCGCCTTCTCGTTCATCTCCCGCAACATGCGGCGGAGTTCTCCGCGGCTTGCATGGCCGTGGCTCAGGTCCCGCATGCCCTCGGGTCCGCCAAAGCGGCCCATCAGAATGCAGGTCCCCTCGGCGTCGGTCCAACCCAACAGGAACTCACTGTAGCCGTCCCGATCGGCGGGGCCGAGCAGGGCGGTGGGGTCCGGATCGATCTCTGCACCCTTGAGCCCAAAGCTGCGGCTGGGCGCGGCTTCGACGTTGACCCCTTGGCTCTTGAGCTGGTGCAGGCCCAAGCGAGCGGCCTTGCGCAGCACCTTGGGAGCCTTCTCCAAGCCCTGAAGCAGTGCCACCTTTTGCTGCGCCACGGCAGCTTGGATGGCGTTCATGGCCATACCGGGGGCCACATCTTGAATCGGGCCGGTGCCGTCGAGCCAAGCCAGAGCAGCGGCATCGCCTTCGCCATTACTCAGGGCCAAGGCCACCTTCTTGTCAAAATTCTTTGCCATGGGGGGTCTAGCTCTCTTCGCCCTGGAGGGGCTTCATGCGGGTGCCGATGGCCTGGTTGACCGTCAGCGCCGTGATGTTGATGATGTCGGCCACGTCGCTTCCAACTGGGAGCACGTTGACGGGCTTGCTCAAGCCCACCAACAACGGACCAACAGCGGTGGCACCACCCAGCTCCCGAAGGAGCTTGTAGGCCATGTTTCCGCTGGTAAGATCAGGGAAGATCAGCACGTTGGCGTCTCCCTGGATCTTGGAGAATGGGAAGACGCGCTTGGCGATCTCCGGGTTGACCGCGGTGTCCGCCTGGAGCTCACCATCAATGACCAGATCCGGCCACACGCGATTGACCAGCGCCAAGGCCCTACGGACCTTGTCGGTCTGGTCGCTTCCGCGGTGCTCGCCAAAGTCCGAGTAGGACAACAAGGCAACCCGAGGGACGTCCCCAAAGGCCATCGCCGTGCGGGCTGTGTTCATGGCGATCTGGGCAAGCTGCTTGGCGTCCGGGCTCTCATTGACGGTGCAGTCGGCAAAGAAGATACGCTTCTCCTTGAAGAGCATCGCGTAGACACCAGAGACCACGCCCGCGCCCCGGTGCAGTCCAACGGTCTGGAGCGCTGGCCGCAATGTGGTCGCATAGGGGCTGTCCAAGCCGCCTACCAGGCCGTCCGCCAAGCCTTCGCGGACCATCATGCAGCCAAAGTAGGTCGGGTCATGGCAGAGCTGACGGGCACGTTGAGCGTTGACGCCCTTGCGCATGCGCAGCTGGTAGAGCGCCTCGGAGAGCTGCTCGAAGATCGGACCGTTTCCAGCCTCCATGATCTCAACGCCGGTCAGATCCACGTTGTTGTCTTCGGCCCGCTTCAGGACCTTCCACTCCTCGCCGATCAAGATCGGCGTGCAGATCCCTTCGTCCACCAGCTGCTGGGCTGCACGGAGCACTCGGGTGTTGGTACCGTCGGGGAAGACCACGCGCTTGGGGCGCTGCTTGGCCCGGTTCATCAGAGGGCGCAGGAACTCGCGGGAGCGCAGCAGCAGCTTCTCCAGCTGCTCTCGGTAGGCATCCATGTCCTGGATTGGGACCCGGGCCACACCCGAGTCTGCCGCAGCCTGGGCCACCGCAGGCGCCACCCAGGTCAGGACCCGGGGATCAAAGGGCTTGGGGATCAGGTAGTCCGGCCCAAAAGTCAGCTTGGTATTCTCGTATGCGCGACGTACAGAGTCCGGCACGTCTTCGCGGGCCAGGGCCGCAAGGGCCCGAACCGCAGCCATCTTCATCTCTTCGTTGATCTGGCGGGCCCGGCAGTCTAGGGCCCCGCGAAACACGCCCGGGAAGCCCAAGACGTTGTTGATCTGGTTTGGATAGTCGCTACGCCCAGTGGCCACAATGGCGTTGGGAACGGCAGCCTTGGCAACCTCGTAGGGGATCTCGGGATCTGGGTTGGCCATCGCAAAGACCATGGGCGCATCGGCCATGGTCTTGAGCATGTCCCCGGTCAGGATGTTGCCCACGGAGAGACCCACAAACACATCGGCGCCCACCAGCACATCGGCCAGGGTGCGCAGCTCAGAGTCCTGAGCGAAGTGCTCCTTCTCGGCGAACATGTCCTCGGTTCGGCCCTTGTAGACTAGGCCCTTGGAGTCGCACATCCAGATGTGCTCGTTCTGAACCCCCAGCGACTCCAACAGACGTGCCGTGGCGATGGCGGCGGCACCCGCTCCGCAGAACACGACCTTGATCTCCTCCAGCTTGCGGCCGGTCACCTCCATCGCGTTGATCAGCGCGGCGCTGGCGATAATGGCTGTGCCATGCTGGTCATCGTGGAAGACTGGAATGTCCAGCTCCGCGCGCAGGGTCTCCTCGATGTAGAAGCAGTCCGGGGAGGCGATATCTTCGAGGTTGATGCCGCCAAAAGTGGGGGCCATGGCCTTGACCGCAGCGACCACTTCTTCCTTGGTGACAGCGTTGAGCTCAATGTCAAAGACGTCGATGTCGGCGAACTTCTTGAAGAGGTTGGCCTTGCCTTCCATGACCGGCTTGCTGGCCAGCGCGCCGATGTTGCCCAAACCTAGAACCGCGGTGCCGTTGGTGACCACGCCCACCAAGTTGCCCTTGGCCGTGTACTGGAAGACCTTCTCCGGGTCCTTGGCGATCTCGCGGCAGGGTGCAGCCACACCTGGCGAGTAGGCCAGGGAGAGATCCCGCTGGGTCATCATCGGCTTGGTAGGGACCACCTCGAGCTTCCCGGGACGGGGGTTCTCGTGATAGTCGAGGGCATCATCCTTGAGGGACATGGATACTCCGAGAGGCCTGAGAGCCTATCGAGACCTAGCCCAGAGTCAAGGCAGCCCGGAGACTGGATTGGGAGAGCGCACACACCGTCTTGAAAAGCTGCTGATCCTGGAGATCCGCAGGGTCACCGAAGAGCTGGGCCTACGCCGAGACTTGCTTATTCGTGTCTGGGGCGAACAGCGTGCACGGGCGCCCTTTTTGGACACGGTGTTCACGCGATGGAAGACCCTGCCTTTCACAGAGCTGCTGCGTCTGGAGCAGCGTCAGGTGGAGGCATGCTCGGACTACTACCGCGAGCTGGACCGTCTGCGGCTTTATCTGCAGACCACACAGGACATGCCTCGGGCCCTAGCCCTGGCCTACGATGGACACTTGGCGCGCCTACAGCAGCTCTCCTACGGTGCGATCGGCGCTCTGGAAGGCGGCCCAGTTGAGATCAGGTTGGACCTGGACTTTGAAGAGTAGCTAGCGCAGCGACTCGCGCCATCACTGACCTTGCTTGGGCCGGGGTGCGCAGCGCCAAGCCGCAGGCCGGGGTCACCCAGCCTGCGCCCACAGATCCGGTGTGCAGACCATCGGTGCTCACAGCCCCCCAGAGCACCCCGCCCTCAAAGCCGCCGCCCTGCTCAAAGTCCTTCTTGTAGCGATGAGAGTCAAAGCTCAGCAGGTCCATCTCCAGTGCGCGCAGCACGGCCATTGGAGGCGGCCCACAGGTGTGCACCCCAACCCTCCACTCCGTGCTCTTCAAGGCCTGAATCAAGTCCTTGAGCGGCCCCGAGTCCTGCTCCAGCATGGGCTCATCCAAGAGCAGCAACCCCGGTCCGGCCACCTGGCTCTGCCACAGCCTTGCCGTGCGATAGACCCGCTCCACCAGCGCTTCCATTGGGTGCTCCGGCGCACACTGGGAGAGGGTAAGAGGACCACAGAGCTGCAGCTTGACCCCAAGCGCCCGGGATTGGCTGAGCCGCAGAAGAAAGTCCACCGGCAGCCCTTCCACGTCCAAGGACAGGCTCTCCCCCAGTCCCCGATCCACCATGCCCCCGCCAAGCTCGGGCAGGTGTGGCCACTGGGGGCAGGTCTCAAACACAAAGTCCAAGGCCGGCTCCATCTCCGTAAACGGCACCGAGCCCACGCCAGTAACGGCACTCATTCCGGTCTCCTTCGCAGCGCCTGCGCAAGGGTGAGGAGCAGCCCAATAGCCCCGAGCCCCAAGCCCCAACCCCAGGTCCAAAGACGGTATTCAAAGACTACTTCCTCGGCACCTGGGGGCAGTATCACCCCGCGAAAGAGCCCGCCTACCTGCAACAGGTCTGCATCCTGACCATCCACCTGTACCCGCCACTCGGGCTCCCAGCGGTCCGCCAGAACGAGCACCCCACTATCGGCTCCCACTGGAATCGGGATGCGTACGGTGCCTCCAAGGTCCTCCACCACAAGTGGCGTGATCTCACCCTCCGTTGGCAGGCGCCGCTTCAGAGCCTGGATGGCTGGGGCCTGGCGGAAGGCGTAGCCGGTGCGCAAAAAATCCAGCGCCTCTCGCTCATTGGCTGCTGGGCGACCGCCAGGAGTGAGCCAGGCGCGGGGCCCACCTTCCAAGGCCCCACCTTCCAAGGCCCCACCTTCCAAGGCCCCACCTTCCAAGGCCCCACCTTCCAAGGCCCCACCTTCCAAGGCCCCACCTTCCAAGGCCCCACCTTCCAAGGCATAGAGCGAGAGCCGGCCCTGGACTCCCAATAGCGCCAACCCGAACAGCTCCCCTTCAGCCACGACGCTGCGCACTCCAGCAAACTCCAAGACCTTCCGGTTCTGAGCGTTGACGCTACCCACCCAAAGCCCCGGGTGTTCGGAGTCCTGATCCAGCATCGCAGCAAAGCGGAGGGCCTGAACCGAGGGCCAGAGCGGCGCCCCGCGGAGTTCCGCCTGCATCAGCGGCACGCCTTCCAGTCCCAGCGTGCGGCCCGTTGGAAGAGCGGGGCCCATTGGGAGAGCACCGGCCAACGTCGGCGGCGCCTGTCCCATTGCTCGCAGGGGCCCACAGCACAACACGCCCAGCACCAATACGAGAGCCCCAGCGCCAGCGTGAGCGCGCTCTGGAACCCGGTGGTGTACTGCAAATCCAACGGCGACCGCGAGCATCCACAGCGCCACCGCCATCAACGCAGATAGGGCAGAGCCCGCTCCGAAGAGTAGGGGCATGAAGGCCAAGCCCAGCGCCAGAACGCCCGCCCCAAGCCAGCGTCGGCCACTCTCATTGGGCCAAGCGCATGCTGCGCCGAGCACCAGCGGCACCAGACCCAGCCAATACAGCCCCTCCGGCCAGATCTGCGCGGCCGTACCTTCCCCGGACATCCAAGCCCCAAAGGCGGGCAAGGTCAGTGGCGCTGAGAGCAGCAACCCGGCAACGATCGAGAGCAAGGTCCTGGGTTTTGCGCCGCGCTGCAGCCAATAGAAGAGAACGAAGACTAGGATCCAGACTCCTAGTATAGCATC
>JBLHMA010000252.1:0-7725 GCA_047621545.1 Cognaticolwellia sp. | reverse complement strand
AGAAGGGATCACCGTGAACCAAGCCAGCTCAGGCAGTACTTGGGTCCTGCACGGGCCGGTCACTGGGCCGGTTTCCCTCTTGAGTTCCACGGCCACGCTCTACGCTGGCACTCCGGAGCAGCGACTGGGAGAGCCCCACTGGACAGGCTCGCAGCTGATTGGAGCGAGCTGGGATGGGCTGTGGATGCCCGAGTAGCTTCGTTGGTTCCCAGGGCTCAGCTGGCGCGAGGAGCGTGCCTGGCTTCCAGAACTTGATCTAGCAGACTGAGCAGCTCGCCCATGCCGAAGGGCTTGGTCAAGATGTTGGTGTTCTGCGGGATTTCGTCGCCTGGATTGTAGCCGGACATCAACACCACAGCAGGTGCCTTGGGCCGGTTCTGGAGCTTCGTGATCAGCTCCAGGCCCCCCATCTTGGGCATAGAGACATCGCTGAGAACCAGGGCGACCTGGGGGTTTGTCTCGATGAAGTGCATGACCTGCTCCCCATCTACGCAGATCTGGACTTGGTAGCCGGCGCTCTCTAATACCCGGCCCAGGAGTTTGCGGATCTGAGGCTGGTCGTCGGCGATAACGACCAGTTCGTTGGGCTTTCGTCCCGAAGGCTTGACCGGCGCCGATTCAGGTTTGGGCTGGTGCTCGGTGGTCGGAAAGTAGGCGGAGAATGTGGTCCCTTTTGCCCCGGTGCTGAGGTCCAAATGGCCACAGTGCTTCTGAATCACGCTCCGGACCACCGAGAGACCTAGGCCGGTGCCCTGGCTGCTCGCCTTGGTGGAGTAGAAGGGCTCAAAGATGTTTGGCAGGGTGTCCTGGTGGATGCCCTGGCCGTTATCCTGGACCGAGATGCAAACGAACGCGCCGGGCACAGCGTGGGTACTTGGCCCGAGCTGTTCGGCGTTGAGCTGCGCAAGGGTGGTCCGCACCGTGAGTAGTCCCTCGCGGGGCATGGCGTCCCGTGCGTTGAGCACCAGGTTTACGACCACCTGCTCAATCTGAGAGCGCTCGGCCAGGATGTAGGGCAGGTCTGTGGCGCTCTGGAAGAGCAGCTCGATGTGCTTGGGGACCAGGCGTTCCAGCATGCGCTCCAAGCCGTTCATGATCTGGGGGAGGGCCAGAGGAGTGGGCTGGATTGGCTCTCCTTTGGAGAAGGTCAGCAGCTGGCGGCTCAGATCGGCGGCCCGCTTGCTCGCAGCCTGAACCTCCTCGATGTACTCCCTTGCTGGGTGCTCGCCTAAATCACGGAGCGCCAGGTCCGCGTTGCCTGAGATGGCTGTGAGGATGTTGTTGAAGTCATGGGCCACCTCGCCGGCCATTCGGCCCAGGGACTCCAAGCGCTGATTGGTTTGGCTGCGAATGACCACTTCGCGCGCATTCTCGTCGGAGCGGATTCGGCTGAGCACCAGAGTTAGGAGAGACGCCACACGCACGATCAAGTCGAACTCTCTCGCTGTGGGCTCCATGATCCCAACCTCGGAGAAGGTGCCAACGCACAGGGCGCCCACTCGGTTGCCCAATGGCAACATGGGCACGACGATGAGGGTCCGGTTGCCGAAGTGTGCGACTTGGGCTGGATCGGCCATGGGCTCTAGGCGTAGGTCCGGGAAGCATCGGGGCTCTTCGCTCGTGAACAAGTGACTGAGGAGCGCGTCGTCTTCTAAAACGATCGACTCCATCCGTAGCTTGGCCCCTTGGATTTCTGGTCGGGGGTTGCCCAGTAGCTCCAGGTAGGAGGAATCGAGCGAATGCACCACGATCCAGCATGCCCGATAGCGGGTGTTGCCGGCGATGAAGGTGTTGACAGACACCAGAGCGGCGGAAAGGTCCGCAGCTCCGTGGAGGCGCCTTGAGAGAGTGAGCAGCTGCTCGGTCGAATACATCATTTAACAATACACGCGTATGCGTGGTTTTTCTTGCTCTTTTTGCCTAAATGCTCGGGTTCAGTCCCAGGCTGTCGATGGCAAATGCGTTCACAAACGCGGCATCCTCCTGCCTGCCGTAGCGGCCACTCTGACCGGCGTGGCCGGCTCCCATGTGGGTCTTCAACCAGATCGGCGCATCGCCGGTGGCCTGGTCGCGCAGCTTGGCCACCCACTTGGTTGGCTCCCAGTACTGAACCCGAGGGTCGTTCAGGCCGGAGATCACCAGCATAGAGGGGTAGGCTTGGGCGCAGACTTGGTCGTAGGGTGAGTAGGCCAGCATCCAGTCAAAGGGCGCTCGAATGGCCGGGTTTCCCCACTCCTCCCACTCGTTGCTGGTCAGTGGAATGCTCTCGTCCAGCATGGTGCTGACCACGTCAACGAAGGGGACCTGGGCGATGCAGGCAGCGAAGAGTTCCGGCGCCTGATTGACGGTGGCGCCCATCAGCAAGCCACCCGCAGAGCCTCCCTGAATGACCAGTTTTTCGGGCGAGGTCACGCCTTCCGCGATGAGGTGCTTGGCCACCGCGATAAAGTCTCCGAAGCTGTTCTGCTTGTTTTGGAGCTTGCCGTCCTCGTACCAAGCACGGCCCTTGGCGCCGCCGCCGCGCACTTGGGCGATGGCGTAGACCACCCCACGGTCCAGGAGACTGGGCCGGGCGGTTGAGAAATGGGGGTCGATAACCACGCCGTAGGAGCCGTAGCCGTACAGCAAGGTGGGGGCGTTCTTAAGCTCGGTGTCCTTGTGCCAGCAGATGGCGACCGGGATCTGGGCGCCGTCCGGAGCGCTGACCCAGCGGCGCTCGCTGCGGTAGTCGGCGGCCTGATAGTTGGGCACCGGGGTCTCTTTGAGCAGGGTCTGCGCCTGGGTTTCCAGGTCGATCTCCAGCAGACGTCCCGGCGTGATCAAGGAGGAGGTGCCGTAGCGCAGGGTGCGCTGGCCCCACTCGGGGTTGGAGCCCATCCACTGGAGTGCGGGGTCTTGCTCCATGGGAAGACTCCAGTCCGCACCCGTCTTTTGGTCCAGCACCCGCAGAGTCTTTAGGCCACCGCTGCGCTCGCTGAGTACGATGTGGTGCTCAAAGGCGTAGACCCCCAGCAGCTGCACATCCGCGCGGTGGGCCACCAGGGGCTGCCAGTCCATGGGCGCATCCTGTGCCGCGTGAAACAAGGCGAACTCCAGGTACTGCTGGACCCCGTCCACCTTGTCACCGTTGGTGTGGATGAGCCAGCGCTCGCCCTGGTGCGAGACGTCGACCTCCCGTCCCTCTTTGCGCGGGATGAGCAGCTTGAGCTCGCTGGGGTTGTCCGCGTCGAGCACCCTGACCTCGCCTGTGGTGGATGCGTCGATCCCGCAGAGCAGGAAGCGGTTGGAGCGTGTGCGTGCGATGTTCAAGCGGAAGCGGGTGTCCTCCTCCTCCCAGAGCAGCGCGTCCTGGTCCTGGGGGGTGTCCAGGCGGTGACGGAGCAGGCGGTAGGGTCTCCAGGCGTCATCGTGGATCGTGTACAGCAGAGTCTGGTTGTCGTTGGCCCAGGCGATGTTTCCGCTGATCTCTTTTAGGCGACCCAGCTCCGTTCCCGAGGCCAGGTCGAGGATGACCGCCTCGTAGACCTCGCCGCCGCTGGTGTCGATGGCGTAGGCCAAGCGGCTGTGATCCGGGCTGACCTCAAAGGCCCCGATGCTGATGTACTCGTGCTTGAGTTGGTTGGGATCCAGTAGGACCTGCTCAGCGCCACCGCCGCGGGGCTGGCGGCAGTACACCGGGTAGGCGGCCCCGGCGACCGTGCGGGTGTAGCTCTGCCAGGGGCCGTCCTTGACCGGGGGCTGGGCATCGTCTTCTTGGATGCGGGAGATCGCCTCGTCGAAGAGGGTCTTTCGCAGGGGAGCGAGGTGTGCCAAGCCCTCCTCCATGTAGGCGTTCTCGGCGTGAACGTGCGGCAGCAGCTCGGGGTCCTCCCGCTCGCGCATCCAGTGGTAGGGATCTGGGCGCTGCACCCCGTGCTCGGTGTGCACGTAGGGGCGCTTGGGGGCGATTGGAGCGGGCAGGGGAGCGGGCATGAGATCCTTGGGGCGGACCCGCTCCTTATCCCGTGGCGGGGGTCAGCAGCCCCAGTCTTCGAGCAGCAGGCTGTTGTCGGAGAGATCGCACTCCTCAGCATCCAGAGCTTGGCCCAGCGCGATTCGCAGCCCTTGGGGCCCGATCTCGGCTGCATCGACCAGGAGTTCCATGCCTGCAGCGGATTCTCCTGCGGCCATTGCGGGCAGGGTGCCGCTCTGGATCAGGGTGTCGCCTTCCTCTGAGCGCGCGTAGATCGTGTAGGCGCTGCCGGAGGCGATGGCTACGGCCCCAGCATTCCAGACCTGGAGGTTGAGGTGCAGGGTGCCGCTCTGGCAGTCGCTCATGCACTGCTCGACCAGGGCGCCTGCGAGTTGGGGACGGTCCATCCGCAGCGGGTAGGGGTGTGCCCGGAAGAGGGGGTCGTTGGCGCTCTCGTTGGGGGGCTCAGAGCCGTCGGCCCGGGAGGCGCCAAAGTCGTGTGTGGGCCAGGTGCTTATGCCTGGGGCCCAGCCGTCGCCGTCGTGGCCAAAGCAGTTCACGCCCTGGTAGCTGCCGGCTCTCTCCTCGCTGTAGATGTTGGAGGAGAGGCAGATCTCGGCGGAGTTGTCCCGGTCGATGTCGGCCACCACGGGGTACTCCCACATGGTCATTGAGGCGTGTTCTTCATCCTCGTGGAGCACCGCTCCAGTGGCGCCATCGAAGATCCGAAAGGCGTCCTGGTCGGCGTAGAGCACCTCGTAGGCGCCGTCGTCGTCGACATCAAAGGCTGAGCAGCCGGCCAGACCGGAGGCGTCGTTTGTCGGGCCGCTCCAAAGGGCCACGCCGTTGGTCTCGAAGACCGAGATCCGGATGTCGGTGGGCACTGCGATCTCCGGAGTGCCGTCGCCGTCAAAGTCCGCGATGCAGGGTGGGCCGGGGTTCTTGCCGGTCAAGTCCGTGATGGAGCGTACTCGGCCGTCGTGCTCGTGCACGACCATGCGGTCGCCGGAGACCACGAAGACCTCCAGCTCCGGGTCTTCGTCGATGTTTGCCACGGCGGTGAAGCTGCCCTGGCCCGTTGCGCGCAGGGTCCAAGCGGTGCCGCCGTCGGCCCCGTAGACGCGGTCTCCAAGCAGGATCTCCTTGTTGCCATCGCCGTCTAGGTCCGCGACCACGGGGGTGTGGTAGGTGGTTCCATGAGCGGAGAGGCTGGCCATCGTGCTGCCGTCGTAGCCACGCAGAACCGCGACGTCTCCAATGACCTCGAGCAGGCCATCCCCGTCCAGATCGGCCACCGTGGGTTGAGGGAAGATGGAGAGGGGAAAGCTTCGCGAGCGCCAAGCGATCTGGCCATCGGCTTTTACTGCGACGACCTCGTCTTCTGTGCTGAAGGCGATGACCTCGGGCTGGCCGTCATTGTCCACGTCGGCGATGCTTACCCCGCCGGTACCCTGAAAGCCCTCGAGCTGCCAGAGCACCTCGCCGGTGGCACCGGAGAGCACGATGAGCTGGTCGGCGCCCATGGTGGTGAAGGCGATCTCAGGAAGGTCGGCGTCGTCCACACGCCCGTCGCCGTTGTCGTCGTTCAGGTTGCCGATGGCTGGCATTACGCCCACGCCGCTGCCCTGGCTGGTGAAGCTGCGCTCCAGCTGAATGGAGAAGGGCTGGTCAATTCCGCCTTGGGGTCCGCTGCCGGCTTGGCAAGACATGTCTACAGGCACCGCGCTGACAGTGGCCAGTGACAGAGTGCAGGTCTCCGTGCCGACACTGTCAGCGTTGGCACTATCCTTTATGCAGGCCAGAGAGAGCAGGGACAAAAGCATGGGGACTCCAAGTCAAAAGCTTGGAGCACCCATCGGCGCATTTGTGGGCTGGACTTAGGGCCGCATCGGGGAAGCGCACCGTGCCGGGGTCGAGCTCTGCTAGCAGATGCTCTCAGCGAAGACGATCTCGTTGTCGCCCTCATCGCACTCGGTCAGAGTCCCGCCTTCGATGATGCCGGTGCCGTCGTCGTCCAAGCGGATGATGATGCCGAAGCGGCCCCACTCGCTGGGCAACATGGCGAACTCAATACCCATGGGGGCCACGCCGGCTGGAACCGCTGGCAGGACGCCTTGCAGGGTCAAGACCTCGCCGGCCTCGGTCACGCTGTAGACGGCGTAGGGCAGGCCAGCCTCGATGTCGGCTCCGCCTTCGTTCCAGACCTGGAAGGAGACGCGCGCAGGGCCGTTGTCGCAGTCGGCCAAGCAGAAGTCCTTGAGCTTGCCGCCCAGGTCAGGGCGGGCCGGGTCATCCACGCTTGGGCGGGCGCGGAAGACGTTGTACTTGAGCCAGCTCGCGTCTGGCTTTTTGGGCACGGAGCCGTCGGCCAAGATGTTGGTCAAGGCGAAGTCGTGGCTGCCCCAGGTAGGACCGGAGGAGGGCCAGCCGTCCCCGTTGTGGCCAAAGCACGTCACGCCCTTGTAGCCTGAGCCATTGGAAGCGATGCAGATCTCAGCCGAGTTGTCTTTGTCGATGTCGGCGATGACTGGGTACTCCCAGACCGTTCCGGAGCTGTGGGAGTAGTTTTCGTAGAGCAAGGCCCCGGTCGCACCGTTGTAGATCCGAAGGGCATCTTGGTCTGCGAAGAGCACCTCGTAGGCGCCGTCGTTGTCCATGTCGTAGCCCGAGCATCCGGCCAAACCGGAGCTGTCGTTGATGCCGGTCTCCCAGATCTTGGTGCCGTCGACTTCGAAGACGCTGAGCTTGGTATTGGCAGGGATCGCAATCTCGACCTCGCCGTCGCCGTCAAAGTCGGCCATGCAAGGGGGACCGGGGTTGGTGCCTGGAATGGTGGCCGTGGTGATCAGCGTGCCGTCGTCTTCGTGCACGTACATTGTGCTGCCTGAGACGAAGAAGATCTCGGCCTCTTTGTCGGAGTCGATGTTGGCAACGGCTGCGAAGTTGCCTGCGCCGCTGCCGGAGTTGCTCCACTCCGTCGCGCCAGTATGGGAGAATACCTTGTTGCCCAGGATGATCTCCTGGGTGCCGTCCTGGTCGATGTCTGCGGCGACGGGGGTCTTCCAGGAGTTGGTGATTCCGGTGAGCGTGGCCACGGTGTTGCCGTTCTCACCGTCGACCACGGCGATGTCTCCAATGACCTCGGGCTTGCCGTCGGCGTCCAGGTCAGCGACGGTGGGCTGAGGGTAGGAGCCCAAGCTGAAGGTGCTGGAGGTCCATTCCTTCACGCCTGATGCGTTCACGGCCGCAATCTGGTTGCTGGTGGTGAAGGCCACGATCTCGGGCTCACCGTCGGCGTCTACATCCGCGATGGTCACGCCGCCTTGGCCGTTAAAGCCGCTCACCTCGAAGATCTCGCCGCTGCCGTCGCCGGAGAGCAGAACCAGGGTGTTGCTGCTCCAAGTGGTAAAGGCGATGTCGGGGATGTCCTTCTCGTCGACTCGGCCATCGCCGTTGTCGTCGGTCATGTTGCCGATGGCGGGCATGACGATCGCGCCGCTGCCGCCGCTGGTGTACTGATACTCGATGCTCAGGTCGAAGGCGTCCTTGATGGAGCCGCTGACTCCTGTAGTGCCGTCGCACTCCTCGATGATGTCGACCGTACCCGCTGGTGCGATGAGGACCTCGCAGTCAGGGTCTACCGTTCCGGTGTCCACAGGGATGCTGGTGTCGATCTCACCGGTGTCGTTGCAGTCCGGAATCTGAGGTGGGCAGTCCACCCCTGAATCCTTTTCTGGCGTACCGGTGTTGTCGTTTTCGTCTACGAGCTCGTA
>JBLHMA010000251.1:0-7731 GCA_047621545.1 Cognaticolwellia sp. | reverse complement strand
CAACGTCAAGATCAACGCCACCGACTTGAGCAACCACCGACGGGCCGCCGAGTTCGTGACCTGCCGACAGTGTGGGCGCCTGCTGGGCGAGTTCCTCTAAGAGCGCTACAAGGGTGCCGCTGAAGTGGACCAGGTGTTCGCCGGCGGCGTCCCCTTCTGGGGGCAATGCGGGAGGAAAGTCCGGGCACTGTAGAGCAGGTTGCCGGGTAACGCCCGGTCGTGGTGACATGAAGGCAAGTGCAACAGAAAGCAAACCACCAGGAATCCTTCGGGATTCGCTCCGGCACCCACGCGCCACCATCCTCTGCTGTCAGGGGTACGAGGGCGCACAGGACCGGCGAGGTCTTTAGGCCTCGGGCCAGGTCGAAACGGTGGAGTAAGAGCCCACCGGCGGCCCTGGAGACAGGGTCGGCCAGGTAAACCCCAGCCAGTGCAAGGTCGAATTGAGGACAGTGGGCTGCTCGTCCCAGCGCCTCAGGTGGACTGCTCGAGGTCGTCGGCAACGGCGACACTAGATGAATGAACACTGCCTCCCCGAGGGTGACCGGAGGGGGGAACAGGACCCGGCTTACGGGATACTTCAGCGCTGGTGTGCACCTTTGGGTGCACACCAGCTTTTCTTTTTCTGCCGGCAGAAAAAGAAAAGCTGGCAACGGGGTGTCCGCTCCCCCCCCAACGGCCACCGGCGCTGCTCGAGTGCCGCTTCCACCTCTGGCGAGATGGCGCCGGAGCGCTCATCGACGCCAGCCCAGTGTTCTGCGACGCCGAACGGGGGTCAGAAGTCTACGCAGAGCTGGACAGCTTGGAGCTGCCCACCGCCAACGCCGGGCCAGAAGAATTATGCCTCTCCATCGACCTCCAAGACGCGTTGACCCAACCTTCCCCCTTCGACCACGACTGAATGGGAGCATTCCGCTACGCTCCTCCAGCGCAATGGCCGAGCCCAGCAAGGCTCAATGACCCCGACTCCTTGGTTTGCCGATTGCTCTTCGACGTGGATGCAAAGGGCAAGACACGGCAAGTGAGGGTCTTTGACTGTCCAGATGACTTTCAAGCTGCGGCCCTAAAGGCGACAAAGTTTTGGACATGGACGCGCTTCAACATCCCGAACGAGCCTGACCCGCAGCTCTTCGCCGTCGATGTCCCTTTTAAGGATGAACGCTTCATCAGGTATGGCCACGGCACGATTGGGGACCCCGCTCTGTATCGGCCCGCCGAGGTCTGGAGAGAAGACTACGCGCGGTACCCAAGAGATGAAGTCCGACCAACAACGCCTCAGATTTGCTGGGCCCGTTTCTCGCTGGACGCCCATGGGCACACGACCGACGTTGTCGTGGACAGCCAATGTCTTGAACCCTTCGCGGACGCCGCCATGAAGATACTTCCCAACTGGCGTTTCTTCCAGGCCCAATGGGCCGGTGAGCCGGTCCCAAGCATCTATATGACTCCAATCGAGTTCCACTGATGGCCATGTTCCCCATGTTGGCTGCCATCGTTCCACTCTTGGTAGCAAAACCACTCCCAGCCAAGACAACGCTCTACGCCCCTCGCCTACTGGTGCCACCTGAGCTGCAGGAGCTTGCCCTTGAGTCCACCTGCACCGTGACACTAGAGCGCAGCGGCAGCGGCAAGATCCAGATCCCTGTCGCAGGCCAGCTGCTCATAGAGTTTGACTCAACAGGTCTGCCAACCCGATTGACCCCCGACTCCCAGTGTCCCGCTCCCGTCGTTGAGGCATTCGAGGAGGTGCTGCCCGATTGGCGGCTCTGGCCCCACCAAGTCGACGGCATGGCCCAGCCATCCACCTACCCTATACGCCTCCATTCCAGCTTTGAATGATCCAAAACGTATCGAAATCGCACCCACTTCCTTGATGCAAGCTGCTCCACCACAATACTGACCCCACCATGGCAACCACCACCCACATCCTCACCAAAGCCGCCATCCTGGCCGCCCTCGACGAACAGGCCGAGCAGTACCAGGAGCGCTATCCAGATCTGGCCGGCGCTATTCGGGAGACCCGTGAAGACGTGGCGCTGATGCCCGGTGACTTTGTGGAGAAGGTCACCTTTAGCGACCTGTCGGAGGACGGGGAGAGCGAGTTCGAGGGCTGGCGCTACCAGGCCCTGGGCACCCAGGCGCAGCTCGAAGACGAAGAGTAGACGTTCGGGGCAACTCCTCCGCCCCTACCAGTCCGAGCGACAAAACCCCAGCTTGCGCCGCACCATCGCGTCTCCCTTCTTGTTGGGGCGACAAGTGCGAAGTCTGGCTGCCGGCAGCGACTTTCCGAAGGCTTCGGCCATGCCATCGTAGACCTGGACGAAGCCTCGATCGACCTCAGAAAAGGGAAATTTGAGGCCGAGAATCATCGTTCGGCCGGAAAGATCTAGCTGGAGTCGGCATGGCCTGATCGACGAATCTTGGCCGGGTAACAGCGTCTTGGCGCCAGGAGTGGTCAACCGGAAGTCATAGAAGGCGGTGAGTTCTACCTGAGGCCAAAACGGCGCCTCGTCCCCGTACGCCTGGAACTTGAGCTTGGGGAGTTGCTCGTGCCGGAAGAGGAAGTCGAACGCAGCTGCGCTAGCCCCTTCAGCATCCGGAGTCTCCCAGCTCCAAGGCCACTCTGCCCGCGTGCGCTTGTCCCTGTACCTCACCCCTCCCCCATGGTTGGGCGCACCGAGCGACAGCAGCGCGTCTCGGACAAGTGCGGAGCGCAGATGGTGGCCTTCTTCGACTGCAGCCTGGGGGCTCAAGGAGTCATCCACTTGGTCCTGCAGATCCTCTAAAGAGCTCCAGCCCTGGTCCTCTTTGGTCGCCGGTCGCAGACTCTCCATCACGGAGAGGGAGAGCGAATCCGGCCACGCACCAGCGTCTGTGCATTCATCCAGAAAGCGCCGCACGCGCGCGTAGTAGGCCGACGGACGCTTGGTCCTGAACAAGGCTTCACCGCCGTACGGCGGGATGTAGGCGATGTGAGCGTTGTCCAAAGAGTGACCTGGGCGGTGGGTGCACTTGAAAGGTAGCAGACCGGAGAAAATGGTCTCAGGACGACTTGGCTGCCTTCCAGCAACCCTCTGGCCCGAGCGGCGTCGTACCCTGGGTCAAAGGGAGCCCTGTGAGTCCGCCATTCAACCTTGAGTTTTCCCCCAAGATCGGCGTACGCGAGGCGCCAGAGCTGGACGGCAAGCACCAGTCCAACATCAAAGGGGTCTACATCATTGGCGATTTGGCGGACGCGCCAGTCATCAAGATGGCGCTGCGCCAGGGACACGAAGTGGCCCAGTACGTCTGGCAAGAGGACCTGGGGGCCAAGAGCCAGAGCGACCCCGAAGTCTTGGACATTCTGATTGTGGGTGCAGGCCCTGCCGGGGTGGGCGCGGGCATCGCACTGCAGGAGACCGGGGCACGATTCAAGCTGCTTGAGAAGGACGAACCCTTCGCGACCATCGCAATGTTCCCGTCCTCCAAGCTCATTTTTTCGGAGCCACAGAGCCTGGCCTCGCCTGCGGGATTCTGGTTCGAGGATGCGAGCACCGGAGACCTGCTCAAGCGCTGGGGCGAGATCCTCCAAGAGAAGAGCCTCCCCATCCAGAACCACTGCAGCGTCAACGGCCTGAGCAAGTCCGGGGGACACTTCGAGGTTCGGTGTGAGGATGGCTCAATACACAAGGCTGCCCGCGTGCTCTTGGCAACCGGCCGCCGGGGCACCCCTCGCAGCCTGAATGTCCCAGGCGAGGACAGTGAGAAGGTCCTCTACAACCTGCGGGATCCAAAGCTCCACGCAGGCGAGAAGGTCCTGGTGGTGGGCGGAGGCGACTCGGCTGTGGAGACCGCCTGCGATGTGGCCGATGCTGGGGGCCAGGTCACCCTGTCCTACCGCAGCCCAGACTTCTCCCGTCCAAAAGCCAAAAACAAGAAGCGTATCCAAGACTACGCCCACCAAGGCAAGGTCCAGCTGGAGTTGGGCACACAAGTCCAGAAGTTCAGCCCCGACAGCGTGACCCTGAGGGATGGCCGAGAGCTTCCCAATGACCGCGTCTTTGTGCAGATCGGTACCAAGCTGCCCACCCCTTTCCTGGAAAAACTTGGCTTGCGCATGTCGGGCTCCATGAACGCTCTGCGTGCCGCCTGGATCCTCGGCTTTGGCGTTTTGACCTGGCTCTTCTACCTCCTCAAGTCGGGCACGGAGTACAGCGAGCAGTACGGCATGCACGTGGCCAAGAAGGCCTTCTTCCCGATGGGTCCGGAGCACGTCCTGGGCTTTCTACCCGACATCCTGCGGGTTGACCTTGGTTTTCGCGTGGTTGACGGCGCCTTCTGGGGGACCCTGACGTACTCCCTTTTGATTCTTGTCTTTGGCATTCGGGCCTACCGCAAGTACGCATCTTCCATCCAAAAGCTGCGCTACCTGAGCCTGATGGGCTTCCAGCTGGTCTTCCTTTTCGGGATTCCAGAGGTCATCGCCCCAGCAGTGATCGCCATCGGCGGCGAGAATGGCCTGGCCTGGAAGATCTTTGGCGGGGACCGAGCCTGGAAATTCTACGGACTCTCGGTTCCCTGGCCCCTAAATATCTGGGGTCTGATCGACGCCCCAAGCTGGTCGGCCACCGGGAACACTGGCGTAGTGGTGACCTGGCTGCTGCTCTCAGCCTCGGTGTCCTTCATCGCCATCCCCCTCTTCGTCTGGAAACACGGCGAGCGCTTTTGCTCCTGGGCCTGCGGTTGTGGCGGCTTGGCCGAGACCCTAGGCGATCTGTGGCGTCACCTAGCCCCCCGAGGCGCGCTCTCCTACAAGTCGGAGTGGGCCGGGCGCATCATCTTTGCCCTGGCCATCCCAACGACTGCCTTGATCTGTACCGATGCCTGGGGGCTGCTCTGGGAAGGGCTGTACTCCACCAAGGCCTTCGCCCTGCATTGGTACCCCCTGATGGTGGACTTTTGGCTCGCCAGCATCATCGGCGTGGCGCTCTACCCCTACCTGGGCAACCGCGTCTGGTGCCGCTTCTTTTGCCCCCTTCGGGCCTACATGGAGTTGCTCGCACGCAAGTTCAGCACCATCACAATCCAGGCCGACAACACCTGCATCTCCTGTGGCGAGTGCACCCGCTACTGCCAGATGGGCATCGACGTTCAGAGCTTCGCCCAGCGCCAGATCGAGATGGACAACCGCAACTCGGCCTGCATCCAATGCGGTATCTGCATAGAGGTCTGTCCAATGGACGTGCTCTCCATCGGTGAGCGCGGCCAGGAGGTCACTCTGGACGCCGGTAATTTCGCCCCTGCTCAAGGGGTCTGCAAGGTGGGTTGAGGGTCGGTGTAGACTGCCGCCATGCTGACCTTGCTCGCGGCCCTGGGCTGCACCGAACCCGAACCCACCCTCTCAAACCCTGAGCTGCCGATCTCCGAGCTGGCTACTTCCGTTCAGCCGGAGAACATGGCCCCCCCGCCAGAGCTGGGCCCACCGATCGCCATGCCCTGGCCTGCGGCCATCCCATGCAAGGAGTTTGGGCATGTGCTTGTCAGTGGGGCCTACTTGGAGCGCGCCGACGGCAGCCTTCTGGCCAGCACCGGCCAGCAGAGAGCCCGCTCGGTCCCCCCCCAGGACCTGGTCGCCGGGCTGGTGATCCGCCCTGACTTGGATCCCGTGCACATCACTGCGAGCTGCTCGGATCCCCGAGAGCGGGTGATCTGGTCATGCACTGCAGACACCGGCTGCACCTTAGAGCTTCAGCGCATCGGGGAGCCTCCGGAGCTGCCACCGGTTCTGCGTGACTTGGATCGAGCGGGTTTGGCCCAGACCGTGCCCAGCGGAGCCAAGATCAAGCGCATGGAGCCTCTGGTTCGGGCTGGAATCGAGCACAGCTTGAGCCTGCTGCGGGCCTGTCAAGCCAAAGGCTGTGCCGGTGAAGAGACCATAGAGGCGCTATCCGTCTGGAACGGTCCCCTGCCCACGCCAACGGTCACCGAAGGCACCCCTTGGGTCATGTTCTACAAACAAGACCAAGCTGAGCTTCAGTTAAGCTGCCAGCCTCACGCCTGTACTCTGCGCAGCGTCGGTCCTATCCAGACGCGCTTAGACCTGCGGGCCGACAGTCAATCCCTGTATGTAATTCCGGGCCGCCTGGACTACCGGGACGAGGGCCAGGGGCCCAGAGTCGCCTTCAGCGGTCGCCTGGTGACTCTGCTGGAGCCCCCTGAACAGGCTCCCGAAGAGTAAAGTGACTGTCGCCTGCGATGCGCTCGACCTCCTCGGGGTCGGGCGCCGCGTTGCTGGTCATGCGCTCCGCGTCCCAGATGTAGGGAGCCCCGTTGAGCTGCACCCGTCCGCCAGAGATGGCCCGGGTCACCTCGCCGAGAGGAACCCCGCGCAGGTCGCGAATCAAAGCCACAAAGCGGCCCTGCAGCTCCGGCGTCTCAAAGCGCAGGTCATGACGGGCGCTATAGGCCACGTGAAACCAGCTTGGCTGCATTGCCAAGCCTGCCATGCCCAATCGGCGCGCCATCCTGCGCAGAAGCTCTGCCATCTCAGGGGCCAACCCCAATCCCGGTGCGTCCTGACCGGGTAGCCGGGGCCGTCGGCTGCTGAAATGACCCACTGGATTTCTAAGGTTCAACCAATGTACGAAGATATAGGGCTCTCCGTTCACCGTTTCGCTGGAAACCGTGCACTCCACCAGAAGCTCCTCGGTTCCAGTCTGCGTTCCAAACAGACGGATGCGGCTGCCCAAGGGCTGAGCGTCCAAGGCCACCCGGAATCGGGCAAAACCAAGGCGCTGAAGGTGGTCCAGCACACCGTACTCGTACAGGGCAAGCTCCACGCCCTCGGCGGTGTAAAAGCCCATGATTCGGTCTCCCGCGGAGCGCTCACCCAGCTCCTCGGCGATCCCAAAGCTCAGGTCATCCTCGGCCAACTCCCGCTCCTTAAGGCCCTTGGCGATGTCCGCGAAGTGTGCACGCATCGGGCTAAAGTCCGGCGCGACTGGGCGCTCGGTTCGCAGCCCAACAGCTAGCGCGGTGCCTGCCAGCGCCCGCCAAGCCTGAGCGCCGCCCCCCCCACCCGGCAGAAGAACGCGCGCACGACCCTCCAGAGCCTGATCTACGTGGCGGTCACGCTTGCGCAGGACCTCCAAGCCCAGGCGCCCACTGTCCTCGGAGCCGCTGACCACGATCGACAACGCGCTACGCGGCACAGTTGCCAGCAGGCGGTCCAAATCCGCGAGCCAAAGCTCTCCTTCCTGGTCACTGTCGATCCGGCCCATCCAGAGACGCTCGTCCGAACCCAAGCAGGCCTGGAGCGCATCTAGTCGGGCTGTGCCGACGCTCAGGACTGTGATGCGCCCCCGAAAGCCCTCGGCGCGCAGAGCCGCGATGGCCACAGCCACGTCGTTGAGCTGCTCGATGCCCTGGCCCTTCTTTGGGCCAGCCCGCAACCACCCACCCTCCAAGTTCAGAGTCGGTCCACGAGAGCGGAGGGCCTCTCGACAGGCCTCCAAGGTGCCGCCACAGACCACGCGTAGGCAGTGGGCCAGCTCCACCCCCACCACGTCTCCAGCTTCCAGGCCCATGGACAACGCCAGCGCCACAGGGTCTCCCAGGGACTCCAAGACCTCTGGGGCGTGTACGCGCGCAAGATCTCGGTAGCTCACGCGGCCAGGCTGCCGAAGCTCCCCTTGGGCCATCTTCTCGGCCTGAACCAGGTACCAAGCCACGCGGTCGGCCCGGCGCGGATCC
>JBLHMA010000250.1:0-7751 GCA_047621545.1 Cognaticolwellia sp. | reverse complement strand
AGAAGGGTGGTTCTGGTAAGATCTGGAGAAGCCTCCAGAGCGCCTTGCAGTTTCGCTGCCCATTCAAACTCGTGATGGTGTTCTAGCAGTTGGACCATTTCATTGATTGTCGCGGTCATTTGGCTGTCCCTATTGTAGTGGAAAAGTACCCACAACTTCGACTCCAGAAATCGTCCAAGGCTGTGGAACAACGATCTGTTCGGTTCCCCCGATGTAAAATCCACCTTGTGTGCCCACTGCTCCCGTGTAGACCGTTGTTCCGGCCGGTATTTTAACCGCGAAAACGGCGTTCAGAGGCGAGGTCCCTCCATCCGGCCAGACGGGCAAGACAGCTTTGTCGATACGGGTTTGGAGTACGCTCTGAGGGACATCCATCGAGAAAAACTGGCCTAAAGGAGTTCCTTCCTTTCCTGCTCGGTACATGATCGTATCTGCGGCAAGTACGAGCTCACGATATCTTCCTCCGCCGAAGGTTCCTGCCAAGTTGTCAGGCAGCGGGCCCGGGTTGATCGCAGAGAACTCAGGAGATGAGAGCG
Organism: Cognaticolwellia sp.; assembly: GCA_047621545.1. Lineage (GTDB taxonomy): Bacteria > Myxococcota_A > UBA796 > UBA796 > CAJQPC01 > CAJQPC01. The sequence goes on along the minus strand of JBLHMA010000250.1, from coordinate 7,215 downwards.
CCTCTACTGGCGTTTGCGCTCGAGCGGAACGCGCAGAAATGTAGATCAGCCCGCCAATAAGGGCGAGATTCCCCAGAATCCGTACGATCTGGGAGACTTTCTCGGAGTCGCTCATGTTCGATTGAAGAATGGCCTCGATGTGGGTGATTCCTTCGATCGTCATCAAGACGCCGGCGCCTGCATCTGCGCCAAGTGCGCCTAAGACTAGGAACCTGCCAGGTTGATTTGCGAGTGCGATAATCCCGCCGCCTTGTCGGGCCGCCCTGAACGCTGCTGCTCCACCCAATATGCTTGAAGCAAGGCCCAGGATATCGATTGCCATGCGCGTGCCGTCTACTTCCGCTTGTTGCAGGTTGTCGTAGATCGACATGCTGCTGGAGGCGGCGCCTGCCCCCGCGGCGGCTACGAAGAGGCAGGCCGCGACTCCTTGACCACCGGGAACCAGTGCAGCACCAATTCCCAGGACGGCCAAGCCCAAGGCTGCCCATCCAGTGTTTGCGGCCCACTCTGCCCACGTAGACGAGCCGTCGGAGTGGATGGTCTGTGTCAACGCGGCCAAGCCGCTCTCATTCCCGGGCACTTGAACGGTGATGATGCCCGTGGGGTAGGAGTTCCCGCTGTCAAAGTCTGCGATGGCTTCTTGAATCGTGGAACCGGAGTACTCGATTCGGCTCACACCTGGGGTCAAGTCGAGCAGCACGATGGTACTGCCACCATCGGCCTGTGCACCTGCAAACAGGGTCAGGGACACCTGTGCGCCTGTCTCCTCGTTGACGTAGCCAGTTCTTAGGCCGACCCGCTGAGTTGGGTCCATGGTCTCCATGGCCTCGTCCCCGTTGGCCACGCCCCTTCGCACAGCGTTGATTCCCTTCATATCATCCGATGAAGTAACAACCTGACGATACTGGGCCACGGTTCCTAGCGCGTTGCCATCTACGTCCATCTCCTCGCAGAATATGGTGAATACGTTGCTGGACGCGATGACGAAGCTGGCCGTCTCGCCAGTGCCCATATCGAAAGCGCTCTCGCCGTTCACAGTCGTTCGGTTGTAGCCGTAGTAGCTCTGTGTAGGCAACAGGCTCCAGTCTTCGGCCGTGGCGTACCACCTAAAGCTGCGGGCTTCCGCACTTGGTGTCACGCTGTAGGTGTGGTGGCTGAGGTTGGGTGCTCGGCCTGGGACAGCTGGATTGGAGCCACTATTGCGGATGTTCGGGGTTCCGAAGGCCTGCTCCGCCACTCCATTTTGAGTCATCTGGAGGAGTTGGAGCTCCATCTGGGCCCGATGGGTCATGTAATCGGAGGGTTGGGCGGCGGCAAAGCTCTCCCCGGCCAGTTCTGCCAATGGGGCCACGCGCTGGACGAAATCGACAAATTCTGGCTCGCTGGCGGCCTGTCCCGATCCATGAAACTGTATGCGGCAGAATACTGTATGAGTTCCAGAAATATCCCATTCCGCATCCCAGAAGGCTGTGCTGGGGCCGTCGTAGCGAGACGGAATGTTGTTCGATCGAACGACAGCGGGGTCGTTGATACAGAACCACTGGTATTCGAAGTAGGAGTCAGAAGACATGATCATGTCTCCTTGGTCCACGCTGTATCGAATGTTGGTGTTGGGGGCTGCCGTCTCGACCCGTGGTGATGGGAGGATTGAAATGCGGCCGTCGTAGCCGCCTGCCTCGTTCATGCGCTGATAGCTGGCCGGGGCGCTGGGAACGTCTAGGCCAGCTCTTGTCAGGAGTCCGACAACGTAGTCCCAGTTCATTTCGGACTCAAAGGCGCCATCAAATTCAGCGACGATGTCAGCGATCAAGCCGTTGCCGGTGTGCACGTTGTACCGGGCATCATAAAGCTCAGCAACCGCTCGGACATGTGCTGGCGACCGGCCGAGCACTCGGTAGACCGGAAGTTCTGTCGTTCCTGCTCCAGTGAACGCACTGAGCAGTGCTTGGGCGTCTTGCTCGACCTGCACAGGGTCGATTCCTCCCTCCCCTGCACCCGTCTCCTGCTCTTGCCGAGAGGCGCCGGTGCTGCCTTGTGCAGTGACCTCGCTCGATGCCGATTCGCCCGCCAAACCGAGCTGCTGACGCAAGCGGGTCTGAATGGCAGGAGGGAGCTGGCCTTGGAGTTGGGCGAAGAGCTGCTGGGGAACGGTCTCGGCGGCTTGTTCAGCGCCCCCGCTGGGACTCTTGTCTTGACCATTGGCCCCCAAGAGGCCATCGATGGTCTCCAAGATTCCGCCGCCCACCAAGCTCTCTGCAAAGCCAAGGGCCTGCTGCTCGTGGGCATCGCTGGGCTGTGAGACGCCGGGCCTTCCGCCGCCCACCACGGCATGGTGGACTTCCTCGGCCATGAGCTTGAGACCGGAGACCGAGCCGGGGTCGAAGGTGGACTTGTTGAAGAAGATGTCCGTGCCGACGGTCACCGCATTGGCGTTGACCGACTCGGCAAAGGCCTGGGCCTGGGAGCCGGTGTGCACGCGCACGTCGTTGAGCGCGCTGCCGAACACGGGCTGTAGCTTGGACATCACCCCTTCAGGGAGTGCTTGTCCTCCACCCTGGGGCGCCGGCAACCCGCCGCCCTGGCGGGCCATTGGGCCGGCCGCATTGCGGTAGACCGCGTTGGCCCAGCGTTCGCTTCCTACTTCGCTACGCAGCTGGCTGCGGGACAAACCGGAGGCGGAGACCACAGCCGAGAGATCGCCCTTGGCCTTGGAGAAGCGCAGGATCTCCGCCATGGCCTCCTCCTGCTCGCCGCCGGTCCAACCGGAGGCCAGGTCGTCCAAGAGCTGACCACGCTGTGCTGCAGTAAGCAGCTGATGCGCATCGTTCTCCACTGCTTCTTGAGCGTGGTCGTCGGAGCTGAGCCAGCTCCAGAAGCTGTCCAGCATGTCTGCGCCCCAGGCCTGCAGGTCCTGGAACTTCTCTCGCAGGAATTGGACGGCCAACTCGGAGAGCTCTCCGGCAATGACGATACCCAGTCGGGCGCCCTCGAACACACCGAAAGTGATTCCGACGTTTACGCCAAAACCAAGCCCCCAGGAAGCATTTGCACCAGCCTCCATGTGGAACTGGCCGCCGTCAAACCCGATAGATGCAGCGGCGTTGGCGCCCACACCTACGCTGCCTTCAATCTCGGCCTCGACCCATGCCAAGAGCTGAGGGCCTGACTCACCCCACATGCCTGGACTTCCGAGCAGGTCTGCGATGACCTCGGTCACTCCGATCTGGCCCAGCACCCAGGACAGGCCGGGGATGGGTGCGGCGACGACCGCGACCATTGAAGCGACGTTGGTTGCGGCCCTGTCGGCGTAGGTCTCAGGCGCCTTCTTGTGCCACTTGACCTCGGCGGAAGCTCCGAGTCGAATGCGTGCACCAGCAAAGACGCCTGCGCTCGCAGTGACCTGGTTGGCGCTTCCGTCATTCTCGAAGCGTTGCTGGACGGCTTCGGTCTGGCCCGCGAGCTGGTCTGGGCCACTCCCGCGCATGTTGCCAATCTCCGCACGCAGTTGTACACGCGCCTCGGCGCCCACAAAGGCATCGACCTTGAGCTTCAGCTCCAGGCCAAAGGTCTCTCCGCCGATGGTCGTGTTGCCGGTGCTCCAAGTGAACTCGTCGACGTAGTGGAACAACTCCAGCTCGGCTTGGGCGCCAGCTTGGATCGCCACGCCGGCCGCACCAATGGTGCCACGGGCGTCGACGCCCACCTCCACGCCGCCGACGGTGAGCTCACCGGTTCTGGTGCTGCCTCCAGGGCCATCGGCGTTGTTCCAACCGTCCTGGACCAGGGCTTCGTCCACCAGGGTCGCGCCGGTCGAAAAGAGCTCAGCCTCGACCTGGACGTTCCGGGTCACAGCGTTGCCCCGGGTTTCCCCCTCTCGGCCGGGCTGGCGTTCATCTACCAGTGCACGCATCTCCTCAGAGGAGGTGTTTTGGGTGCCCCAGATGATGCGGTTGGTGCCGCTTTCACCCTCTACGACAGCGTATCTGCGGCCGTCTGTGGCTTGGCGGATCCCGCCTTCGATGATGCGGTCTCGTCCAGTGCTGTTCAAGGAACCGCCGCCGGACATGGGACCGTGACCGGCCACGTTGTCACCAACACGCACGTTTCCCTGGAAGGTGGCGTCGGGAGCTATGGCTTGGCGATTGATACCGGAGCTGGGCGCCAGAGTCTGCAGTCTGTCCCAGGCAGCTTCGAAGAGCGCTTGGCTGACTCCACCGGCCCGTGCAGCGGTCCAGGTGCCGCCGCGCAAGTGGTAGCGCTGTTGGCCGTCGCTGGTGTAGACCGTCTCTTCGAGCTGTGTCTGGGTGTAGGCGGAGACATCGGGTGCAGCGGGAGGAGATCGATCGGCGGCGTTGCGGTTTGCGACGCGCTTGTCGGGCGTACGGGTTGCCGAAGGGGTCACCTGCTTGGGCGCCCGCATCTGCTTGGGTGTGCCGCCCACGCCCATGTGGCGCAGTCCAACGCCAGGTGCGCCGGGCTTGAGGCCTGAGCCCTGGCTGGTGCCCAAAGCGTCGCCGAGCTGGCGCAACATCTTGGTGGGAACCGCGTTCTTGAGGGTCTGCAGTGCACGGCGGGGGTGGTGCTGGCGACCCTGGGCCTTGCCTGGGCTGAGGCTCTCCCCAAAGGTCGCATCAATGACCTCGAGCAAGCCACCGCCGACAGCGCCTTCTGCAAAAGCACGTGCTTTGCGTTCGTGGTCATCGCCCGGCTGGGAGACGCCTGGCTTTCCACCGCCAAGGACCGCATGGTGCAGCTCCTCGGCGAGCAAGGTCTTGGCAGCGTCGCCGGACTCGCTGTAGGTGCCTGGCGCAAAGTAGATGTCCCGGCCTACGGTGACGGCGTTTGCGGCCACGCCAACGGCAAAGTCTGCGGCAGCGCTGTCGGTGTGAATGCGCACAGCGTCGATGCTGCGACCCAAGATGGGCCGGAAGGCTTCCTTCAGAGAAGCGGGCAGCGCTTGGCCACCGCCAGTGGGGCGTTCACCCGTTGCAGAGCGGCCCATGGCACCGGATGCGCTTCGGTGCAGGGTCTCTCGGGTAGGCCGGGTCATGCGCTTCTCTTTGGTGGCCGCGCGACCAGGCTCCTTGTTCCGCCCCTTGAAGAAGTGGCGGTCGACGTAGCCCCAAGCTCCCTTTTGGTCGCCATCTAGGACCTTGACCTTGGTCCAGCGGCGCATGGGCTTCTCTACGCCCAAGTTGGTCCCAGCCTGGAGCTGACCGGACCAGTTCTTTTTCAGTTTCTTTGGGGCGTTCTGGAGCGCAGCGCCGTGGGCCTTGACGGAGGCGGTATCCAGGCCGTTCAGTGCAGCGTCGTCTTGCTCGGTGTCCGCCACGTTGGTCGTGGACTGGTCCTTGGTGGGGCCAGTCTCCGTCTCGGCGTCCGGAGTCTTCTCAGCACCGGCATCTCCACTGAGCTTTGCGGTCAGGGCACCGGAGCGATCGCTGAGCTTGGAGAGGGTGTTTTGGATTTGCTTGGAGTCCAGCTTTTTGCTGTCTTTTGCCGCTTGTCCTTCTTTTTGATCCTTGACCTGCTTGAGATCGTTCACGCCCGAGGTCATCGCCTCGATGCCGGCCAAGAACGCGGCCATGGCGTCTTGGAGCTTGCGCGCTCCTTCCAGGACCTTGCCCAGGGCCAGGGCCCCAAAGTCCACGCCCGTGTCTCCGCCGATGGCTTCCTCCACCCAGCCAACAATCGCGGTGAAGCGCGGCTCCGTGGGATCCTTGGAGTCCTTGTTCTCCTTGGTGCGCTCGTCCTTGACCTCGCCCGTGCTGGGGCCAGAGTCTCCGAGCGCCCATCCGACCAGGGAGAGCAAGCTGCCGACAGCCTGGAGCTTGGCACCGAGCTTGATTCCTGCCTCGCTGGACTCAAGAGCAGCTCCGATGGCCTGGAGGGCCACTTTAGACAGGCTTAGGACGGCGGAGAGGGCTTCTCGCCAGAGGGTCTTGCGCTCCGCCTCTTTCAAGGTGTCCCACTGGGCGATGCGCTCGCCCAGGGTTTCCATTTTCTCGTTCTGTGCTTTTATGCTGGACTTCCACTCGCCCAGTCCTTCCAGAGACTCCTGGTCGTTCTGGCGACCGTCCACCTGGTCCTGGTTCTGCTCGCCGCCTTGGGCTTGCTTGTCCAGAGCGCTGTTGTCATCGTCGCGGGAACGCATGGCGGCGCCCTCGCCGGCTGCAGCGCTGTCTCCACCCACAGCACTGTCTCCACCCACAGCGCTGTCTCCACCCACAGCACTGTCTCCACCCACAGCAGTCTGCGCGCCCACTTGGGCACTCTGCGCTCCCAACTCCATGCCCTGGCCCACCGAGAGTTCGGCGTCCATTGGGGCCAGGATGCCGCCGTCCAGTCCGGGAAGCAGGCTGGTGGCCATGTTCTCCGCTTCCAACTCCACTGCATCCGTCGGGCTGGAGATCGCCATGCCGCCATCGGTCTGGTTGGCTCCTGTCGACGCGCGCAGGCGACCCTCCATGTGCTGGACCACGTGGGTGAGCTCATGGATCAGCAGGCGCAGGTTGCCGCGGTCCTGCAGGTTGTCGTACCCGTGACCCAGATAGACGTGCTGCCCGACGGTGTAGGCCTTGGCGTTGATGGCCTTGGACGCCTGGTTCGCGGCGCCGTCGGTGTGCAGGCGCACGCCGCTAAAGTCCGCGCCACCAAAGGCGGCCTCTAGTCGGTTTAGGGCGAAATCTGGCAGGGCTTTTCCGCCGCGAGCCGCAGCGGTCTTGACCTTGGAGTCGGCGTCTGCAGCAAAGATTTCGGGGGCGGGCAGGGCGTCTCGGGCGGCCAAGTAGGCCGCCATGCCGCTGTTGGAGAGGCTGCCGGTGTTGGCTGAGTCAGGCCCAAGGCCAGCTGCGCCCATCGTCAGAGCTGCGCTGATCAGCGGGGCGGGTCCTTCCAGGGAGCCGGCTAGGGCGCTCTGGATCATGCTGTTGCCGAAGTTCTCATGCAAGGACGCACTTAGGGCTGCATGGGGCTCGGTCCCGGGCTGCGGGCGAGCAACGATGTTTGAGGAAACACGCTCCTCATCACGATCTCCACGGGCTTTGTCCGTGGGTTTTTGCAGGACCGCCGCAGGCCGCACTTTGTCAATGCGTGCGCTGTTGGCAGAGGGGTCCATCCGAGCCATGTGTGCTCCCTTCAGTGCCGACTCTGAGTTTAGCAGACTCAAGCCGGGTGATCCCCGGCCATTTCCATGCGATGGAAGATGGACGGCGA
>JBLHMA010000249.1:0-7778 GCA_047621545.1 Cognaticolwellia sp. | reverse complement strand
GGGTTCTCCACTCTGGGACGGCGGCTCTGCACAGACCACTTTGGTTGACCTGGATGGCTCCCGCGAGGACGTTGGCTGGAGCGGTGGCCCCGAAGCGCGCGACTTTGACCTGGACGATGACGGACTGCCAGACCCGTACGAGCGCTGGGCAGGGGTGAGCGAGCCCACCGACGACGACGACCAGGACGGCTGGGACAACGCCGAGGAGTTCGCCCAGGGAACCGACCCCCTGAGCTGGGACACCGACGGAGACCGGCTCATGGACAGCCTGGATCCCTTCCCGCTCGTGGCCTCGGGCGAGGGGCTGGGGCTCAACCTGCGCACCAGTGATGCGTTTCCGCAGCGTGGGGAGTGGGTTGAGGTGCGGGCAGACCTACAGGACCCAGCCGGGCGCCTTGGAGAGGTGCAGTGGGAGCTCTTGGCCCCACCGGAGAGCGCACAGAACATTCGGATCGATGGAGACGTGCTGCAGCTGCACATCGACGCCCTGGGTTCTTGGCGCATCCAGGCCCACGTCGACGTGGAGGGAGAGCCCTTGTTGGCCGAGCTCACTCTATACACCCAGGACCCGGTCTTGGTTCCCTTGAGCACCTCGCTGGAGCGTGCCATCGACCAGGCCCGGCCGGGGCAGGTGCTCCTGCTGGAAGGCGGCCCCCGTGAGGTCTCTGGGCTGGTGATCGACAAGGACCTGGTCATTCGCCACGAGGACGGCGCGAGCGGGGTCCTGAACTCGGACCTGCTCTCTCCTATGTTGGAGATCAAGGATGGGGCTCGAGTGCGCTTGCAGGGCATCACCTTGCGTGCCGGCACGGAGCTCGTCGCGGTGGTGGTCAACAGCGGCACCCTGGAGATGCGCCAAGCCACGATCATCGGCGGGCTGCACAACATCAGCGCGACCAACGGCACCGTGGACATCCAAGGCAGCCTGCTCTCCCTGCCTGACGCCGCCGCTCTGCTTGGGGTGAGTAGCAGCTTCTACGTGGCCCACAGCAACCTGGGCTGGAGCAATGACTTGGACGACCCGGGGCTGATGCTGGACCTCTCCGAGAGCAGCGTGACCTTTGTGGCGAGCGTGCCCCAGTGGGAGGGAGTGAGTTGGACCTTGTGCCGACTCAAGCCGTGCACGGTGCTCGCACAGGCCTCGGTCTTGCCAGATGAGGAGCTTGTCTTTTTGGACAGCTCCCTGCGAGCTCATGACTCCTTCTACGGAGACCCAGGCTTCCTTCGCGCACCCAACGAGGACTTGAATCCCGCTTCGGCCGACTTGCGCTTGAGCTCTGATGCACCCCTCCGAGACGCTCTGGAGAGCGTGGACTGGGATGGCAGCCCTGGCGATGTGGGCATGTACGGCGGGCTTTGGGGAGACTGGCTGGACGTAGACAACGACAGGGATGGCTACACCAACCTGGAGGGTGACTGCGATGACGGGGATCCCGAGGTGGTCCCCAACCTGTTGTCGGGCGAGTGCGAGGCTGGGGCCGGCTGCGCCAGTCAAGGGCCAAAATCCGCACCATTGGCATTGATCCTGGGTCTGCTTGCCATGTTCCTGAGACTGTCACGCACAGGTCCCAAAGCAGCTGGGGCCCAAGGTAGGGAGATCGATTAGCCATGGGCACCACTAGGTGGAGTTCCCATGCGCGTTCTGATTGCTGACAAGCTGCCCGATGCTTTTCGCACCCAACTCCAGGAGAGTGGTGCGGTGGTCCACGTGGACGCCTCGCTCAAGGATCAGGCGCTGACAGACGCGATAATCGAGCACAAGCCCGACGTGATCGTTGTGCGCTCCACCAAGGTAAAGGCCCCTCAGATTCAGGCAGGCAGCAACCTGCAGCTCGTCGTGCGCGCCGGTGCCGGTGTGAACACCATCGATCTGGACACCGCCTCGGAACGCGGAGTGTTCGTGAGCAACTGCCCGGGCATGAATGCTGTGGCCGTCGCTGAACTCACCTTCGGACACATCCTGAACGCTGACCGTCGTATCAGTGATGGGGTCGCCGACCTGCGCGCCGGACAGTGGAACAAGGGGGTCTACTCCAAGGGCGCCGCCGGTCTCAAGGGCCGCACTCTGGGACTCATCGGAACGGGCTCCATTGCGAAGGAGGTCGCCAAGCGCGCCTTGGCCTTTGACATGGAAGTGGTCGCCAGCTCCCCCAGCTTCACACCTGCCAAGGCCCTGGCCATGGGGGTGCGCTTTGCTGATGGCGCCATCGAGGTGGCCCGCCAATCCGACATCCTCACGGTGCACTGCAGTCTGAGCCCTTCCACTCAGGGGCTGATCGGCCGGGCCATCTTGGAGGCTCTGCGCCCTGGGGCCATCTTTGTGAACACCACACGCGGTCCTGTTGTGGACGAGGACGCCCTGCTCTGGGCTATTCAAGAGCGTGGCCTGCGCGCCGGCCTGGATGTGTTCTGCAACGAGCCCAGCGGCAAGAGCGGTCCCTGGACCCACCCTCTGTTGGAGCAGTCCACGGTCTACGGCACCCACCACATCGGCGCGAGCACCGACCAGGCGCAGCAGGCTGTGGCTGACGAAGCCCTCCGGGTGATCTTGGAGTGGCAGCGTAGCGGCGATGCCCCCAACTGCGTGAACCTCTGCACCGTGACTCCGGCCACCCACCTCTTGGTGGTCCGCCACCAGGACAAGGTGGGCGTGCTGGCAAACGTTCTCGGCGTGCTGCGCGAGAACGAGATCAATGTTCAGCAGATGGAGAACATCGTGTTCTCCGGTGCCAAGGCTGCCTTGGCGCGGATCCAGCTCGACGCTCCGGTGTCCTCCGATGCGCTGGATACCTTGCGGAGCTCCGAGGCTGTGTATGACGCGCAGCTGGTCGCGCTGTCCTAAGCTCCAACCCCTTCCTGCTCTCTCTTGGAGACCCCCATGGCCCGAATTCACAACTTCTCTGCTGGTCCTGCCGTTCTGCCTGAGTCCGTCTTGGAGCAGCTGCGCTCGCAGCTCTTTGAGTTCGGCGACACGGGAATCGGCCTGATGGAGATGTCCCACCGCTCCGCGGCCTTCTCCGAGATCGTCGATAGCGCTCAGGCGCGGGTTCGGCGGGTCTTGGGCTTGCCCCAGGACTACGCGGTGCTCTTCCTCCAGGGGGGCGCCAGCAGCCAGTTCTTGGCGGTCGCCAACAACCTGCTCCAGGGTGGGGTAGCCGACTACCTGGACACCGGTACTTGGTCAGCCAAGGCCATCAAGGAAGGAAAGCGGTTCGGCTCGGTGAACGTGGCCTTCTCGGCGAAGGAGGCTGGCTACAACGCGGTTCCCACCACCTGGGAGCAGAGCGCGGGCGCGGTGTACACCCACTACACCTCCAACAACACCGTGGCTGGGACCCAGTTTCCGGGGCTGCCGGCGTCTCACGCCGGGCTCTTGGTGTGCGATGCCTCCTCGGACATCGCCTCGCGCCCCTTGGACTACAGCAAGATCGACGTGGTCTACGCCGGCGCGCAGAAGAACCTGGGTCCCTCCGGTGTGACCCTGGTGACCCTGAGCCCCGCCGCCCAGGAGCGCGCAGCAGCCTCCGATGCCCCGACCATGCTCAAGTGGGCCACGCACATTGCGGCAAAGAAGCAGCTCTTCAATACCCCGAACACGATCGGTATCTACACCCTTGAGCGGGTGTTCGCGTGGATCGAGGAACAGGGGCTGCCAGCGGTCGCGGAACGCAACACCGCAAAGGCCAGCGCGCTCTACGATCTCTTCGATGGCAGCGACTTCTGGGAGGCGCATGCCCTGCCCGGCTCTCGCAGCCAGATGAACGTGACTTGGCGCTTGGGACAGCGCGATCTTGAGTCCACCTTGATCGATCAGGCGGTCGCCGCAGGCTTCTCTGGGATCAAGGGTCACCGCTCCGTCGGTGGACTCCGTGCGAGCATCTACAACGCTTGTCCAATGGACAGCGTCACCGCCTTGGTGGACTTCCTTTCCGAGTTTGAGCGCAGCCACGGCTGAGCCACACCCCTCCCGCTGCCCCGTTGCAGAAAGTGAGCGAGAAGATGAGTGAAAAGACGACCACCGAAGAGAGCGACACCTCCGAGAGCATCGTGTTGGTGGACTCTGATGGGAACGAAGTTGAGTTCGTCCTGATCGGAATCGTGGAGATGGAGCCCGAGGGCGAGTTCGCTCTGCTCACTCCCACTGAGCAGATGGAAGGCGATGACGACGAGCCCATGGACGTTTACATCTTCCACTACGACGTGGACGAAGACGGTGCTGAGAGCTTCGCGCCGGTCGAAGATGAAGACTTGGTTCAGCGTGTCGCTGACGTTGCGCGCCCCGAGTTCGAGGCCGCTGAGGGTGAGGAGTAGGTCCGCTGGGGTGTGTGCGTGACCTGCGCCTGACACCCCACAGCTCCCGTCGTTGTTAGACTTCCGCCGATTCTCGGAAAAGGACCCGCTCATGCGCCGCTCCCTGCTGCTTGCCCTGCTCGCTTTCCCTCTGGCCGCTACGCCGGCCTTCGCTCAGGAGGAGGAAGAAGAAAGCTCTGAGGAGGAAGAAGAGGAGCTGGATATCGACTTCTCGGACGACACCTTTGACCTAGACGAGTTCGAGGATGAAGAAGTCGAAGGCGACGAAGAAGTCGAGCGCTTGGACGCCCCTGGTGAGGGGGAGTCCGACGAAGAGCTGCCCGTCAACGAGGACGATCTAGACTTCGGCGAGGACTTCGGCGAGGAAGATGAATTCGATTTTGACGGCGAGCTCGAGGAGCTCGGCGACGATGAAATCGGGGGAGAGGGCCAGGACAACGTCGGCATCTACCGTGATTTCATCGACAGCATGGATGACCTGGGCGCTGAAGAAGAGCTGTTGAGCTGGGAGTCCTACATGGACGACTACCCCAACACACTGTTCCTCGACCGCATCGAGCGCCGCATGGACGAGCTGACCGAGGACATCTACGGCCAGCGTATCGACGATCCCAACAGCTCCTACAAAGACGCCAAGGATCGCGAGATCGGCCTCGCGCGCCCCCTGGTGCTAGAGAACATCGACCCACGCACCCACGCCCACGTGGCTGTGGAGATGGGCTTTCCCAGCTACTTGGCTGGAACCGTGGATCTGGAGTGGGCCCTGGCCCGCGAGATGAGTGTTCACGCTGGCGTTCGTCGCCGCTTCACAGGTCCCAACTTCGAAGTGGGCGCCAAGTACGCCTTCATCAAGAGCTCGCGCTTGGACCTGATCGCCACTGGCATGTTGGACTTCCGCTTCAACACCAACCCTGGCTACCCGGCGCTGCGCCCCCAGCTGGCGGTGGGCAAGATCTTTGATGTGGGCGGTGGCCTGCATGTGCTCGCTCAGGGTGGCGTGGACTTGGAGTTCCGTGGGCAGCCCAGGTCGATGCGCTACATCGGTGGCGCTCATGTCCGCTACCAAGCCAACGACGTGGTCAGTGTTTTCGTCGAAGGAAGCTTGAACTACAAGTCCAGTGGACTGCCGGAGCCCTACCCGAACTTCCAGTTCCACGTACTGACCTTCGGTCTCAAGTTCGAGCCCGGAAAGCAGCCGATCGAGGTTGGTTTGTCTGCCAACGTGCCGGTGGCCTATCAGTACTGGGGCTACCACTTCGGCGCCGTCCAGGCTGACTTGGTCGGCTATGCAGACGACAAGTTGCCCAAGCTCTTCTGAGCGGCTGCGCGCACCTGCGGATAGTGTGCCGACATGTGGTTGTTCCTTATTGCGGCACCGTCGGCTCAGTCCGTCTCTCTGGAGCAGAACCGCTTTCCGGTTCAGACCAAGGTCTCCATGATCTTGGAACTCACACCCGGTCCCGAAGGCTTTGGTCCTGGGGACGTGGTGTTGATCGACGAGCCCATCTACCACGGGCAGCGGAACAAGTGGGGGTGGCTCTCACACCGGCCAGCCGAGGTGTGCACGCCCCTCTCGCGAGACTTTGACGCAGCGTCTGCTGGGCGAATCGAAGCCACCGGGCCGGACGGTGTGGTGCTCTCTGTGCTGCACTCTGAGGACTCCCCGCGCATTCATGAGGCAGGTCAGATCTTGGTGAGCATCGAGTCTGGCGAGATCGCAGAGAGTCAGACTCTGCAGATCTTTTTGGGGACGGATGAGAATGAGGGGGATTGTGGCTGGCAGACCCCAGCCCGGGCCCACGAACAGGTTCCGCTCAAGGTGTCCTACTGGCCGGCCTTGGCTGACCAAGCCAGTGAGATCGGTATCTTGATGCTCGCCTTCGAAGCCGAGTCTGAGATTGCTGCGGTCAACGTCACCGTGGCCTCGCAAGCGCAAGTGGGTATCGAGCAGTGGGTACGTGTGGCCCCGCTGGACCGCTTGGGGAACCTGGCCCAAGGGGAAGAGGTGCTCCTGCTACCTCACACCTTTGAGCAAGAAGGGGTGTTTCGGGTGCCCATCGACGCCTTTGGGGAGAGCCTCTGGAGCAACCCGGTGCGCGTGACCCAAGAAGCCCCGGATTGGGGCGTGTTTTGGGGGGACCTACACACACACCATGGGCACTCCTACCTGGAGGAAGACGGCAGCTGGGTGGACGAGAACCACGACTACGCCCGGGACGTGATGGGCCTGGACTTTGGCTGTGAGTCGGTCAAAGGAGACCCGATTGAGCTGGATTCCGAGGTGCTTTGGGAGAGCGTTCAGCGGAGCTGCAGCGACTACAGCGTGGACGGGGAGTATCTGGCTCTGCTGGGGTTTGAGTGGATGGGGAACGACCGCGCTGGGCACCACAACGTGTACTACGAGACCTGCGAGGGACCGCTCATTGAGCAGGAACTTCCTGGCTTGGGCCGAGGACTGTGGCTCCGGATGGAGGAGACCATGGCCGAAACCGGCCAGCGCATGATCTCCATTCCCCATGCCCCCAGCTTCACCGGTTTTGATTGGGACGAAAAAGATGAGGTCCTGCGGCCCGTTGCCGAGGTCTTCTCCGAGTGGGGCAACTCCATGGAGCCTGAGCGCGTTGGCAGCGTTCCAGAGGGCCTGAGCGCCGGGCAACGCCTGGGCTTTATTGCCAGCTCCGACAACCACGACGGCTGGCTGGGCAACCCCATGGTGTCCAAGAATACGCCGGGCGGGTTGGCCGCCATCCTCGCGCCCAGCCTGAACACCGGGGAGCTGCTCACCGCCCTGAGCAATCGCTCCAGCTACGCAACGACAGGTGCGCGCATTCTCCTGGAGCTGGTCGCTTGGGAGGCCGAAGTGCCTCACCCCATGGGCAGCGCCTTCTTGGCCCGGGACACCCGCATTGAGTGGAAGGTACACGGCACCGCGGCCATTGAGTCCGTGCGGTTGGTCAGCGCCGGGGTGGGCGCTCAGGAGACTGGCTTAGAGTGGGCTTCTTGGAGTCCGGGGGAGCTCGATGCCCAGGGCACTGCACAGGTGCCGGATGGGCCCAGAGAGCTGGCGATGTGGCTAGAAATCACCCAGAGTGATCGAGAGATGGCCTGGAGCACTCCGGTGTGGCTGGAGCGGGCCGAGGTGGGAGAACCCAGCAGCTGCAGTGGCGGCTTGGTGGGCTTCCTTGGGGTCATTGGCGGTCTAGGGTTGGGCAGCGGTCTGGCGCGGCGACGTAGACGCTGACGGCGGTTAAGCGCCGGGCATAACTGCTCGGAGTCCATGCATGTCCCTCTCCACAATCACCGTTATCGGCGCCGGAACCATGGGCCACGGCATCGCGCACGCCGCCGCCTTGGCCGGCAACACCGTGAATCTCTTCGACGTGAACCAGGACGGCCTGCGACACGGCCTGGACAGCATCGCCAAGAACCTGGACAAGGGCGTTGCCCGCGGGAAGGTCCAGGCCGAG
>JBLHMA010000248.1:0-7796 GCA_047621545.1 Cognaticolwellia sp. | reverse complement strand
CTTCCATCTCGGTCATCTCCAGTGCGAACCGCGACAATGTCTTGGTCCGGAAGCACCCAGATCCGCTGCTTCCAGTGGCCCATGGCCGCGTAGGCACTCTCAGGAATGTCCGGGAAGCGCGGTCCTTCGTCGTAGCCGGGGTTGGGGGCATTGAGCCAGAACTGCTGGCCTTGATTTTCACCTTGGCCTCGCTCGCGAGACTGGCCGCTCAGAGTGACCGGACTGGCGGTCGTCACGCGCTCCACCCAGCCTTCTGGCAGCAGACGCTCCTGCTCCCAGCACCCATCGTTGAGCATGAGCTGGCCAAAGCGGCCCATGTCCCGGGGGGTCATGTACAAGTACGAGCTACCCACGGGGGTGCCTGCGGCGTCCCGCTCCCAGGTGGCCGAGCGGATGCCCAGAGGCTCAAAGAGCAGGGTCCACGGGTAGCGCTCGCCAGCGACGGGCTCGAGCACCTTACGCGCGATGGCGGACAGGATGTTGGTGTCCCCGGAGCTGTATTGATAGGTGCTTCCTGGCGTATCTTCCAACCCCTGGCCGCTGGCGAAGGTGGCCGTGTCCGCTCGCCCCTCTCCGTAGAGCATGGCCAGGACGGAGCTGGCTGTAGGCGGCTCCCCTTCGTAGGTCTCGCGCCAGGCCAGACCCGAGGAGAACTCCAAGAGGTTGCGCACAGTCACCTGGCAGGCACTCTCATGGCCCACCTCGATGTACTCGCAGACGCTGTCGTCGATGTCGAGCAACCCCTTGTACTCGGCGATGCCGACCAGAGCCGAAGTGAAGGACTTTGAGGCGGACCAGAGCAAGTGCGGGGTCTGGGCCGTGTAGTCGGCGCCATAGCGCTCATAGAGCAGCTCCCCCCTGTAGAATATCGCTACTCCGTCGGTGCGGATGCCCTGGCGGGTCTCTTCGTTCCGCCCTTGAAACAAGGCCTGGTCCAGGGAGGCGACGATGGATGGATCCACCTCCGAACTTCTGTCAGGCCAGGCTTGGGTGGGGCTGTAGACAGCATCGGGACAGGTGGCGCCAACAAGGCCAGTGAGGAGCAGAATCATGCGCCTACTTTACACCGGCGAAGACGCCCCCTAAGCAGCGAGCGCTGCAGCCACGCCCGCGCGCGCTGCCAGAGCCACCCGCTGTGCACCTTGGGCAGCACGGATCTTGCGGCCTACAGCCGGAGGTCGCGGCGGGCCCCAGGCCATACAAGCTGGGTTGTCCCACCCCACCACGTTGCAACACTCGCCGATGTAGCCCACTTGGTCCAAGAGCAGCTCGCAGCAGGGCTCAATCAGGGAGTTGTCTTGGTCCTCACTGTAGTTGGAGACGGCCCAGCTCAGAGAGCACTCCGGCTCCTCCCCCGTGTCCAGCTCACAGCCGCCACTGTCGATTGAAGCACCGTCGACCGGGCCACTGTCCGGCGCACCACTGTCCAGTGCACCACTGTCCAGGTCCACGGTGTAGCTCTCGCCGCTGTTTCGGCAGCCAACCAAGGCCACCAAACAGGCGATGCGCGCGGTGGCCGCCAAGGCTCGATTCATGCTTTCGGTTTTCATTTAATTCTCCAGTGCCAACGCACGGTTTTCCCAGGCCCAAGAGGCGGAGAGCCCATGGGAGTCCAAGCCGGGCACGATGACGTTTTGCACGGCGGCGTAGAAGAGCTCGCGGGCATCCCGGCCATCACAGAGTCCCAGCTCCGGACCGGTGGCTCGCGCACCCTCTGGCAGGTGGGCCAGCTCGTGCTGCTCTAGGTGGGCAAAGGCCAGGAGCAGGTATTCATTGAGACCTGGAATCACACTGGGATCCTGGGCAATGAGCTCGCCCACCAAGCGCCAGCCAAAGTTCGCGTGGCCGCATTCGTCGGCGTAAATCTGGGTCAGCAGCTCGCGCAATGGGCCCTCGGGCATCTCCAGGCGCTCGGCACCGATCAGGGCCACAGCGACGGTCTCGCTCATACAGCTGATGTGGATGAGGTTGCGAAGCACGCCTTCCAGCGGGGAGACCTCGGGGTGCGTGGGCACCGGCTCCTGCTCTGGCAGATCTGCGAGCGCTTGCCCGCCCAAGGCCTGCACGACCGCTCCGCAGAGCACCCCATGCAGGCGCTCCTCGGCGGCAAAGGCGCGGCAGCGCTCTGCGCGATCTGCAGGGGCACCGGCGGCTTCGAGCTGCTTGGCCAGGGTCTCAAAGACCTCGGCGGAGCAGTACTCGTTGATCATGCGACCCCGCCAAGTGATCTCGGCGGCACGCCGCATGGCGGGGTCAAAGGCTGGCAGCACTGGCATGTGCTCCAAGGCTTGCTTGCGGAGGTCGAGGCGCATCACGCCACCCCAGCCAAAGCGGCAGCGCGGACAGCGCGCACCTTGCGAGCGGCAGAGAGGCGGGCCCCCATGGAAGGGGGCCGAGGTGGACCCCAGGGAGTGCAGCCAGGGAAGTTGTTCGCATCCCAGTCCAGGAGCTCGCAGCACATTCCGCGGACTTCGCCGTCGGCGTTGTTGAACTCCCAGTCCACCGCGACGGTCTCGCAGCAGTCCCGAATCTCCCTGTTCTTGGGGTTGGTGTCGACCTGCTCGCTCAACTCATCCAGGCACTCCTGAGCCTCGGAGTCTGCAGCACCGGTGTCTAGGCCACTGTCGGAAGGGCCACTGTCTGAGGTACCGCTGTCTGAGGTACCGCTGTCTACAACGCCAGTCTCGTCGTAAGCGGAGGCGTTTGGTGGGTTGCGAACACAGCCCACAAGGGCTGCGGCACAGGCCACACGGGCGGTTGCCTGAAGGGCTTGTTGGAAGATGACTCGGTTCATTGGGTTCTCCTGGGTGTGGAGACACCATGACCTCAATCTTGATACTTCTCCAAACCGGAAGAATCGAAGCATACTGTTCGGAAACGGCGAACCACTATTGGGAGGAGCGCCGCTTCTTCCACCAGAGCCGCACCCCCTCGATCTCATCGGGATGAAACCACGCCGGAAACAAGGCCAGCATCGCCCACGCGAAGATGCCCAACTGCATGGCGATTGCGATTCCCAGATGGAGAACGGCACCAATCACAACCCAGATCAGGCGCACATCCCAGCGCAGGAAGAAGGCGCGCAGACGGCCAGGACGCTCGTGGGTGTAGCGAAACCAAAACGCCAGCACCAAGATGGGCGCGCCCCACTCAAAGATGTGGGTGGCCGCAGTGGCCACGCGGAGCAGCGGTGAGAGGGCATCCAAGACGCCCATTCCGGCCCAGTCCATGCGCGCAATGTGGGGGTCGTGCAGGATGACGTACAGTGCGTTGTAGCCGCCCAGTGGGGTCCAAGTCAGCGCGGTCTTTTGGACCCCGGCCATGAAATACATGACCACCAGCTGCAGAGCGATGAGGTAGCGCGGCCACGAGGGGTGGGCCTTACCGTCTCCCAACCAAGAGCCTGTCTTGAGCT
This sequence comes from Cognaticolwellia sp., assembly GCA_047621545.1. Taxonomy (GTDB): domain Bacteria; phylum Myxococcota_A; class UBA796; order UBA796; family CAJQPC01; genus CAJQPC01. Next base: position 4,381 of record JBLHMA010000248.1, on the reverse strand, counting down.
TGGCTTGCAGGCTCAGCGTCGCGCCGGCCTTGGAGAAGATGAGCAGCATCAGCACATTGCGCAGCAGCAGATCTACGCCGCGGTCGCTGAGGGGCAAGATGAGCGAGGTCTGGGCGTAGGCGAGCACCAAGATGGCGCCGACCAGCGGCGTGGCGACCCCCAGAATCAGCAACACCAAGCACAGGACGATGACCCCCCAGAGTCCCCAAGCCAGCTCAGGGCTGGGCTCAAACCAGCTGAAGAGCTCCGGCGGGACTTTTCGCTGCAGCACGTTGCTGGGCAGTCCGCCGAGCTCTTGGGGCGTCCACATCACATCGGGCAGACCGTGCAGACCGAGCTCTACAAAGTCCCAGAGCAACACCACACCCACGAAGATGCGGATCAGGGCCAGCATCGTGGGGACCTCGCGCTGGGACCAGAGGGCCACCCACTTGGACCAGAGCTTCACTGCAAGTCCTCGCGGGTGCGGATGCGCTCGTTCTTCATCTCCGTCTCCGTATCCTTCTCCTCACCGGGCAGAGTCACGTGGCCCTGGCGGTAGTAGACGCGCACGGCGGTGGCTTGGGGGTGCTCTTCCAAGGCCATGCCCGAGACCCAGTCCACGAAGTTGTCGTAGCTCTGGCGGGGGTTGTTGGCGTTGTCGTCGTAGACCCCGCGGATGCGGCGGAAGACAAACATGCGCTTGTTCCAGTCGTGCTCGGGATCCACCGGGATGTAGAGCGGCTGCCACACGCCATCGACCTGGAGCTCGATGAACATCGTGTGGGGAAAGCTGTTGGGGTAGGTGAACAGCCCCCACGCCTGGCCTGTGCCAGTGACCCGGTTGAAGGGCTTGATGGGCTCCAGGGATTTTTTACGGAAGGTCGTGATGCCCTTGGCCCGGTCAATGACCTGGGTCTGGAGCTCGGCGCGCGTCAGCACAACCCCACGTCGACCCAAGATGCCTACCCAGCGGTCCAACTCTTCCTTCGCGATGGGGTTGGCGAACTGCTTGGCGTTCACCGTCGAAGGGATCGGCAGGGCGATGTAGCCGTGCACCAGCAGAACCACGGTGATGGCCAAGGCGCGCAGGTGATCACGGGGGGAGAAGCTGGACACGCCGCCCTAGTACCCGAGCGTGCGGAACTTGGGAAGTCCACCGAGCCCACAAGGAGCAAGTAGACTGAGTGCATGCTGTGGTTGATCTGTATCTTCGCCTGCCAAGGCGACACATCCTACGAGCCCGCGCGCGCCGACTCTCTGGCCTTTTGGACCGTGGAGGGGGACGGTCGTCCTTTCGCAGGGGAGGCTGTGTTCAACCTGGGAGACCTGGACGGGGACGGGGCCGATGAGCTCGGTTTTGTGTCCTCGTCTTCGGAGGAAGGGACACCAGCGGTCCTGTACGGCCTGCGCATGGGCGACAGCCTGGATGCACCCTTCTTCGAGATCCCCCTCCCCCACGCCCAGTGGACCATTCCCGTGGGCCAATGTGAGGAGCCCGCGGTTCCGGGTCACCGGGCCATCCTGCCACTGGGTGATCTGGATGGAGACGGCAAGGGAGAGCTGGCCATCGCGGACCCATCGACCACGCGGGGGACCGTCTGGATCCTTCAGGGCAGCTCCTGGTCGGACCCGGGCCGGGCTTTCATAGAGGCCCTACGCATCGATGGCCGAGCGGATGTTTGGTTGTTCGGAACGGATCTGGCCACCGGAGACCTGAACGGCGACGGCTTGCAGGATCTGGTCGTTGGCGCGCCGCTCACAGGACAGCCAGCACGGGCCGGCGAGGTCTGGGTGTTCAGCGGTGCAGACCTGGCTCAGGCCACAGGTACCCAGGACCCAGGCGATCTGGGCTCGGTCTACAAGTCCAACCGAAGCGACACGATGATGGGCGAGCGGGTGCAGGTGAGCCCAGACCTGTCGGGAGACGGCCTACCGGATGTCATCGCCTTGAGCCCGGCTTGCCGGGACGAGTCGGCCTCTGGCGGCGTGGCGAGCATCCCCGAGCCCCTGCGTGGCCCCGGCTACGAAGCCCAGCAGACTCCCGCCGACTTGCTGCCGGCCCCCGCTTCGGTCCAGACCGGCTTGGTGGCCCTTGGGGACAGCGACGGCAACGGCGTTCCGGAGTTCGCTCTGCCCGGCTGGTCTGCCTACGGCGACGAGGGACTGCAAGTGGCCATCTTCGAGACCCAAGGGGCCACCTGGGAGGATCCCTTGACGACGCTCCAGACCGGAGAGAACTCCCGGGCTCAGGTGCAGAGCTGGCCGGTGGCAGGACGCCTGGCCTTGTTGGCGTTGGACAGTCAATACGTCATTCAGGTGCGGGACCCAGCCCAGAGCAGCGGCTGGCAGAAGCTGGACTCGGTGCTGTTTCCCTGCCAGGGCGAGCTGCGCGGAGACCAGCACCGCTTGGCACCTGGGGACTACGACGGGGATGGGACTCTGGACTTGGCGGTGGGTGTACCGGCCTGCAAAGACCAGGACCAAGGGGCACAGGTGTTTGTCTTTGAGTGGCCCGAGCCTGTCGCTGACGGCTAACGCCGCTGGCCCTATAGACTCGGCCCTATAGACCCGGCCCTATAGACCCGGCGGCTCCCACCCTTGCCCGTCCACATCCAGGCGGATCGCGTTGCTCATCGCGTAGGGCGCTTGGTCCCTCCAGGCGGCCCCTTGGGACTGCGAACCGGTGACCTCGACGGCGTACCAGGCGTCTTGACCGGGTTCTAGAGCAAAGTCCTGCTCGAACCACAGAGACTCCTGGGCGGTGGGGGGCAGCGCAATCTCCTCTATCACCTGACCGTTTCTGTAGAGGATCAAGGTCTCAGGGACGATATACGCCGGTGCCTGGAGGTTGACGTTGAGGGTGGCCTGGGCTCCGACCAACAGGTCTCCGGGGATGGCGGTGCCCGACTCGCTCTGCATCTGCACCCGCAGCGTGAGCCCCGAGGCCACCACCACATGGCCATCGAGCAGGGCCTGGCGCAGCTGGGTGTCGGTGACCTGGCTGGGGTCGGTCTCGTTCAAGAACACGTCGGTGTGGCCCAGGCCGCAAGGGATGTAGCGGTAGTGGCTGTCGGATGCGCCCACGGGCACCATCATGCGGCCCTGGTTTAGGAAGCTGAACCAGTCGTCGCGGATCTCGTCCAGGCCCTCTACGCCGCCGTTGAGCAGCTCGAAGAGCTCAAAGTCCCACGACCACAGCTCCGGGCGCGTCACTGTGTCGGTCTCGCTGTTGTACTTGGCAAAAGCAAACATGCCGGGGCTGCGGGGGTGGTTGATCTGCATCAGGGCTTGGTCGCCAGCGGTCTCCCGCATGCGCTCGAAGAGGTCTTCTGTGTTGTTGGGGGCGTACCACCACGCCTCAGCGCCGCCGTTGATCAGGTTTAACGACGGCTCTACCGGGTAGAGATTGAAGTGGCCGCGCAGGATGGTGGTCACCTCTACCCCCGGGGTGATGTGCATGCGCTCGTCCAACTCCAGGGCCTGGGCCAGGGTGCGGTACTCCACCTGTCGGTCGTGGTCGGTGGTCACGGGCAGGTCTACGCCAGTGGCCGCGCAGGTGATCAGCCGGTCCTCCATGGGCAAGGCACCGTCAAAGCTGGGCGCTCCGTGCAGGTGGGGATCCATGGCAAGCCAACCGTCCCGCTGCACCCGCTCCTCCAGGGTCACCACAAGACTGGTGGTCTCTCCGGCGATCACCGTGAGCTCCTCCACCTGGGCCTGGCTGTATCGCCAAGAATGGTTGACTTGCAGGCTGTAGACCCCGGGAGGTGCCGCCAGATCCAGGCTGTCGCCACCGGTCCAGCCCCAGGCCGCTCTGTTCGAGTTGGGCTCGCCGATCGCGTCGCGCAGATCGGTGGGGACGGTGGACTGCAGGGAACCCACCCACTCCAGGCTGACCACCACGGGTAGGGGCAAGCCGTCTTGGTCCACCACCTCGATGTGTACCCCCGATCCCGAGGCCATCTGAAAGTCCACCGTGGCCGAGTCTAGCAACGTGAACGCTATGGGTTCTGGGGTGGCTCTGCCGGTGGCAAAGGCCAAGGGGGGGGCCTGGGCTTGCCCTGAGAGAACGTCGAGGTGGGCTTGGTTCACGCTCGGTGCGGCGAAGGGACCATATCTTCCTGCGCCGGCGGGCAGCGGCACCTGCTCGGTGCTGGCACTGGCCACGGCAAAGGCCCGCCACTCACCCGGGGGGAGGCTTGCCGAGTAGGCACCCTCGGCGTCGGTCATGGCAAAGGCCGCGACCTGGTCTTCTTCGTCCACAAAGTGCACCCGCACCCCTGGAAGCCCGGCCCCGTCGCTCATCACAGCGCCCATCACGGGGGCGAGGGCCACGCCTTGGGTCTGCAAGCGCTGGGTCTCTGCCGTGGCGATGTCGGGGGTCACGCTGAGATACCGG
>JBLHMA010000247.1:0-7799 GCA_047621545.1 Cognaticolwellia sp. | reverse complement strand
CGTACGGAACTCGAAGAGCTCGACCTCGCCGAGCTCTTCGTTGTACTGAGCCTCAAGGTCGTGCTCGCCGCCGTAGGCCTTGCGTGCTGCCGCCTCCATCGCCGACTCAACCACCTCAACGACCACGTCGCGGGGCAGGTTCTTCTCACGATGGACAGCCTCGATGAGGCGTGCGAGATCACTGATCATTGTCAATCTCCTCGTCTGGGCTGATCCGCGGGGGCGGATCGGTGCCAAGCAGCTGGTATTCGTCGGGATCCAACACAAGGTTGGCTTTTTCAATCAGGTCGAAGTCGATTTCGTGGACTTCGCCATCGACCTCGATCTTCAGGATGCCCCCCTCCATGCCTCGCATCACGCCCTTGAAGCGACGCCGCACGGGCCCCTCTTCCAGACGAATCGAGGCGCGGTAGCCCAAGAAGCGCAAAAAGTCGCTCTCGCGCTGCAGCGGCCTTTCAATCCCAGGCGACGACACTTCGAGCTGGTAGGCCCCAGAGATCGGCTCTTCAACGTCCAACATCGGGCCCAAGGCCCGCGTGAGCTGTCCGAGGTGCTCGATCATAATGCCACCGACGCGGTCTGCGGAGATCCGCAGGGTGAGACGAGTGCCCACCTGAGTCAGCTCTACAGCGACCAACTCGAAACCCTCTTCGTCCACGATGGGCTCGAGGAGCTTAAAGATCTCGCGCTGCTGTAGGACCTGGCTATTCATGCCGCGTTCCTGGGCCTTTTAGGCCAATGGGAGGTGTACAGAGGCCACAAAAAAAGGGCCGCCCCGAAGGGCCGCCCCGAAGGAAGCGGTTCTGTTTAGCCTATATAGGACTGCCGCCCTACCCTGTCAACGCCCCCCAGCCGCCAGTAGACCCTTGGCGTCGGTAGCGGCTTGAGACTTTGGGTAGCGATCCACCACGTCTTGCCAGAAAAGCTTAGCTTCTTCCTGCTGTCCCAGCTCTGCAAAGCACTCTCCTTGGCGAACCATCGCCCACGGAGCCCAGTCGGTGTCAGGGTGTTTGGATACCACCTCTTCGAAGGCCAGGATCGCGCGCTGAAACTGCCCCTCGTTGAACCAACTCTCGGCCAGACGGTAGCGGGCTTTGGGGGCCAAAGCGTCGGAGGGCGCCTCCTTGAGCAGCCGCGCAAGCAGAGCCCGTGCCAAGGCAGGTTGGTCTTCGGCCAGTGCCTCCTCAGCACGCTTGATCAACTCAGCTGGAGGCGCACCCAACTCGACCTCGACCGGGGGATCTGGAGCGAGCTGTACCTCGCCACCTGGATCTACCGTGACGCCGGATCCCTGTTCAGGAGGCTGAGGGGGCTCCAGACCCAGGACGCGCTCCAAGGAGGCGATGCGGAGCTCCAGGTATTCCAAGCGAAAAACCGTGTCCTCGTCCAAGGCAACCCGGTCGCTGGAGGCTTGCTCAGCCCTGAAGCGCTCCTCCTCCAGTGTGCCCCGCAGACGCTGGAGTTCGTCCTGGACCTGGTCCAGGTTCTCCAGTTTCTCCGCCTCTTGTTGCCCACGATAGCGGTTGATTTCCTCGAGCTGATCCACCCGCAAGCGAACGGTGTCCGCTTCTTGCTCCAGCGCTTCGGAGTAGGTGGCCTGGAGAGCCAATTCCCGCTCGTACGCTGAGGTTGCAGACTGACCTGTTCGGTCCAACACGCATGCCAACGCCAAGAAAATCATCGCTCTACCACCAGCTCTACCCGTCGATTTTTGGACCAGTCTGCCTCGCTGGACCCAAAGGCCAAGGGCTGCTCCTCGCCATAGGAGCGGGACTGAAGGCGTTCCGGGGAGACCCCCTGGGAGATCAAGTGACCCCGGACTTGCTCTGCGCGGCGCTGCCCCAGAGCCAAGTTATATTCCGTTGTCCCTCTCTCGTCACAGTGACCGTCCAACCAGATCTTTCCAGGCGCCTGTTGTAAACAGGGCAACAAGCCATTGAGCGCCTGCTTGGCTTCGGGGCCGAGGCGGTGTGCATCAAACTCGAAGTAGACCATCGCGCCATCGCATGCGGCAAGAGGGTCGCTGCCTTCTGCCTGAACCTGAAGTCCCGACCGTAGTGTCGCGCTGGCCCCATCGGTGTTGAACACCCAGACATCCCAGCTTCCAGCGGTCATCGGCGGAACGGTCACGGTCAAACGGTTGCCGTCGACAACCTGAACCCGAGTTGCCTCGACGTCCTCCCCAAAGCGTACTCGGGCGCCTTGCACGAAGGAGCTGCCGTACACCGTTGCAGTGAAGGGCGTGTTGGCCTGAACCCGGGCAGGATCGATGCTCACGACCTGGAGCTGCTCCCTGGCTGGATTGACGCTGGGGCCTTTGTCCCCTGGGTCAATCTCAGTTTCCGTGTTGCGACACTTGGCGGCCATCAGCAGCGGCAGCGCGAAGAGCACACAGGCAAGCCGGGGGGAGATGCGCATGGAGGCTCCAGTTGGGTGGGGAGCGGGCCAGACCGAACCGCGACCCGACCGACAACCAGGTGGGCGCGCTATGGACCTATTCAGGTTCCCATTGGAGGCTATGCGTGCTGTCTTGGCATGTCAAGGCTTTGCCCGGGCTGGTCCCGATGCTGGGCGTACTTCTGTGCGCAGGGGGGCTCCTGTCTCTGGGGTCTCTGCGCTCCTCGGCCACCCCGGCAGTCGCACTCTTGGTCCTATGGGCTGGCTTGGCATGTTGGACCGCCTTCCGCCAACGAGGTCAGGCCCTCTCCGGCTGGGTCTTGGTGCTGGCCTTGGTACTGCGGCTCCTACTGCTTTCATCCCCGGCCAGCTTCTCGGACGACGTCTGGCGCTACCTGTGGGAAGGACGGGTGCAGCTGGCCGGCATGGACCCGTTCATGTTCGCCCCCGACGCGGCCGAGCTTGTTCCCCTGCAGAACGAGACCTGGACGCTGGTGAACCACAAGTCCGTGAGCACTATCTACCCACCCGGCGCACTGTTCTTGTTTCGCCTTGTGGCTGCCATCTGGGAGAACCCGCTCTCGTGGAAGCTTCTCTCCGGGGCTGCGGACCTTGGGACCGTCGCCATGCTTTGGAGGTGCACAAAGACCCGCGGTACGCCGCTTTGGGCCGTCGTGCTCTATGCCCTACACCCGCTGCCCATCCTGGAGAGCGCCGGGAGTGCCCACCTTGAAGGGTTGGCGCTTTTTTTCTGTGCATGGGCTCTGAGTGCCAAACCTGGATTCGACAGTTTTGCCGCAGGGCTTGGTGCCAGCATCAAGCTTGTCCCCGCAGCGCTTTGGATCCCTCAAGTACGGGCGTCTCCGGCTCGTGCCGCGCTTGGCGCCGGACTGGCCGTCTTGCTAGGACTGGCCCTCTCGACCCCCTTCCTTTCAGCTGGCTCGATGCTGACCCGAGGCTTTGACACCTACTACGAGGCGTGGGCCTTCAACGCGTGGCTCTTTCCCTTGGTCGAGGCAGTCATCGGGGAGCCCACGCGCCTGCTTCTGACCGCTGGGGGCGCACTTTGGTGCGCTATTGCTGCGTGGCGCTTTCGGGACCCTGCACTGTTCTTGCTCGCCGTCGCGGTTGCCCTGGTCTTCTTGAGTCCAGTCGTTCATCCTTGGTACTTCCTGTGGGTTTTTCTCCCGGCGATGGTCCTGGGCCGGTGGGAGTGGGCGCCGCTCGCCACCACCGGGCTGCTCTCCTATCTGGTGCTCGCAGGCTACCCTGAAACCCCCTGGTTGGAGCCGAAATGGGTGGTGTGGATCGAGTATCCCCCGGCAGTCCTGGTGTGGGCGTGGGCGTGGACCCGGCGGCGCTCTGCGAGCCGGTCCGAGGGTGGTCCAACGCTCTGATCTGCGTTCCAGACGCCACCCGAAGCGTGGATACGCCGGCGGCCCTCCGCGCGCTGGCCAAGGTCCTGGGTCCTGGCGCCAAGGTGTTGGTGGGATTGGGCCTGCACCGGACACTGACCTCGGGCGAGCTGAACCTGCTCACGGTGGCGTGGCCGGGTCCTCTGTTGCAACACACGCCAGACCGGTGTGTGTACCAAGGAATGGTCCAAGGTCTCCCCTTCCACGTGCATCCAGCCGTGCTCCAAGCCGACCACATCATCGCAGTGGGGGCCGTAGAGCTGCACCAGTACGCGGGCTTTAGCGGTGGCCACAAGGCGGTGGTGGTGGGCTGCGGCGGACGAGCGACGCTGGGGGCCCTTCACGCCCGAGAGATGGTCTGTGACCCCAAAGTCCAGGTGGGCAAGCTACTGGACAACCCGTTCCGCGACGCGATCGATGCCATGGGTGAGGTTCTTGGGCGCTCCAACTTTGCGCTTCAGCAGCTCCCCGATCGACATTGGGTCTCCGGTCCGACTCAGTCCGCATTTGAGCACGCTGCCCGCCTGTTGAGTCCCTGGCGCCGGGTCGACAAGCGCTATGCCCGGGTCATCGTGGATGTGCCGCCTTCCAAAGCCAGCAACTTCTACCAAGCGTCCCGAGCGGCCACGTATCTGGCCCTGTCCCCTTCCCCACCTTTGCTGCCCGGCGCCGAGATCATCTTGAACGCCGCCTGCCCCGAAGGCATGGGCCAGGGCTCCGGTGAGCGTGCTTTTGCCAAGCTGATGCGCCAGACACCGTTCCCTTGGCAGGCCCTTCTGGATGGCCCCGTTCCCCAAGGCGCAGGCATTCAGCGCGCGTTCATGCTAGCCAGATTGGCAGAGCACTATCGGCTCTCGGTCATGGGTTGCCAGCGTCCCGAGCTGCTGACTGCACACGGCATCTCAGCCAGCCCCTACCCGCCCGAGGTCACCGTCGACACGCTCCACGTAAGGCAACCCTTCGTGCAGCTGCCACAGTGGGAGCCGGGCGCAGGGTCCTAAAAGCCACGCCCCCAAAACCCAGGCAGAAGAGCAGCTGGATCGGCAGGCTTGGCCAGTAGCCAGAGGAGACTGCCAGCACCAAACCAGCCAGATGGTACAGCGCCAACACGACCTCGATCCAGGCCGTCCAATGGGCAGGTATGCTGTAGGAGAGTGCTCCTTCATCGCCTGCTTTTGGAGTGCGGACGAAGGGCGACTGCTGCCCCGTCAACGCCTCGAAGACAGCCCGGCTCTGGTTTACCGCCATTCCGATACCCAGGCCCATCACGGCCGGCAGACGCCAGAGGCGCCGACGCCAGTCTACGTACACCGCACGCTGGGAGCTCGCGTAGAACACCGCCACCCCCAGCGTCGCCGCGGCGAAGAAGAAGACATCGGCCACAAACCAGCCGTTGAACTGGCGGCCACGTACAAAGACTGCGATGGGCGTGAGCAAGGTGAGCAAAACCACCATCGGGTACGCCAGGTTGTTGCTCAGATGGACCAAGGCCTCTAGCTTCACGCGCCAGGGAATATCCGCCTTGAGCACCCGTGGCCCCAGCTTGAGCATGGTCTCGATCGAGCCTTTGGCCCACCGGTGCTGCTGGCTCTTGAAGGCCCGCAGGGTGGGCGGCAGTTCTGCGGGCACCACCAGATCGGGCAGGTAGACGAAGCGCCAGCCAAGGAGCTGAGCCCGGTAGCTCAGATCTAAGTCTTCGGTGAGGGTGTCGTGCTGCCAGCCCCCCGCATCGGCGATGGCCTGCCGGTCCCAAATGCCCGCAGTGCCATTGAAGTTGAACCAGCGCCCGCTCCGGTGACGCGCCGTATGCTCCACAACAAAATGGCCGTCCAGCATCATGCCTTGCAGCTTGGTCAGCAGGCTGTCGGTCTCGTTGATGTGGCCCCAGCGGGCCTGGACCATGCCCACACCGTCCTGAAAGTGCGGGACCGCGTCGCGCAGGAAGCTGGCCTGCGGCACAAAATCGGCGTCAAAGACGGCAATCAATGAGCCTTTGGCCTGCTCCAGTCCCTTCTGCAGAGCCCCGGCTTTGTAGCCCGTCCTGTCCTCGCGGTGGACCAGGGTGATGTCGATGCCCTGTGCGGCCCAGCGTTCCACGGCGCCCGCAGCAAGCTCCGTCGTGTCATCGGTGCTGTCATCCAAGACCTGGATCTCCAGCTTTCCGCCGGGGTAGTCCAGGGCACAGGCCGCATCGATCAGGCGCTCGACCACGGCCCGCTCGTTGAACACTGGCAGCTGGACGGTCACTTTGGGCCAGTCCACGGGATCCTGGGCCTGGGGCTTTTGGGGCCAAGAGCGCCAGAAGAGCTGAGAGAGGTGCAGGCGATGCAGCCCAAACAGGGACAGCCCCCCCGCGCATAGGCCGTAGGCGGCCAAAACCAATGTCTCCCAGAGCAACATGGGCGCGGTGTAACTCCTTGTCGTCCTATCGGATGCCGGTGCCACTGTGTGGTTGTACCGACCAAGGAGCTTGCAACCCTGATGGCCTCTTGGCTACACTCAAGTGGGTTCCTGCTTGACTCGAAACAAGGCTTGGATTGCAGTTCCTCCGTACTTGTTCCCTTGGGAACGATCCTCTGCGGTCTTGTGCATGCCCTCATGGAAGGGAAGCCGTCTGACCGTGGACTCGTCCCCTCTTCTTTTCTGAAGAGGAGGACCGCTCCAGCCGTACGACCAATAGTGGTGCCCAGTCCCCCGTAACGCCTCGATACCTTCGGGCAGGCCGAGCGGGGGACACTCCATCCTTGGAACTTTAGTGCGCCCTCTGTGGTCCGAGAGAAGACCTTGGAGAGACCATGTTGTTGATGCTCGCGCTGGCCTGCCTGCACACCCCGGCTGCCACTGCCTTTGACGTTCAGCCCCTGCTTCCTTCGCCAGCCCTGGGACGGGTCTTCGCCAGCCAGGACCCAGACGCCGTCTTCGACGAGGCCGTGGACCGGCGCATGGATGGCGACGTGCATGGGGCCATCGAGCGCTTGGCTTGGCTGCGGGCTCAGGGAGATCGGCGACCCGGCGTGCTCTACCAGCTCGGCGTGGCCTACGAGTTCGCCGGGGATCATCGGACCGCACTGCAAGCCTACGAGACCCTGATCTCCGAAGATCTGAGCGGCGAGTACCACGACGACGCCGGCTTTAGACGGGGAATCTGCCTGGAGGAGCTGGGTCGCTGGGAGGAGGCCCTGGACCAGTACCGCGCCATCCCCACCCGTGACCTGAGCGGCAGCGATCTGTGGACGATGCAGCTGGCCCAGGGCATCGCCGAGGTCCGCAACGGCAGACAGCGCCAGGGCGGGAGGCGCATCGCCAAGGCTCTGGTCGACAGCCAGGACAGCGAGATCACCTGGATGCGCGCCAAGGCCCTTTTCACCCTGCAAGACATGCGGCTTTTGGAGCGGGATCAGAGCCCACTGGAGGGGTCCTCCAAGCGCCAGGCCAAGCACCTCCGGGATCGGGCCGCCCAGATCGCCGACGCCGAGGCCATGTTGGTACAGATCGTCTATCTGGGAGAGCCCGAGTGGATCCTCAGGGGCCTGCTGGCCTTGGGCGACGCCTACAGCGCACTGCACCAGGAGTTCGTCACCGCTCCCCCGCCTGCGCACTTCGACGCAGAGCAGCGCGCCCTGTACCAGAGCAACCTCGACGAGCACGGCCAAGTACTGCGCCGCAAGGCCTGGGAGGCCTACGACCAGGGTCTGGTGGTCGCCGGGACCTACGGGGTGGAATCGCCGGTCGTTCGAGAGTTGGCCGAGCGGCAGGCGGCGTTGGGGCTGTAGGTCGACCCCTGCGTTCTCGGGTTGCGCGCGATCCTTTGAGCCAAGCAGCACATGACGGGCTCGCCGGAAACGGCTGGCCAACCATTGCTATGGAGCGGGCAACTTGTGGAGGACGCACGTTCGTGTTGCTGTTGGCCTGCCTGACCACTGAAGATGAGTACGAAGGCGGGGATGACTGCGACGATGACGATGCCCTTCTGGCACCCGGACTTGA
>JBLHMA010000246.1:0-7880 GCA_047621545.1 Cognaticolwellia sp. | reverse complement strand
ACAGAAGGTAGGGGGGGGGGAGTGCAGCTTTCACCAAGGCTACGGGGGGTGAGTGCAGCTTTCACCAAGGCTACGGGGAGTGAGTGCAGCTTTCACAGAGGCTACGGGGGATGAGTGCAGCTTTCACAGAGGCTACGGGGGATGAGTGCAGCTTTCACAGAGGCTACGGGGGATGAGTGCAGCTTTCACAGAGGCTACGGGGGATGAGTACAGCTTTTCACCCCCAAAACCTCCCTCAGAGCTGCATTCGAGGCATGTAGCCTCCCTCAGAGCTGCATTCGAGGCATGTAGCCTCCCTCAGAGCTGCATTCGAGGCATGTAGCCTCTCTCAGAGCTGCATTCGAGGCATGTAGCCTCCCCAACGGGTCCACAAACGCTCTCAGACTCGAGGTCGGCCCACCCCTCAACAACGGGTCGGCGGTTCAACGCGCGTTTTCGTGACCAGCTGCCCTCGAGCCCAGCGCAAACTCCCGGCTAAGCGGCGAAATCACCCGCTTAGGCGCAGCAACCGAACCGATCGACAGCCCATCACCAAGCCAGACCCGCGTTCAACCCACGGCCCTACTTCCAGACCCGCGTTCAACCCACGGCCCTGTTTCCAGGCCACGCGTTCAACCCCCGACCCTCCAAAGAGAGCCAAATGGCAAAACGAGCGCCAAAGCAAACTCTCAGTTCATGTCCAGCGCATGCTCCATGAGCTGCTCGATGCTCGCGTAGCGCAGGGCCGCCATGTGCGTGCTCGCCAAGACCAGCTTGGGTGCGCAGTCGGCATCTCTGGCCTCGCCCCAACGGGATGCACACAGGCACCACTGATCACCCGGCTTGAGCCCCGGAAATCCGTGCTCGGGCCGAGGAGTGCTCAGGTCATTGCCCCGAGACTTGGAGAACTCCAGGAACTTCGCCGACATCTCGGCACACACCGTGTGGGAACCTCGGTCGTTCTCATCGGTGTTGCAGCATCCATCCCGGAACCAGCCGGTCATGGGGTCGATGGAGCAGGGCTGCAGGGGCTGGCCCAAGACATTCTTGGCGGGTGGCTTCTTCATGACGACCTTCAGGACTTAGGTGGGGGCTGCTTGCGCTCGAACACCCAGCTATCGCCCTTGGACTGCTTGGCGACAAAACGGTAGCCCATCACGCGGCTACTTTTGATCTGCTCGGGGTCAACCACCTGGTTCTGGACAAACCAGCGCGCCATCGCACCCCGGGCTCGCTTGGCGTAAAAGCTGACCACGCGGCTCTTGCCGTCCTTGTTGTCCCGAAACACAGGGGTCACGATCCGAGCGCCAAGCGCCTTCTTGTCCACAGCCTTGAAGTACTCGTTGCTGGCCAGGTTCAGAATCACACCGTCGCTCAGGTCTTCGGCCAGAGACGGCGCCACCGTGCCCTTCCAGAAGTGGTACAGGTTCTTTCCACGTGGATTCTCCAGCTTGGTCCCCATCTCCAGGCGATAGGGCTGCATCAGGTCCAGGGGCCGCAGGACCCCATAGAGACCGCTCAGGATGCGCAGGTGTTCCTGGGCCCAGTTCAGCTCCTTCTCCGAGAGCGTCTCCGCCTCCAGCCCCCGGTACACGTCGCCGTCAAAGGCAAAGACCGCAGGGTGGGCGTTGTCTCGGTTGAAGGGAAACTTCAGCTTGGCGAAGCGCTCCCGGTTCAGATCACCCAGGTCCTGGGAGATGTGCATCAGGTCTTGTAGCGCCTGCGAGGACAGTGGACGGGCAACGCCAAGCAGCTCCCGGATGTCCTTCTGGAGCCGCGGCTGGCTGACCACGGGGGTCGGCGGCGATTCCAGGGTGCGCAGTGTCTTTGCGGGTGAGAGCAGAGCGAGCATCAAATCCTCCGTCCCCTATCTATCCACTTCCGAGCAAAGCGTGCGTCCTACTGCAGCGGCACCGACCACTTCTCAAACACCGTCGCGGTGTCCTGACCCACAGCCAAGTCAAAGCGCCCCTTCGCGTAGTCCCAGATCGACGCCTCGGTGCCCTTGTAGACCACATCGTCGTTGCTCTGGCTGTTCATGCCTTGGAAGAAGTCGTCATAGAAGCTGGCGCCGTATTCGGTCTCGAAATCCTTGAGAAAGCAGAGCTGCAGGAAAGGGTCCGCAGCCAACTCCTCGTAGGCCCCGCCCGCCAAGTAGCTGTCCTTGCCATCGCAGTAGGTCTCGTAGTTGGGCTGGTTCTCCGTCCGCTCCAGCTCCTCCAGCACGCGGATGGTGAACAGGTTGGGCCAGCTCTCCAGGTTCACGTACTGGGTACACCCAGGTCCCATTCACAAAGCTGAAGCAGTGGCCCAACTCATGGGCAAAACCCCAGATGTCCGTGTTGGGCTCGGCCGCTCGCAAGATGCGCTGGTCCTCTCCCCCAACAAAGAGACCCGAGACCCCACGCACCGGGTTGCTGGCCAGCATGTATGCAAAGTTGCTGATGGTGTCATCGGCGACCCAGCGAATGCGCTCCCCTTCGAATGGCGCCACCCCACGCATGCTCTCTTCGATCTCGTAGATCTGATCCATGGTGTCCATCCCATCCTGGGTGGTAGCCAGGTCGGCGACGACTTGATCGGCCGGCAGGGTCACCCGGCGGTCACCGTCAGCCTAAAGGCACCCTCGGCACGCAGACGCTCTCCGTAGGCATCGCCCAGGTCCATCGCGAAGATCATGCCCACGTAGACGATGTCATCGCCCTCGGCCGTGAAGGTGCCGGAGCTCCCGGGGCAGCTCACCTTCTCCTCGTAGCGAAGGCCGCTCCTAAGCGCCAAGGCCCCCAGCGCCTGGGGTGACGGCCGCGGACCAAACGCCCAGCTGAACCTGATCGTTCGGGTCCCCGCTGGTGCCCGCCGTCGTCCGGTCCTTGCAGGCGAGCAGCAGCGGCGCGAGGGCCAAGGCGGCGAGCCAAGCGCATCTCATTTTGTCTCCCGAAGCGCGGCTCCCAGCCGCTCCCGAAAGACCTTGACCCCCACCTCATGCTCAGGGTGCAGCGTGCCCGGACCGACCAAGCTGGACCGCATGCCGGCCTGGACCCGCCGCACGATCTGCTGGTCTTCGGCCTCGGTTTGGGCCACCGCGCTCACGTCTTGACGGCTGCTGATGTGGTCCAGAACCCAGGTGTGGTACCGCACCACCATCTCGTCGGCGGACCGGGGTTCGACGCGGTTCATCGACAGGCCCCAGGGGTAGACGTTGATCATCGTATTGGGCCAGAGCCAGACATAGAGTGCCCGAATGCGCTGCCCCCCAAGGGGGTGGCCTTCCGGCAGATCCAGGCAGGCTTGGTCGGCGCTAGCGGCCCCGACTTGCAGGGTGCCGCACTTTAGGGTCTCGTAGCTGTACTGGGGCAGGGAGAGCGACCGACTCAAGTCAGGGTGCACGAATGGCAGGTGCAGCCCCTCCAGATAGTTCTCTATGTACAAGGCCCAGTTTGCTGAGATGTGGTGCTCTTCTTCCCGCAGCAGCACCTGTCCCGGGCGCTCGACCAGTTCTCCGATCCAAGGGTCCAGCTCAGCACGAATGTCCTCGAACGAGGTCATCGGATCCACAGAGGCGAAGCGCAGCGGCCCCCACTCCTCCACGGCGATCTCCGAGAGATGATCCCGCTTGGAAGGAAAGCCCTCCACCTGCTCAAAGCCCGGGGCCGCCTCGCAGCGACCGGCCAAGGAAAAGCGGCGTCCATGGTAGGGACAGCGTAGGCTCCGTTGCTGACAAGGGAGCTCGATCAGGGTGGACCCACGGTGAGTGCACACGTTGGGCAACAGCGCCCAAGGGGTGCGTACCAAGGGTTCGTTCAGCAAACCTGGGAGCATCACGAAGGGGCGCAGCTCCGGCCCCTCCTCCACCAAGTGTGGGTCCAGGAGTTGCCAAGACTGACGAAAGAGCCCCCGCGAACGGGTATGCATCTCAGGGTCTTGTAGCTTCCGCGGGTCGAACATCAGTGGATGTTCGCTTGTGCGGTCCAGGCAGCCAAATCCTTAAAATAGGCGCTGGTCCAACCGTTCACGAACTGCTTGTGCAAGCGCTTGGGGATCTGGTCCTGGGTCACGATGAAACGGCAGCCCTGGGGGGTGGACTGCAGGCGGATCTCCACCCGGCTGTCGGGCTCATTGTTTTCAAAGTCGTGGGTACGCCACGTCTGAACGATGAGCTCCGGGCGGCGCAGGGCCACAAAGACCCCAGTGACCGCACTGGACCAGAGCGCAAACATGCCGCCGATCTTGCCATCGGCCACAGCGGGTGCACCGGTTATGGCGCTCTGCTTGGCGGTGTCGGTGTAGGCGTCAAAGACGTGCTCTCGGGTGCAAAATAGGTCCACCTTGAGCTGCAGACTGGTCATCGTGATTCCTGGTGTGGCCTTTGTGGGTACGGCGACGTGTCTACATTGCACCACATGCAGACCCCCGACACCCCATCGGCGCCCCAAAAGCGCCTTCGTCCACCTACTGGGCCAGTTCAAGGCAAGAGCAGCCCACTGACCGAGAAGCTCAAGAAGTGGGGGCCTTTGGGTGCGGGTCTCGTGCTGGTCTTGAGCAAGCTGAAGTGGGTGCTGGTCGCCGCCAAGTTTCTCAAGCTGCAGACCCTGCTCTCTATGCTGCTCATGGTGGCGGTCTACACCCAGCTCTGGGGCTGGAAGTTCGCCCTGGGCTTTGTGCTGCTGATCTTTGTTCACGAGATGGGCCACGCCCTGACCATGCGGGCGCTGGGCATCCCGGCCGGCGCGCCGGTATTCATCCCCTTCATGGGGGCCGTCATCGCAATGAAGGGCCGCCCCAAAGACGCTTGGGTCGAAGCTCTGGTGGGCATCGGCGGCCCCGCCCTGGGAACCCTGGGGGCCATGGCCGTTCTGGCTGTAGCGGTGATCACCGGTGAGCCCTTCTGGTTTGGCCTGGCGGCGACCGGGTTCTTGATCAACCTCTTCAACATGCTGCCCATCAGCCCCATGGACGGCGGCCGCATCACCGGTGTGATCAGCCGCTGGATCTGGATCCCGGGGTACATCCTGGGTGTTGGCGTGTTCGTTTTGACCTGGAGCCCCATCCTGGGCCTGATCCTCCTGCTGGGCACCATGCAGGTCTGGCGTAGCTTCAAGACCCCCGAGGCGTACTACAAGGTGGGTATGCCCAAGCGCGTGGCCATGGCCGGCGCATACTTTGGCCTGCTGGCGGTCATGGCCATCGGCATGGTGTTCTCCGAGGCCCCGATCGCGAATCTGACGAACACAACAGAGGGAGGGCTCATACCGGCTGCACTGTGGACGCTGGGAAGTGGTGCTTGGAGCTGGCTGGAGAACCGGTTCAGGCGAAACAGTGGAGCAACCGGACTGGCGTGAGACAGGGCTCAGCCCAGCATCAGGGCCCGCAGCTCCTCAAACACGCGTCGGGGGAGCGCCTTGCTCTTCTTCTTAGCCGGCGCCAGAGCGTGACCGTCTTCCAGCGCGACCCACTCCAGGCCCTCGCCAGCACACAGCGCATCGCCCCAAAGCGCACCCAAGGCAAAGGCTGCATCGTCAACGTTCTCCGCCTCGATCCGTTTGTCCGCGATGGCCTGGAGCACAGCGGCGTGCAGCTGATCGGAGTCGGTCGGGTCCTGGGGCATCAAACCCCACTCGGTCAACAGAGTGGCCCCGGCTTCAATGAGCCAGTCCAGCTCTTCGCGCTCCTCTTCATCTAGCGGGCGGTGCGCTTCGGTCTTGCTCTGCTGGGTCATTGGGGCCTCGGTGGCGTAAGCGGGCCTAGCCTGTGACCGTTGTGGAAGCGAGCCCGCTGGTGAGCCGCTTGGCAAACCCAACAGAACGGGAACCCCGCAACAGCGCTAAGGTCTACCTGCATATGAACAAAAAAAAACTGCTGCGTGTTGCCCTGGGATTGGGCCTGGGCCTGGGCCTTGTAGAGGGCGCGGCCTGGGCTGTGGATGGGGGTGGCTTTCCGGTCTTCAACCGGTTCGTAGCCGACGCGGAGCTGGGGGTTCGCCTGGATCCGGGCGCAAGCACCCGCCTGACCTTCCGAGGGAACACCTCAGAGATCCAGATCAACGAATCCGGCTACCGCGGGCAAGACTGGGGGCTGTCCGAAGAGGGCGAGGTGCTCATTGTCGGGGACTCTCAGGTCTTTGGCCTGGGGGTCAACAACAACGAAACCCACAGCGTCCAGCTCGCAGACATCAGCGGCCGCAAGGTGCTCAACGGCGGGGTCATTACCTACGGACCCAGCGAATACCGGGCGGTGGTCGCCGAGCAGCTGGCCGCCCGAGACGGCATCACGGAGGTGGTGGTGGTCTACAACTTCGCCAACGACCCCTTTGAGCTGGGCAACCCCAACACCGGCCGGCACAAGGTGGTCGACGGCTGGGCCTTGCGCAAGGAGCTGGCGCCCGAGTCCGTCGTCCAGTTTCCCGGCCGTAGCTGGATGATGGGCCGCAGCCACGCGATCTACCACCTACGAAAGCTCTGGCATGCTGGAGACCAACAGAGCCCCAACCTGCCGTCTGAGGGAGACTTTCAGGAGCTGATATTGGCCCAGCTTGCGGGCGAGAACCAGGCCCGAAAAGGCCAGGAACTCCAGGCCATGCAAAGCCAAGACTACGCCCAACAGCGCGGCCTGCTCTCCGGGAGCGGGGGTGGGCTGGGCCTGATGCCCTGGGACGGCCAGGAACCCCAGGCCAGGCGAAGCCGAGACTACGCCCGACAGCACGCCCTGCTCTCCGATAGCGAGTCTCAGCTGGCCCTGATGCTCTGGGAGATTGAGCACCCCGACCAGGACCCCATCGACGCGATCCAGGAGAAGCTGGCGCCTGAGAGCCCCTACCTGGACATTCTCTACCCCCGGAACGTCGAAGCCGCGCGACCTGTGCCCGACATCGCCGCGCTGCTCTTGACCAGCGCACAGCGCCTACAAGGTGCAGAGGAGAAGCTTGGGGCTTGGGCCAGTGCCCACCCCGGTGCCCGCGCCCACGAGGTCACGGAGCTGCTCGAAAAACGTCGAAAGCTTCGGCTCGACCTGGAAATCTCAACGCCCATCTACACCGCCGACGCGGCACCAGCTTCGCCCTTCTGGACCGAGCTGGTCGCCCTCCAGGCCCTGTGTGCAGAGCACGGCGCCTCGCTGACCGTAGTGGGTTTGCCCCTGGATGTTCAGGTCGATTCTGCAGAATGGGACAAATACGACCAGCCGCGCCAGGACATGTCGGAGACCCTGATCCTGATCGACGCGCTGATGGAAGACGCCGACCGCCTGGGGCTGCGCCACCTGAACCTGAGCCCAGTACTGCTCGCCGCCCAACCAGGCGCCTTCTTGGACGGGGACCTGCACATGTCCGCCAAGGGCAACGCTGCGGTCGCCCAAGCCCTGGACACCACCCTGAAAACCCCGGCACCCATGGCCAAGCCCGCCCCAGGGATCCCCCAAGGCCACAGCCGTCCCCCTACCTGGGATGAGGTCCGCCGCCTGCCCGAGAACTCCGTCTCAGGCTCGTCGCGAAACCTCTGCGTGACGCACCAGGTTCGGGAGTGGCTCTCCGTGCGCTGCTTTGTACCTCTTCCTTTAGGTGGCCCCACAATCGCTGCGGCCCGCATACGCACCCAAGAGGGGGAGACCCGATACCTCTCTGCTGCCGAGAACACTTGGACGCCTCAGAGCCTCTCCCTGCTCAACGCGCCACTGAACACACTGACTTTGGCGGCCCCCGGTGAGCAGATCAGTGTGCTGCTGCCACTCAGCGCCGGCCGAGACGCAGACTTAGACTTTCATTGGAGCAACCGCACCGAACGCTTGGAAGTCCGCTGGGAAGGCGAGACCCCTAACTTTGCATTCGTTGACAAGCGCCCCAGCAGCAGCGGCACCTTCTCTGGGCCTTCCAGAACGGATGGTCTCTCCTATTCGCACTCGGTGCTTGC
>JBLHMA010000245.1:0-7910 GCA_047621545.1 Cognaticolwellia sp. | reverse complement strand
ACAAGCGCACCCTGGCAGTCGCGTTGGTCGCCCGCTCACGCCACGGTCAGCTGGGCGTGGACTTAGAAGATCTGAGCCCCGAGCGCATGGGTGTCGCCTCCAAGGTGTTGCGCCCCGAGGAGCTCAAGGAGCTCAAGGAGCTGCCTCCTGAGCGACAATGGACCAGCCTATTGCTGCGCTTCTCCCTGAAAGAGGCGGTCTACAAGGTATTGAACCCGCACTTGCGGCGCTACATCGACTTTCAAGAGGCCCGAATTCACCTGGATCTGGATCTGACGGCCAGCGTGGACCTACATCTCAAGGACCAGGAAGCGCAGAAAGGCTTGGAAGAAACAGGAGACCAGGAAGAACATAGTTTTTCCCTGGATGGCCGCTATCAGTGGATGGACGGTCGGGTACTGACCATGATCCGCATGCGTCCAGACGCCCACTCCGGCTTGCCGCTGAACGGAAACAAGGGACGCCTCAAGGGCTCCACCGGGGCTCTCTGAGGGCCAGTGCGGTCTCAAAGGTTGGGTTGCCGCCCACTAAAATGCGGCCATCGAGCAAGGCTACTACCAAGCCGCCCGGGCCCACATCAAAGGACACGGGAACCCCATCCAGGCTCTGGATCTGGCCGTGGTGGACCAGCGTGGTCTCGGGTCGTTCTCGCCCAGGCGCCCTGCGCAGGTAGCTGAGCTCTTCACCGTCGCAGACCGGGGCTTCAAGTTGCTCTCCAGGTCGTGCGATTACCCGCTGCTCGACCCGGTCCCCGCGTAGCTCAAAGATTCCACTGGCCCCAGATACGAGGGGTTCAGCCGGGGAGGCCCAAGTCGGCAAGGCGCAGCGCCGGCCCATCGAGCGCCGACCGGGCTTGTCTTGAAGCCGCGCAGGTAGAGGCGGTGAAGTGCTCAACGCGAAGGGCTGCATCAGGCCCGTTCTCAGGTCAAGACGCCAGGAAGAGGAGAGCGCTTTCAACACCAAGCTGCCTTCCCGGCTCTCAAGAACCTTGACTCCAAGCATGCGCTGAGGGACCTGGCTACGCACCGCCGATGCGAGGGAGAGTTCGGGACTGCCCCCGGCCAAGTGCAGGTAGGCGGCCGCTTGGGCAGGCTGGCCTTGGTTAAACGACAACAACCCCATCAGGGCATTGTGTGGTGCATAGACCACGCTCCGGGGGTCTAACTCCGTGACCTGCAGGCCCTGCTCCCAAGCCCCCTGCAAGTCCCCTGTGCAGGTAAGGGCCTGGGCCTGCCAAGCGCGAAACTCAGCGGAGGGAATACCCACCCCGTCGCGGGCATAGAGCAGCTCCGCGGCCTTGATGCAATGGCTGTTATCCAGCTCGGCCCGAGCTAGCCAGAAGGCCACGTCGTCGTCCCAGGGACGCTGCTCAAGCAGGGCCCGGAGCTCCGGGCGCACATCGCGACTCTGCTGGTGGTAGGCGTCAACGGCGTTGGCGAGTGCCACCCGAGATGGGGCAGCACCCACGTGGAGACCAAGGCTCGCCAGGAGAAGGAGCATACCCTTCCGCTAACCCTATGAACGCGGAAGGGTTCAAGACCTGGCTCTCAGTGGCGGAAGTGCCGCGCTCCGGTCATCACCATCACTACGCCAGCGGCCTCGGCAGCTGCGACGACCTCTTCATCCCGGATGGATCCCCCTGGCTGGATGATAGCGCTCACACCGGCTTGGACCGCGGCTTGAATGCCATCTGCGAAGGGAAAGAAGGCGTCCGAGGCCAACACCGAGCCTTGGGTGGGCCGGGTAGCCTTTCGAATCGCCAAGTGAACGCTGTCCACGCGGCTCATCTGGCCGGCACCCGTCCCGTTGAGCACCAGCCCCTCTCCCTCACTGCGCGCCAAGACGATGGCGTTGCTCTTTACATTGCGAGCGACCTTCCAAGCAAAGTTGAGCTCACGAACCTGCTCGGGGGTAGGCTGCTTGGAGGTGGCGACGGTCCAACCCATCTGGCCGCCGACGTCCCAGTCTTGGAGCAGCCAGCCACCCTGAACGCGGCGTCCGTCTACGCCGGCCGGCACAGAGCTGCTCCAGTCTTGGGGCAGCTTCATCACGCGCAGCTTGGTGCGCTTGGAGAGCAGCGCTAGGCCTTCTTCGTCAAAGCCAGGCGCGGCGAGCACCTCAAAGAAGACACGGCTCTGGCGAATGGCGCGCACGTCGTCGACGCTCAGGCGCCTGTTGAAGGCCAGGATGCCACCGAAAGCTGAGACTGGATCGCCGCTGAGCGCCATCTTGAAGGCCTGGGTCAGGTCGCTGGGGTGAACCCCGACCCCGCAGGCATTCATGTGCTTGACGACCACACAGGTGGGGTCCTCGAACTCAAAGGTGGCACGCAGGGTGGCGTCCAGATCGGCCAGGTTGTTGAAAGAGAGCTCTTTGCCCTGGAGCTGCTCGATGCGGGCCATGCTGCGGCCATGGGGGTTGGGGTCCGCGTAGAAGATGGCGCTCTGATGGGGGTTCTCCCCGTAGCGCAGGCCTTGGACCCGCCGCATTGGAATGGCCAGCTCCTTGGGCTCTGGTGCGGAGACTTCCTTGGCCAGCCACAAGGAGATCAGGCCGTCGTAGGCGGCGGTGTGCTGGAAGGCTTTGACCGCTAGGTGCTGGCGCTGGGTGGCGCTCAGCTCGGAGACACCACCTGAAAGGGCTGGGTAGTCGCTGGGATCCACCACCACGGCTACCGATGCGTGGTTCTTGGCCGCGGAGCGCACCATCGACGGGCCGCCGATGTCGATCTGCTCCACGGCCTCGGGCAAGGATGCACCGCCGCTGACGGTGCGCTCAAATGGGTAGAGGTTGCAGGCCACCACCTCGATCCAGCGCACGTCGTTGGCCTGGGCCTCCGCCTCGTCCTGACCTCGCCGGCCTAAGATTCCCCCGTGGATCTTGGGGTGGAGGGTCTTGACGCGGCCACCAAAGATTTCGGGGGCGCCGGTGTACTCACTCACCTTCGTCACGGCGACTCCACCGGCCATCAAGGCCTTGGCAGTGCCACCGGTGGAGAGGATCTCAAAGCCTTGGTCGACGAGGGCCTGACCGAGCTCGACGATTCCGGTCTTGTCGCTGACGGAGAGGAGGGCGAGGCGGGACATGGGGGGCTCCAGCTGTTTGAGAAGCTGGCCTAACCACGGCTCTCAGAGACGGTACCGGTGGTTGCCCGATGGTTGCAGTGGGCCGCTTTTGGTGGCGCCCCTGTGTCAGCCCCAGCTTGGCCTACCTGCCCGTGGGCTAAGGCTCCAGCGGTGTGTAGCCCATGACGGTCAACTCATGCGGTCCGCTGGCAAACCCCAGGACCATCACGGGTTGTCCCACGTAGGGCTCGAGGAGTTCGGCACCTGGGCCCACCATCACGAGGCGCATGCCTGAGCCACGCAGGATCAGGTCGACCTTGTCCCCATTCTGGCGAAGGACCCCGACAAATGGCGCCGAGCCATCCTGGGCCGCAATGACCCGGTAATCCTGAACCCGTAGCGCTCGACCGCGCCGAACACCGTCTACAGAGACGGTGCAGTCGTCCATGGCCCGCAGCGCGACCATCTCCCCTTCTACCTGGAGTTCGTAGTCTCGCTCATCACTGTGAAGCAAGACGCCCCCTGTAGTGAGTTCCACAATGCCCTGGGTCTGCACAGTCGCGCAGGCCAATATCAGGCTTAAGCCAACCATTCGAAGCCCTCCAAGGCGAAGAGACCACAGTCCTCTACCGGGAGACTCTCCATCGCCTGCTCGAGAGCAGAATCAGCTTCGACCACCTCGCGGCGCTTCTCCAAAAGGGCTCTGGTGGCCACCATCGACTCATGGATACCGAAGGGGTCCAGCCCGCCACCCGCTTGAAGCAGATCGGGCAGGTAGGGCCATGCAGCCCACGCCATCCGGCGCCAAGTCTCAGCTTCCTCTAAATCGGAGCCGGCCCACAGAGCACGAAGTGTAGGATCGAGCTGCAGGCAGGACCACATGCACGCGGCCTCCCAGACGGTCTCCCTACAGAGGAGGAGTCCCCCCACCGCGCTTCCAAGTTCCTGCACCTCGTGGAGAAGCTGCTGGTCGACCTTCGCGAGCGTATGCAAGGCCTTGTCGCTGGCTTGAACCAGGCTGGGATAGTGGGCGAGTCGAAGCTGCTCGATCACCTGCTCATCGGGAAGCTTGAGGCTGTTGGGGAAGCGCGCAGCCTCTTGCCCAAGCTCGGCGTCCTCTTCGTTCCACGAGAAGCTACCCAGGCCAAAGTCTTCGCTCGGCTCGTCGTTGAGATCCTCATCCAGGCCGATGGTGGACTCGGAGGCCGTCCAGATCGCCCCCGCCTCGGTGTACATACTCTCCATCTCGGTCATGGCCAGCTCGGTCGGCGGCACTATCGGGGGTAGCTCGTGCAGCATCGTAACCTCGGTCACTTCCTCGCGAACTCCCCGGTTGAGCTGCTCAGTCAGATCCCGGGACGCTGAGTCCTCCACATCGGCCAGCTCCGTCAGCCGAGCCAAGGAGTCGGCGGGGATGGCCAGCTCAGTCACCTCTTCGGTGTCCTCGTGGGAGAGCTCCCATCGACCAGAAACGGGCCCGAGCAGCGCTTCCAAGGGCGGCCGATCGTCATCCAATTCCAGGAGGGAATCTTCCTGATCAATAGAGATTTCTTCCAGTTCGAGATCGTCTATAGGCTGATCAAGTTCCAGCTCTAAGAGGTCCTCGACCCCGCCCTTCACCTCTACAGCCCCTGCCCCGCGCTGCTGAATCTCACGCGCAGAACGCAGTGGATCCTCGGCGCGGGCCTGATCTTCCATAGCGTCGATGCCGGAGAGCAAGCGCTTGAAGCTCCGGCGAAGCTGGTCAAAGAAAGCCATCGGCGCAGAGCTTATCAGGCGCGCCGGGCAGTTGAGAAGACGCCTTGATGAGGTCTTGACGTCTGCGGTCCATTCCGCTATCCAACCATGCTTTTCGGCGGCACCGAAGCACCACCCGGGTTTGACCGGCACTTTGTCGTGCGCCTGCGGCGAGCTGCTGCGCTACGAGCGCCACACCCGTGACCTGGCAGGTCCCTGATGATGTTGCTCCCCAAGACCATTGGTCCCGTCACTCTCCAGCGGAAGCTGGGGACAAGCGGGGTCTCTGAATCCTACCAAGGTGTGATGGCCAGCAATGGCCGTCGCGTATTGATTCGCCGCGTTCTCCCTTACTTAGGTAGAGACCGCGGAAAGCTTGCAGGCCTTGAAGCGCGGGTGCGCGACCTTCTCGCAGTCTCCCATCCGCTACTGGTTCCTCTGCTCGACTGGGTCGAATTCGAGGACGAGAGATTGGTCGTAGAGACCTGGGTCGAAGGCCTGGATCTGGACCGAATCCTGAGCGGTTGCAGGGCCCAGGGCCAACATGTGCCCGCCAATGTCTTCCTGAACTTGGCCACCCAGCTCTGCTCCGCCCTGGAGGTCCTACACGGCCGGCCTGGCAAGAGCACTGGCGCCGAGAACTTGCTGCATCTGGGTCTACAGCCAGCTCACCTATTCGCCACCGACCAAGCACGCGTGGTTTTAGGGGGCTTTGCTCTGACCCGCTCCCCCACTGCTCTCTCCCAGAGTGGTGTGAGCAGCCCGATCCCCCAGCGCTTGGAGTACCTCTCCCCCGAGCAGACCTGGCCTGACCAGAAGCTTAGCTGCGCCAGCGATGTGTTCTCGCTGGCCGCAATCCTGTACGAGCTGCTCACGCTCAAGCCCCTCTTCCGGGCCGACAGCAGCCTTCAGACGATCCACCAAGTTCGGGCCGCAGACGTGTCAGCAGCCATGGTTGAAGTTCAGGCTCGCATGCCGGGTCTGGAAAAAGTCCTCGCTCGGGCGCTGAACAAGAATCCTTCGCACCGCTACCAGCGCGCCTTCGTGCTTCGGGAAGAGCTGCGCGGTCTGATGGCCAGCTACGACTTCTCAAACATCGTCGAAGACACCCAGCGCTTCCTGACGAGTATCAACAAGGCCGCTGCCGGCAAGCCCAGCGTCGCGTTGGAGCCGGAGACCACAGCCGCCCACATCTTGGCCGCGGAGCGCATCGCCAAGAAGAGCGCGCAAGAGCGCGAAGAACGCACCCTGCGTGAGCAGCAGACTCTGCTGAAAGCTCAGCGACGGGAGCTGGCCGAGATCTCAAACCCGCCGACAGAGTTGGCAGAGGGCCCCGCACCGGCCAGGCCCAGGGAAGTGAACCAGCCCGCCCCCACGCCGTTCTTCCATCCCATCCCCGGTGGATTCGGCGCAGCGCCTGCCGTCCCAGCCCCCAGCCCGACCTTGCTGCCTCTGGAGGACGACGAGCCACCTCTGCACGGGAACGAAGAGACCACAAACGTGGGCTTCTCCATGCCGCCGCCGGTTCCTCGGCTGCCCCTGTCACCAGGAGAGGTCACCGCGGCTATTCCGGCCCCTCCGACCCCCGAGCAGACCGCCCCCCCAATACGTGGCCCGCGCATGGCCCCATCGCCTCGAATTTCGGTTCCCCACGCGGATCCAGACGATGAGGTCCTGGAGGCTTTCGACGCACCCGAGGGCATGCCATCCGGCATGAACTCCTGGGACCCGACGGCGCCTCTGCCCGTGCACCAGCCGGATGACGCTGCGCCGACCGCGCCCCCCCTGGGCACCACGCCCCGTCCAACTGGCGCTGCGGCAGTGGGCGCCGCAACGCAGCCCATACCGAAGGCCCCCCCTGGCCCGCCACCTGCGGCGACCCAACCGGTGCAGCTGAAGCGGAACGAGGGAGCTTCGACGACGGTCTCCCCCCTCAAGCAGAAGCCCGTTCCTCTGGCACCGGTTCCTCCCCGACAGAGCCCTCTCCCCGTGGTCGACGAGGAGACGCCGAAGAAGCGCTCCATGCTCGTTCCAATACTCGGCGTGTTGGCAGCCGTATTGATAGTTTCCTGCCTTGGAGCCAGCGGCGCTCTTTGGTACTACGGGACTCTCTACATCGACGACTTGGCAGACGGGCTTCCATCGCTTGCGGCACTGGATGCGCCGGTCGCAGACCAGGCAGAACTGGGGCTGGCTGAACCTGCCGAGGCGGTGCTCACAGCGCCCACGGTGGCCGCTGCATCCGAACCCCAGAAGCCGGAAGCAGAGCAAGAGCCGGTCAAGACGCCTGCCGTAGCCACTCAGCCACAAAGCGAGCCCGCCCGCAGTGAGCCCACCCGCAGTGAGCCCGCCCGCAGTGAGCCCGTCCGCAGTGAGCCCGTCCTCAGTGAGCCCGTTCGCAGAGAGCCCGTGGCCTCGCCTGTCGTGAGGCAGCCCCGGAGTAGCCCCGAGCGGGAGGTTCGCCAGCCCCGGGAGAGCATCTCGAGCGCCAAGAGCGCTGCCGCACCTTTCGTGGAAGCTGACCCCATCGCAGAGCTCAGCCAGGACACGGGTACCCCACCTGCCATCAACCTGGACGGCTACGCAGACGACGCTCGGAAAGGCCGCCTGAGCGCCTCCGACGTGATGAACCTGGAGATGGTCGTGAGCAGCGATCCCTCCTACACCCGCAGCCGTGCCTTACTGCTTATGAACGCGGAACAGGACGAGGATACCAAGGCAGTCAAGCGCTACCTGGAGCAGCTGATGGTGCTGCCGGAGAACCAATACAACTCGGTGTATCTGAGCAAGCAGGCTGTCTGGTACGCCAACCGCGGCTCCTACAGCTTGGCCCTGGAGTCCGCCAGCCAAGCTGAGCGATACTGGGCTCGAATCCCCTCTGAGCTGGTCTTTGGAACCAAGGCCGACATCTACGAGACCAAGGCGGCCGCCTACCAGGGGCTATTCTACGCCTCCGAGGACGACTTGGATCTGTTGGACCAAGCGGTCAACGGCTGGGCGACCTACAAGCGCCACATGAGTAGCAAAGGTTCTTCCGCCGAGGCAGAGCGGGCCCAGGCCCAGATCGACAAGCTCGAAAATATCCGCAAGCGACTGGAGTAGTGATGC
>JBLHMA010000244.1:0-8063 GCA_047621545.1 Cognaticolwellia sp. | reverse complement strand
TTCCAAACGCGGACTTGTTGGCCGCAAGGCGCTCAATTGGCGTCTCGATGCCGTGGTCCACCGCGTTGCGGGCCGCGTGGGCAAACGCCGACCAGAGAGGCTGCAAGACAAGGGGATCGACGCGCAGTTCGCCACAATCCACCTCAACACGCAGGCCCCACTTGCCCAGGCGATCCGCAATGGCCTTGCTCTGCTCTCCGAAGCGCTGAAGCCGGCCCCGAATGTCTTCCATGTCCCAGCCGCGGATCAAGGCGAGCAGTGTGCGGTGGTCTTGCTGGGTGTCGATGGCGTCCAGCAACAGGTCAAGGTCGCGCTGGAGCACGGGACGGGTGTCCTGGCTGTCTTCCCCCCTCAGCTCGGAGAGGCGGTCTTCAAAGGCACCCCAAGCTTGCAGCACCTCGTCCAATCCAACCTCCTCACTGCCTCCATGAATCAAGGCGTCTTCCACCCGGTGGCAGACTTCGACGACGCTACGCACCGAGAACAGGCCGGCGTTGCCCTTGAGAGTATGGACGGTCCGGAGGGTCTCCTCTATCCGCATGTCTGGCATTCCGGACAGCAGCGAGCGCGCTTCCCGCAGAAAGCCCTCAAAGCCGCCTGGATCCCGCGTCAGGTGCTGGAACACAGCCAAGACCTCCTGCTGAAGGACCTGTGCGCGTTCCTGGGCCAGATCTGCGGAGATGTCGTTGACGACTACGATGACTTGGGTCAATTCCTCCCCGTCCATGATGGGCTGGTAGTGGAGCTGCAAGCTTCGTTCTCGGTGCTCCAAGCGCGAGGGCAGCTGACTCATGGCCAACTCCAAGGGCAAAAAACCATCGCTGACACTCTCCCAAGCCAAGGCCCACCAGTCCGCAAAGTCTGCGTCCGCCTGCGCCAAGAGCTCAGAGAAGTGTGTGCCCCTCTCGGCTTCGCCGAGCAAGCTGCCCATGGCCTGAGAGGCCTGGCTTCCCACCTGCCCTTGGGGGTTGAGGATGAGCAGCCCTTGGTCCACGTTGTCCAACACCAAGCGGGTCCCGGCCAGAGCTTCGTCAGCGGTGGACAGGGCTTCCTGCAGATCGGCTTGCATTCGGTTCTTGGTGGCCTCGTAGGCGGCACCGATGCTGCAAAAGACGGCCACAGCGGAGACCGCGCAGGCGCCCCAGTAGAGATTGAAGAAGGCGCCACTCAGCTCCTTTCTAAAGTGAACCCCCATGGAATCGGCCACAGGAAGACTGGCAAAACACAGCGCGGTGAACAGCGCCCACCCGAGCGCCTCGCCGGAGCCGAGCAGCATGATCGCGCTCAGCGGCAAGGCAGGCAGCCAGAGCAAGCTGGGCGAGGCGAGGCCGTCCAGAGCAAAGGCAGAGCCGAAGAGCACCCACCACATCACTGTCAGCGCCAAGCGAATACTCCACTTCAAGCTGCCTGTGAGGCGCATCAAGAAAGGCACCAACAAGATGACCATGGTTCCCGTGAACACCACAAAGAGAAGCAGATGGGTCTCCATGACCACGTTGAGCGCAGTGAATGGCGGCCCCCAAATGCCGAGCAAAAAGCTGACCAACACCAAGGTACGCGCGTCGCGCAATCGATCCCCGCCCTCCGCACGCAGGACATCAGGGACGAAGCGGTCGGCAAAGTTCATCGCCTTCTGAATCCAAGCTTGCATCCTCAGGCCTCCGATTCTCTCCTCGGCAAAAACACCCCCGTCTTTAGGGACTTGGCACCAGATGAATCAGCACCAGCTGCGGTTCACAGAAGAGCCTGAGCCTTGGCGCATCTGCTCGTTCCAAACCTACTCCCCGAGAAACAACCAAGGTACTGGCGTCTGAGAGCTGCGTCACGCCGCTGGCCCACTCCCGTGGGACCTCTGAGAGGGTCATCAGCGGCCCGATCCCCGGCAGCTGAACTTGGCCGCCATGGGTGTGTCCAGCCAAGAGAAGCTCCGCGTCGGGCCTAGCCAGGGCAAAATCGGGCGCGTGACCAAAGACCACATGAGGTTTGTCCAAGCTGGGAATGGGCGGGGTAGCGCTGCGCGAGTCGGCCAAGGTCAGGCCGGTGACAGCGATAGGCCCCACATCCAAGGTCTGGCTCTGGGTCAGCGCCCGGGTCTGCGTTCCCTCAAAGAGGTCCTGCCAACGCCCTAATCCGTCTATGTCTCCGCCCACAGCCAAGCCTGGGGTGCTCAGTCCCAGGATCTCCGCGCGCAGGGCCTGCAGCTGGACCTGGTAACCCTGGGGCTCGTAGACCTGGATGTAGTCGCCCGCCCAGAGCAAGAGATCTGGTTCAAGGGCCCGAACTTGGGCCAGCGCTTGCCGCTCGTAGTCTCCGACCGAGTCGGTCTGCAGGTCGGCGATCAGCAGGATGGTGTACGGCTCCTCCAAACCCTGGACTGGTATCTGAAGGGTCTCTACACCCAAGGCCGTGGGCTCGCGCACAAAGGCCTCGATGGCCAGTGCAGTGCTGAGCAGGGGCAAGATGGCCATCCAGCGCAGCTTGGGGATCCAGGCTGCCGCCGCCAAGATCACCACCGGACCGTGCAGAAACAGGGCCCAGCACAACAGCTGCATGACCCCGAATACCGTGCTCCACCCTGCGAGCATCAAGAGCATCGCCACAGTCCCGCACAACGAAAACCCGGCCAGTAGACCCGTGATCAAGAGCTTGGGATCCCGCCGTTGGTGCAGGCGCCGGAGCAGCCAGAGGTCAAAGGCCAAGAGCAAGAGATTCACCGCGACCAGCTCGGCGGTAGAGAGCAGTGCACCAACCAAAAACGCTCCTGACAGCTTGTCCGGGTCGAGGACAGCACACCGACCCGCTCGACACCTTGTCCCACGCCCCGGCCAGGGATGCACCAGAAGCCTGTTTTTCAGTGGCACGGCCCTTGCTGAACCCTTCCCGAAGAGCCCACGTTATCTGGGCTTTGTAGAGCCCCTGCGAAGGACCCAAATGCTGCTGACCCTGCTCTTGTTCGCTTGCCCCAAGGCCCCCGTCGAGACCGGCCCACCCGCCCCGCCGCTCTCGCCGATCCTGCCTGCGCCCTACGCCACGGTCTACACCCAAGCCCCTGGACAAGCCCGAGATCCACTGGTCGCCTACGTGGCTCGAGGCAAAAGCACAGATGAGACCCTCTCCGGGGCCGCAGGAAGCATGAGCTTGCTGATGAACGAAGCTGGAGGCATCGACCAGGCCAGCCTCCACTGGGCCCTGATCACAGCTGGCTGGCCCTACCAGGTCTCCACGGTGCTCGTGGAGCGGGTGGCCA
Organism: Cognaticolwellia sp.; assembly: GCA_047621545.1. Classification (GTDB taxonomy): domain Bacteria; phylum Myxococcota_A; class UBA796; order UBA796; family CAJQPC01; genus CAJQPC01. Next base: position 4,816 of record JBLHMA010000244.1, on the reverse strand, counting down.
AGGACCAAATTCCGCCAGCCTTTGAGAGTTCCGTGGCCGAGCTGGATCCCAGCCTTCCCATCGGTGTCGCGCGCTCCCGCTCTCCTGGACAAGACACCTGGGTGCTGCTGGTTGGACAGGTCCCCGCGAAGGTAAGGCCCTTTGCACGAGAGGCTCAGGTCGGCGACCGCCTCTCCCTCCAGCTCAGCGACCAGAGCTGGCCCAACATCGAACAGCGCATGTTGCCGCCAGAGGGTGAACCCCGCCTGGGGCCGGGGAGCTACGATGCGCCCGGTGAGTGGCTGGTGGAGCTCTACGGCCTGGGAGACGGCAACGCACGCACGCTTCTGCTTCAGCTCCCGGTGTACGTGGGAGAGGAGACCCCCCAGGACGGGCCATTCCTCGGCGTAGAGCTGGACAAACCCAAGGGAGACGAGGCCCTGCGCCGCGCCGAGGCGAGCCTCAACGAGCTACGCAACTTGCTGGGCGCGCCCCAACTGCAGATGGATCCGGTCGCACTGGCCCTGGCCGGCAAGCATGCCCGGGCCTTGGACAGCGGGACGGCCGAGGAGCTCAATGTCGTGGAGCTGGCAGCCCGGGCCGGGCTTAGGGATTCCCAGATTCTTGTCTGTCAGGGCGAGGGTCTGAATGGTTGCCTGGACGCTTGGTTCTGGTCCATCGACGCCCGACCCGCCCTGCGCGATGCCAACCTGAATCTCGTCGGCCTGAATGTGGGCTGGACCGCCGAGGGAATGCGCGTGGTCGCCCTGGTGGCCCGTTGAGCCTGCTCTGGATCCTGATGGCCTGTGGCACCCGCTCTACGCCGGTGGCCGAGCCCGAGGTCGTGCCAATGGTGCGCAGCCGCCCGACGACCTTGGCCCCGGACTTTGCCCAAGACCTGGTAGCCCGGGTTCCTGGTGGCCAATGGGACCAGAGTCTGGCGCAGTCGGTCTCCATCCTCACGGCGCATGCCCGAGACCCGGGCGCCCGGATTCCACCGCGCCAAGCCCAAGATGCGCGGGCTCTGGCTGGCTATCCATGCCCAGCGAGCTTCGTGCGCGAGCTGACGGGGTCCGGCGCACAGCCGGAGCGTCTTATAGAGGAGCTTGCGTCCCTGGCATTGGTGTCCACCGTGCCGGTGGATGTGGCCTTTGCGCGCCGGGACTTCGACAACGGCAGCACCCTCTGGGTCGCCGGAATCTGCCCCTCAATGGCCTTGCTGGACCCCGTCCCCCGGGACTTGTCGCTGGGAGACCCTATCCCGACGAGCGTGGAGCCCCTGGCCAAGGGCTGGGATCTCGTTCTCTACATCGACCCGCCTGACCGCCGCATCGTCGAGCTACCGCTCAAAGCAAACGTGGCTCAGTGGTTCACGGCGACCAACCTGCCGGGCGAGTACCGCTTTGAAGTGGTGGGCACCCAAGGCAAAGACAGTCGGGTACTGCTGCTCTGGTCCGTGTTTGTGGACGTGCCACCGCCGGAGCCAACAAGCTTGCCCCGGGCCTCCACTACACCCCAGGACCCGATGGCGGCCGCTGATGCTTTGTTTCTCAGCTTGAACGCCTTGAGAGAAGATGCTGGGTTGGCTCCCGTGCAGCGCTTTGAGCCCTTTGAGCCCTTGGCCCGCGAGCAAGCTGCGACCATGGCCTGGCGAGGACAGGTTGGCCATGTCCTCGCCGGCGTGCCGACCTTGGCAGACCGGGCGGAGGCAGGCTTTAGACCTAGGGCCGAGATCTACGAGAACCTGGCCGCGGCCCCGAGCTGGGAAGAGGCCCATGACTTGGTCGCACTGAGCCCCGGCCACGCGCGCAACCTGCTCTGCGAGACCTGCACACACACGAGTATTGGCGTGGCCCTGGAGCCGACCTTGGGCCGCATGCCGCGGCTGTTTGTGGCCTGGGAGTTGCTGGCGTTTCCGGATGGGGAGCCGCAGCCGATTCGGGCGCAGTACCCCAGGGAGATTCGCTGACCCAACAGAGTCTTGGCTCCCAGGTCTATGCAACGGGCTTGCCCACTACAGGTCGTGCCCCTCGATGAAGCGCAGGAGCTTCTCGACTGTCGCCGGCGTTTCGAGGGAGCAGACCGCCGCGAGCGCAGTGAGCCCGGCCTCCAGTGCGTTTCTACGCCTTGGGTTGGAGCCTCTGGGTCTCCACGTCGGGCTATTGGACTTCTTGAAACGGCACTCCAAAAAGCCTCTGGAAGCTGGATAGTTCATTTTGAACCCTGACTATGGCCACCCCGATATTCGGACCTCTTTCCTGAATTTGGGCCATACTCGCCTCCCAAGACAGCGTGTTGTTGTGTAGGGTCGCATTGGGCCAGGCATGCAGAACTGCGAGCACAGTGGCCTCGTTGCCAGCCAGGATCTCAGCCAGCTGCATTGGCTCTTTGGTGTAGATGGGGAGCAGCTCGTCCAGCACCGGATTCCCCAAAGGCGTGCCCCCACCTTCTGCGCGCTCAAAGGGGGTGAAGGGAAGCACAATGCTAGTGGCCACACCGGCAGGGAAGGTGTGCTCTATCAAGTAGAATTCATCGAATTCGGGTCGCTCCATGAGCTGAGCGAGCTCAAGCTCAGCCCGTGGAATGCGCATGTGTCGGTAGGCCAGAAAGCAAGCCAAGGCGGCGGCAGCTGGGGGGGCAAGGAGCCAGGCACCGATGATCTCGCCCTCGTGCCCAAAGATGGCCGGCAAGCTGAGCACCAGAGCCACGGGAAAGACCGCCGCGATGGCCCAGGCGATGTGGGCAGGTCGATCCGGAGCGGCGATCTTCCAGACCGCCCCAGCCAGCAGCGCGAAGGTGACCAATTCGATGATGGGCCCCCCGAAAAGTACCACCCTAAAGCATGACTCTAAGGGGTTGTCGGCCCGGACCAGGTGCGGCGTCAGGCCAGCGAAGATGTACAGCCCTGCGCAGGCCATGATGCAGTGCCCGTGCGGCTTCAGGCCACGACTAACCTGCAGTCCGGCCATGAAAATAAGCAGTGTCGAGAGGGCCTCGATGGCTACCAAGCCGGGCCCCACGCCGAAACCAGCCTCGATGGCAATCAGAAGAGTGAGGCTCCGTAGGAGTAGCACGCAGGCCACGGCAACCAGCCAGCGGATACCGGCCCGCAGTGCATCGGGAGCGGTCATGGGCTTGTCTCGGAAACCGTCTGCGATTTGCTGGAGGAGCATGCGCATGTGGCGCTTACGGATTGGAGCGGAGATTGATTGCGCTTCTAGGCGCGGCTCAGGTCCTGTGCGGTCTCGAGCAGCTGCTTCGGCTCATGGTCTTCTGGACGCCCGAGCAGGCCCGGAAGGAGGTCTTTGAGTTCCTCGCCGGCCTCTACAACACCAGCCGCCTTACCAGCCAGATGGACTTGTTGGAACAATGTTGGAGCTCGCCGGGGCCCTAGAACAGCTTGGTGGGGCCGGTGTACGACACATCGAAGCTGTGGCTGATCTGCCCGACCAACTCCATTGCGCCATCGTCGATCTTCTTCTTGGCGGTCTCGGCACCCACCAGTCGAATCGGCTCGATCTCAAGCATCGATCTGGCGGTCTCCTGATCCAAGTTCAAGACACCCGCCGAGCCCCCATGGGCAATCTCAACAAGCCCTTGGAAGAGCGCCAAGTCGCTGCCTGCGAAGTTTGAGGTGTTCAGGTAGTCGGGGATCTCCTGCCCCGCCTTGAAGCGGACCGTCTGTTGGAGCTGGTAGTCGCAGTCAATGGCAGCGCCGGAGAGACGCACGGACTGAAGCTGGGCGCTGACCTGGCCCACCTCCTCCTCGGGCAGCGCTTCACGCACTGTGACGCTCATGCCACCAGCCAGCTTCCTCAGGCGCTCGCCGGCCCCCATGTAGCGGTCCTTCTGGGTGCTGAGCAGGTCTTTGGGATCGGTGTAGATGCGCTGACTCAGCATGTCGTTCATGTCCTCATTGACCACGATGTGCTTGAACTTTCCCTGCTCAAAGACCGCCGTCATGCTCCAGGATTCCTGGGTGGCGACCCGCTGCAGATCCATCGCGTTTGGCAGGAGTCCTCTCAAGGTGGGGCCGATGGTTGTGGTGGCCTCGATGCTGTATTCGTTGGTCACCAAACCCTGGTCGGTGACCGTCATGCGGCTGGAATCGGACAGACCGGCCTGAAACGTCATGCTGACTTCGTAGAGGCGGGAATGCAGAGCAGGGGCCAGTGCGCTGAGAATCTTGACGTCGCCCTTGCCTTCCAAGTCTGCGGTCCTGGAGCACTCAACAGAGACGCTGTCCGGCACAAGCGAGGTCAGGGTCTCGGCGACGAGGGACTTGAGCAAGGCCACATCAAGCTGGCCCCTGAGCGCCTGCATCAGCTCATCCGGCGTGACATCGGAGCTGAAGTTCGCCGTGAAGCTCTGCCCAATGCCCAAGTCAGCGTCCGCCTCCAGCTTCCCGTTCACGGCACCCACCGAGAGGGCGTTCTTGTCCATTGACTCGTGACCCTGGCCCACCATCACCGCGATCTCGGCGTCGATGACAAGCCCCCAACTCTCCTTGCTGATTCGGGTGAGCTGGACGCTGCCGGCACCCGCCAACTTAAACTTTTCATCCAGCTCGGCATCCAGAGAGAGCTTTAGGCTGTGACCTACCGGAATCAATCCGTCGATCAGCAGCTCTGCGCCCCCTTCGATCTCACCGAGAACGTCAGGTCGGGTCATCAACAGCCAGTCCCTAACGGCCCTATAGGCCAGCACCTTTGGCAGACAGGCGCACAGCACGGCATCCGGCAGGGCATTCAGCAGCACGGGCAGCAATCCGGGAGAGGTCTGAGCCATCACGGCGACCTCCTCCTCCAGGCTCTCGGGCCCGGCTCCGCTCAGAGCG
>JBLHMA010000243.1:0-8070 GCA_047621545.1 Cognaticolwellia sp. | reverse complement strand
CGTCCAAGATCGCATCGGAGATCTGGTCGCACATCTTGTCGGGGTGGCCTTCGGAGACGGACTCGGAGGTGAACAGGAAGTTCTCATGTGCCATGGGGCTGGATCCTCATTGCGCGAACGGGCCGCGCGTCTTTATGGTCGTGAATGTTCGGGATGTCGCCGTATTCGCTTAGGGCGATTCCCGTCAACTTGTTTACATCGGGACTTGGTGCCCGCTCAGTCATCCACCCGGGCTCGACGGTCTCGAAATGTGCCAAAGACCGCGAAAGCCAAGGTCAATGCTCCGACAGCGAGGAGCACATTTACGCTCGCTGCGCCCTGTGCGGCCAAGTCCCCCGCCGTGGATGGAAACAGCGTATCCATCATCGGAAACAGGATGACGCGGTCGCTCCGGCTGGTGTTCAGGTAGTGCACCACGATGGCGGTCACGAAGAAGACGATGGGGGGCAGGAATCTCACGGCCCTAAGGATACACGGCACAGGCCTGGGTGCTTAGTCTCGCGTCATGTTCAAGAACGACTTCCTGATGCAACGCATCGCCGAGCTGGCCTCGAGCGTGGCCAGAATGCTAGGTCTGAAGCACGCACAGCAGCAGGCCGAGGAAGACGGGGAGCTCAATGAGGCGTCCCTTAGTCAACTGGGCCTTCCCCTAAGCTTGCTGGTTCAGCTCTCCCCCCGTGACCTGCGTTTGCGCTGCAGCTCCATGGGAGAGGTGGACGTCTTCAGGGCCGCCACCGCAGGCGCTCTGCTCACCGCAGCCGCAGCTGGGTATCCAGAACGCGCCCAAGCCCTGCATGCAAGTTCTCTGGACCTGCTGCTCCTGGCCATGGAGGAGAACAGCGAGCTGGGCATCTCCGAGCTCCGAGAGCTGGCCACCCTAAACATGGATGCGTTGGGAGCGGATCTGCCGCCGGAATTAAGCGACAGGGCCGCGCGCTTGCCTATCGCTCGATCTCGATGAAACCGGGCATGGCCACAGGGCCGTTGTTGCCCATCTCCGCCTCGTCAAAGAACACCAGGTTGATCTCATCGTCGTCGACCGAGCCTTCCAGCTCACTGGTGTAGTTCTCCAAGTAGTAGCTGCTCCATCCTTCGATGGCCCAGCTCACGAAGGTGATCTCACCGGTGATCTCGCCGTCCTCGTCCACCTGCCCCTCAATGTTGAAGTCCAGGTCGTATTCGTCGCCATCCCGTCCGGAGTAGATGCAGATATCTTCCAGGGCAAAGCCACCCTCGTCATCCACCTCCAACGAGATCTCCATCTCGCAGATGGTCCAGTCCCAGTCGGGAAGAGACCAGGACAGCTCGCCTTCGTAATCGCCGGCGGCTGCGTTGGGATCGGGCTCCACCTCTCCGGTGTCATCCACGCCGGTGTCATCCACGCCGGTGTCATCCACGTCCGCGCCGTCGCCGAGGGTAACGGAGCCAGTTGGAGTGCAGGCCAGGGTCAAGAGAACGGACATCAGGGTCATCAGAACCTCCAAGTGGGCAAGCTTTGGCCCGTAGATTGTGAAGCAGTGTACCCGGCCCTGAGCCCGCTTTGGTCCAGCCCAAGTTAAGGAGTGCCCCCAAGGAGCACGCGATGCGCATCGCCATGATCGGCCCGGACCTGGAAGCACAAGGTGGAATCGCCACTTTGGCCCGCACTTTCATCCAGGCCAAGGCTATGGAAGGCGTCGAAATTCGGTACTTCCCCACGGTGGGCGAGGGCAGCAAGCTGAAGAAGGTCGCCCAGATGGCCCGCGGCCAGAAGGACTTCCTGAAGGGCGTCTTGGGAGACTGGAAGCCGGACATCGTGCACATCCACGTGGCCGACGGCGCGAGCTTCTACCGCAAGATGGTGTACTTCGAACAAGCCCGCGCGATGGGCCTACCCGTCATCCTGCACAACAACTTCGCTTTCCTGGAAGACCTAGTCGCCAAGTCGCCGGTTCACGAAAACTTGGTGCGCCGAGCCTACTCCCAGGCCACTCAGGTCCATGTGGTCAGTCACGATATGGCCCGCTGCATCTCCGAATGGACCCATGGCGCGGCCAACATCAAGGTGCTCTTCAACCCGGTCCCGGCGGACAGCATCCCCTACCCCGGTCCCCGTGGCGCAAAGGAGTCCCCGATCGTGCTCTTCATGGGCCGCGTGGGCGAGCGCAAGGGCATCTTCGACCTGATCCGTGCCCTGCCCGAGGTCTCCGCTCGCGTGCCCAAGATGCGACTGCGGGTGGGCGGCGACGGCGATCTGGTCAGACTGAATCAGGAGATCGCGACGAACAACCTGGAGCCTCATGTAGAGGTGCTGGGGTGGATTTCAGGACAAGACAAGCTGGATGCCTACGCCTCCGCCGATGTGTACTGTCTGCCGTCCTATGCTGAGGGGCTGCCGATCTCCGTCCTCGAGGCCATGGCAGCTGGCTTGCCAGTGGTCAGTACCACCGCCAACGGCATCCCCGATGCGGTCCTGCATGGGGAGACCGGTCTCCTCTTCGAGGCCGGAGACATCGGCGCGATGGCCGAGCACCTGGTGACCTTGCTGGCGAACCCGAACCTTAGAGATGCGATGGGCACCGCTGGCCGAGCACGCGTGGAAAAGGTCTTTGACGGAGAGATCCTAGCCAAGACCCTGCGTGGCTACTGGGAAGAGGCGTTGCAGTAGCAGGCTCTGAGCGTATACCTGAGCGCTCCGATCTCAGCGCGCTAACCGCGGACCAAAATCCAGACGCCGCCAATGACCATGACCACCGCACTGGCGATGACAAGCCCAGTAAGGTTGGCTGCCGCTGCCCCCACATCCGGCCAGGCGGAGAGCATGGGCACCGACGCTGCGACCAGCGTGACCAAGCTGCTCAGAAGCAAGAACACGCCCCCAAGGCGGTTGACCCGGTACCAAACCTGCTCATCCGCCAAAGTTCGCTTGGAGCGAAAGCCATAGATGCGGTTGGGCGGCACCTTCTGGAGAATCAGCGGCACGCTCAGGCCAGCTATGAGCAGGTAGCTGCAGACAATGGTGAGCAGCAGGAACCCAGCCCCCAAAGTATCGTCTGCCGCCTGCACTCAATCCTTCTTCGGGAAGCGGCCAGTTGCCTCGTAGTAGGCCTGCTTGGCCAACATTCCCAAGAACTTGGAGTCTTCTACCAGGTAGCGCTTGTACATGCGCTTGGGCTCTTGCCAGAGACGGTAGGTCCACTCAATACCCGCTCTGGCCATCCAATCCGGGGCCCGGTCGTAGACACCGGCCGCAATATCAAAGCTGCCGCCAACCCCCAGCACGAAGCCCACCCCTGAGAGCGCCTTGCGGTTCCGGTCCACGAACTCCTCTTTCTTGGGAGAAGTGATGGCGATGAAGAGCAGCTGGGCGCCGCTCTCTTCGATCTGACGGGCAATCTCGGGCTCGTCTTCCTGCTTGTAGTAGCCGTGGTGGTGACCCACGATCTGCAGGTCGGGGTAGCGCTCCTGGTAGACCTCGCGCGCCTTGTCCAGAATCTCCGGCTTGGTGCCGAGCAAGAAGACCTTGTAGCCCTTCTTCTCCGAGACAGGAAGCAGTGCTTCAAACAGGTCAATGCCAGCGACGCGTTCCGGCAGTTTCTTGCCGAAGAGCTTGCTGGCCCAAACCACCGGCGTGCCGTCGGCGGTGACCAGGTCACAAGCCGCGACGATCTCGCGGAAGTAGGGCTCGTCCTTCATCTTGACGAGCTGGTCCACGTTCACGCCGCAGCCCTGATGCAAGCGGCCGCTGGCGATGAACTGCTCGACCCGGGCAACGGCCGAGTCCATGTCGACCACATCGAACGCGCAGCCAAACAGGTCGACCCGTTGGGGCGGCGTTCCGGGAACTTGGTCTTCACGCATCTTCATCTCCAGCTCATTTCACTGAGGGGGTCGGCCCAGCACCGGGCCTGTCAGGTCATCGACCGCGGCATGGCGGCCCTTAGCTCTTAGATTCATCCTTGACGATCATGTCAGGCACAGCGCTGGATCCACCGGGTCCAAAGGCGTTGTAAGCCTCGATACGGTCCCAGTTCTCTCGCATCCAGGCAATCTGCTCCATGAGACCTTCCATGAAGTCCTTGTCGGGGTTGTAGCCCAAGAGCTCGCCGGCCTTGGTCACGTCTGCGCGCAAGCGCTTCTTAGTGTCCCACTTACGCACGCCGGCCCACTTGATGCCCGCAGGGTTGTTCGTGGCCTCGTTGATCATCTCGGCCAAGCCCTTGATGGTGGTCTCCCGGCCGCTGGCCAGGTTGAACTCCTCACCGATAGCCTTGGGGTTGGTGCCCGCGCGCAGCAGTCCGTCAACGATGTCGTCCACGAAGGTAAAGTCGCGGGTCTCTTCACCGGTTCCGGTGATGGGCAGGGGCAGTCCCTTCATGGCCCAGTAGGTGAAGTTCGGAATCACGTTCCGGTACTGACCAGGAATCTCGCCGGGGCCGTAGCTGTTGAAGAAGCGGGCCTTGACGATGGGCAGGTCAAAGTGGTGCCAGAAGAAGTTGCCGTAGAGCTCGCCCAGCATCTTGGTGATCTGGTACGGGGTCGTCAGGTGCATGCTGACAAAGTCTTCCTTGAGAGGAAGGGGCGCCGAGGAGCCGTAGATGCTGCAGCCAGAGCTGGCATAGACGAAGCGATCTACACCGGTCAGGGTGGCGTACTCCATCAGGCGAAGGGTGCCCATGCCGTTGACCATCAGGTCGTTCTCGGGGTGATCCACCGAGTTCTGGTTGGCGAAGAAAGCCGCCAAGTGAAAGACGATATCGGGCTTTTCGAGGTGGATGCGCTTGAGCTTCACCTCGTCCAAAATGTCGCCTTCGACGAACATCACGTTGGGCAGGCTGGGGATGTTCCAGCGGGCCGAGGACACCAGGTTGTCGAGCACAAAGACCCGCTCGCAGAGAGGCGAAATCGCGCGAACCAGGTTGGAGCCGATGGCTCCAGCACCGCCTGTGATGAAGACGGTCTTGCCCTTGTAGGCGGCGAGGTGATCAAAGCCTTCGTGCAGGTCAGCCATTGTCGATGCTCCTTGGTGCTTGGGGGTCGTACGACCTTGTAACCTCAGGGTAGACGAGAGGAAAGTGGGTCGGGTACCCAATCTGCGTAACGCCTGAGAGGATCAGCACGTGTGTAGGGCAAAGAAAGGAGAAAAGCATGACAACGGCATTGGTCATTGGCGGCGGACTCGCCGGCCTACTCACAAGCATTCAGCTGGCGAATCAAGGCATTCACACCACCCTTCTGGAGCCCTCCACTCCCGGCGGCCGGGCACGTAGCCGACAGCTCAAAGGCCAGACTTTCAACCTGGGTCCCCACGCGCTCTATTGTAAGGGCCACCTCATGAAAATCCTGGAAGGACTCGGTTTGAAGCTCCCAGGAGGAGATCCACTGCGCTTAGGCAGCACCCTCTGGATGCAGGGCGCCGCCCACCCCCTGCCTGGCTCCCTCCCCGCCTTGCTCACCCACCCGGTCCTGGCTGGTGCGCGCGTCAAGACCCTGATGAAGCTGGCTGTTCGACCCAAGCCCATGGACGTAGCAACCTGGCTCAGCGACCTGCCTGCACTGCCCAGATCCTTCATGCTCGCGCTCTTGCGGCTGAGCACATACGCGCCCACCCCCGAGACTCTCAGCGCGCCGGCAGCCTTCGACCAACTGCAGCTCGCCCAAGGCGGCGTGCTCTACCTGCATGGCGGCTGGCAGAGCCTGATCGACGCTCTACTGCTCAAGGCGCAGGAGCTGGGGGTGATCCTACTGCAGGAGCGGGCTCTCTCAGTCCAGCCCGGCGTGGTGCAAAGCGATCTAGCCACCCATCGCGCCGACGAGGTCATTGTCGCCACCTCCGCCCCCACAGCCCAGAGGCTCATGGGCCGCCCCCTGACCCAGCAAGCCGTCACCGCCGCGTGCCTCTGTCTGGGGTTTGAGCAGCGCCCTGATGGACCCAGCTTCTGCTTGGATTTGCAGCGCCCCTTCTACGGCTCCATGCACTCGGACAGCGCACAACTAGGCACTGGCGCGGTGTTGCACTTAATGCACTACGGCTGCGGCAAGCGGCAGGACCTGGAGCATTGGGCCGACTCGGTCTACCCCCAATGGCGCCAATCCAACACGCAGCGCTGGCTTCCCGCCCTTCAGGTCAGCCACGGCTTGCTGCGCCACGGCATCGCGCGTCCAGAGAGCCGCTTGGCCCCCGGACTCCTGCTCGCCGGAGACTACGTTGGCCCAGCAGGGATGCTCGCCGATGCCAGCGCAGCCAGCGCAAAGGCGGCCTGCCTTGCGGTGCTCAAAGCCCAGTTCAGCTCCGCAGCATAGGAGGCCGCATGAATTCAATGGAGCGCGCGCTGGCGTCTCGAGGGCGCATCTGGGCGCTGGGTTTCCGCATGCTCGGCGCCCCCCAAGACGCCGACGACCTGGTCCAAGACACCTTTGTGCGCCTGGCCGAGCGCCCACCGACTGACATCGAGCGTCCCTTGGAGCCGTGGCTGTTGACCGTCGCCGCCAACTTGGCCCGGGACCGACTGCGCGCCCGCAAGCTCGCACGGGCCAAGCGTCCCTATGTTCCCGCCCCCTTGCCTCCCAGCAGACACGACGCCGCAAGCAGCCTCGCGATGCGACAGAGTGCCAGCGTGGGGTGGCTGTTGGCCGCCGAAGCACTGACCCCGGAGCAACGCCTGGTATGGCTGCTACGGGAGGTCATGGAGTGCTCCACAGCCGAGGTCGCTGAGCTCACCGAGAGCAGCCCAGGCGCTGTGCGCGCCTGCCTATTCCGGGCCCGAAAGGGATTGGCGGAGCACCCCATTCCCAAGGTGGATGCTGCCAGCGCCCAAGCCCACACCCTGGCCCTACTCTCCTTTACCCAGGCGATGCTTCAAGGCGACCTGGAGGCTGCGCGCGCGTGGTTGGCACCCGATGCGGTCTACTTGGCCGATGGCGGAGAGCAGTACCGCGCAGCCGGACTTCCCATACGCGGCGCCGAGCGCTTGCTGCGTGTGTTTGCGGCCCTACAGACCTCGCTTGGGGAAGTGCGCGCAGTGCCTGCCTGGGCGGCAGGAATGCCCGGCTTGTGGATCCAAGTCCTGGAGCCCAAGGTCGGTCACGCCCCCGCATCCCTGGTTCAAGTCGTGCTCGATGATCAGGGCCGGATTGCGGCTGTGACGACTCTGATGGACCCTGCGCGCTTAGATCCCTGGTACGCGCGGGTCCCCTGAATGGGTCTCAGCGCACCCGATTGGTCTGAATCAAGCGGTCGCCAGGACCGACGTAGCCATCACGGTCCATGTCTCGCCAGAGCTCCGGAAGGGTCTCCAGGTCCATGGCCAGCTGCACGCCTTCCGAGCTGTCCGGGCCCACGTAGACCCGCTCCAGTCCAGCTTGGTCCACGGCATCCACGTCCAAGATGCGGTCCAGCGGCAGGAGCAACAAGAGCGCGTCGTCTTCCTGCACGCGGAAGTCGCCCTCTACGCACAGCCGACTGGGCTCGACCTCCAAGATCACCGGCACGCCGCTGTCGGTCTCCCCGCGCATCTCCAGGGCATCGATGTACAGAAAGACCCCCTCGTAGCGGCCCCGCTCCAGCTCGATGAAGGAGTCACTTGGGCGCAGCAGGTTGATCTCTTCCCCAAGAAACCCTCCTAAGAAACCCGCTTCGGACTCGGCCGCTGCGGCCTTGGCGCGCACTGTCGCCCGCTCCCACTGTATGCGGGAGCCGTCTTCGGACTGACCGATCAGGCCGGCATTGCCCGGGTTTCCTACTGCAGTCCCATCTCGGGGCCCCAGACAGGCGATCAACAACATCAACATGGAGTGAGGCCTTTGGACAATGGAATCAGCTGAAGATTGAGCTGGTAGACACGCTCCGCGACGCTCTCGCCGTCTTGGACCGCGGCCTCGTCGCAGAGGTGAAGCAGGCGTTGCTGGACGGCGTCGAGCTCGGCTTTCAGCATCGGGAGCACAGACTCAGGCACGGCAACCGTGAGCCCAAGCAGGTGTCTCTGCTGCGCATCGACGCTCTCAAGCGCCTCGGTGGCACGGCCCAGCATCTCGCGATGGTAGTTGCTGGCGACAAGCCAAGCGACTTCTGGTGGGGTCGCGATGCTGGTG
>JBLHMA010000242.1:0-8159 GCA_047621545.1 Cognaticolwellia sp. | reverse complement strand
GTGAGGATGTCCCGGGCCGCGTCCATGTGCGTCAGTCCCGCCATCATGGCCACAGCAATGCACAGTGTGGCCAGCCGGCCTTCTGGCAGTGGGCTGGGATGGGGCTTGCGCTGATAAGCGTAGTCCAAGGCCACGATGGGAACGATGGCTCCCTGGATGATCTCCCGCAGGAACCACAGCCAGAGGTGCCAGCCCTCGACGTAGCCAGCCATCTGCATGGCCCAGGCGAAGTTGATCAGGAAGATTTTGTCGGCCCAGCCATCCGCCACGGCACCGGCTCGCGACTGGGTCTTGGTCCAGCGCGCGACGTGACCATCGAGCACATCCGAGGCCATGGCGAGCAGGAAGATCCCGACAAAAGCCGCGTGGTTGTGCATGAAGTGGTTCGTGACCACTGCCAGCGGCAGCCGCAGCAAGGTCAGGGCGCCGGCCAGGTTGAAGAGCTGCGAGAAGCGCAGGCGCTCAGGCTCCGCTGCCGGCTCCGGCACTTCTCGAGACGCTGCGCTGGCGACTGGGGCGTTCACTCCCAGCAACTAACGCCCGCAGCAGCGCCTATGGGTCATCTCGCCTGACCGGGGGTATAGGAGGTCACATCAAAGGACCGCTCCCCATGAAGATGGACCCCCAAGCATTTCTCGCCCGCTGGCACGAGCTCGGCGGCTTGGTCGCCACCCTGGGCATGGACTTTGAGCTGAACCAGGACGGGCCCAGCGCGGTCACCATGACCATCACACCCGCCATGTCGGGCTCCCCGGGTATCTCGCATGGGGGCGCGGTCATGGCGCTCCTCGACACCGGCTTGGGCGTGGCCGCCATTGAGTACGCTCTGCCCAAGGCCAGGGCGACCTCGACCTTGGAGATAAAGGTCAACCTGCTCAAGCCAGCCAAAGTAGGCGCACGCTTGCGGTGCACAGCCAAGGTGGTCCACGCCGGCCGCTCCCACTTGGTGATTCAGGGGGAGGCGGTGGACCAGGACGGGCGCGTGTTGGCCATCGCCGTGGGTACCTTCAATCTATACCCCATCGATGACTTGGCTAGGCGGACCGCCGAGGCCTTTGGGACCGAGCGGGGCTAGCCTACTTGGAGACTACGCCGCTGCCACTCCACCCTTGGGTGTAGTAGTAGCCGTTGTAGGGATAGTCGTCTAGGGTCCCATCATACTCGAAATTTGTACCGTCAAAGTCGGCCGCCAAGAAGGGATCCCAGGTGGTGCCGTCCACGCTGTACATCAAGTAGGGACCGTAGCCGCTGTAGTCGGCGTCGTAGCCGTAGTAGAAGCTGAGGTCCGAGGCGATCGGGTCGCACAAGGTGTTGTTGTTGACGCTGGTCCCTGAGTAGGTCAGGTCGACCTCAAAGCCGAACTCGCACCCCGAGCACACCGATACGGCAGAACTCGAGACGCTGTACCGCAGATCACACTCCAGCGGTTTTCCGGCGTGAGAGCTGGTGCTCTTCTCCTTGTAGACGTAGCGTTCCTTGCCCGTGTAGCTGGTGTACTCGGGGTCAGCGTCCGCATCACTGTCGGCATCACTGTCGGCATCACTGTCGGCATCCGAGTCCGCGTCACTGTCCGCATCCGAGTCCGCGTCCGAGTCGCTGTCGGCATCGGAGTCCCCGTCTGCGTCCGAGTCGGTGTCCGAATCAGAATCCGCATCGGTGTCCGCGTCCCCTACCAGCCACGTGTCTCCGGTGGTTCCGTCGTCGTCCCCCCGAATGCCTCCGCAGGCAAGGGCCAGTGCGGCACCGGTGATCAGGGTCAAGCTCAATGTCAAACGGCGCATCAGGGAACTCCTCTTGGGCAGTCTAAACGGGACCGTCGGGCTCCGCTTACATCTCGTCTTCTACCAGACGGCTGCGGGATGCTGCTCCCCGCTGCCGATCCTACTCGAAGTTTTCAGCGAAGGGCAATAACCAAGCGGAGCCGTTCAAAAAGGCACGTCGAGGAAGCCGGGTGTCGCCTGCGATCTCTAGCACAACGGTGTTGCCGTCGGCGTCGGTAGACAGGGTCATGTCCGACTCCACCTCCAAGGCGAAGGCGTAGCCCAGCTCGCTGGCCGAGTCGGCCAGATCCTCGCTGCTGCTCTGAGCGAACGCCATGTAGTAGCCAAAGACGTAGGGTTCCCAGTCGGTTGACCAGTCCCCTCCGCCACTGGCGACCGCAGAACCCAGGCTGGACTCCATGTCCGCACTCATGGGCCCGAAACCCAGCCCAAAGCGCGTGTCGGTCATTCGCTTGCCGGGGTCGCTGTCTCCCCAGACGCTGGCATCAAAGCCGGTGCAGTCCGAGATAGCGGCATCTGAGAGCTCCACCTCGGCCCCGAACCACAGGCCGCTGACGCCCATGTCGTCGCGAGCGACTTGGTTCACATAGCCATACCAGGTGCAGGTGTAGCGGTCATCGCCAGCGTCAAAGTAGGCTTCCTCGTAGAAAGTCACCTCCACAAAGGGGTCACCTGCCGAACCGCTGGAGCCCACCCAACCCACGTAGGCGTCGTCCTCGAAGCCCACCGACCAGCCGAAGCCCATGACGTAGGGCACAAAGGTCACATCGCTGTCTGCGTCACTGTCTGCGTCACTGTCTGCGTCACTGTCTGCGTCACTGTCTGCATCGGAGTCAGCGTCGCTGTCCGAGTCGGAGTCGGTGTCAGAGTCGGAGTCCGCGTCGGTGTCCGAGTCGCCCTCCCCAACCACCCAGGTGTCGTCCACGACGGGTTCGTCTTCGGCGGCTCCGCAAGCGAGGGCCAAGCCGGCGCCAGTCAGCAGAGTCATAGTCAGGGTCAAACGGCGCATTTGGAATTCCAGATCAGGTAGTCGAGGTCCGGTCGACCTTAGAGGTCGGGAATCCCCTCGGTATCCAGTGTTCCTTGCGGTGCCAAGGCCCAAAGCAGCTTCTCCCACTGCTTCGCGGTCTCGGCCTCCCCCAGCGCGGCGTGCACAACCACGCGGGAACGGATCAGGCAGAGCTCCTCCCGGCTGCCCAGACGGGGCTGCTCCAGGATGCTCAAGGCCAGCGGTGCGTCGTCGAGGCCCACCAAGATCCGAACACGCAAGCAAGCCGCCCGAGCCGGCTGACGCCCACGCGCACCCACCTGAAGCACCAAGTCTTGGGCCTCCTCCAGGGCTCCTTGCGCCAGCAAGAAGCGTGCTCGAGCCAAGAGCAGCTCACTGGGTGAGCGTCCAGGAAGATCCTGGCTCAGCGACAGGATCGTCTGCGCCTCTGCGAGCTGACCTCGGTCCAAGGCAAGCTCCATCCAGAACGCCAACAAGCGCTTAGACTGGGGCTGGAGTGCTGCTGCTCTCAGAGCGGCTTGCTCTGCTGCAAGCAAGTCTCCTGCCTCCCGCAGATCGTGGGCCTGAGCCAAGTGGTGCAGGAATGGCCTATTCGAGGCCAAGATCTCCAGCTCTCGTAGTGCGGCAGCTTGACGCGCCTGGCCCCGCTCCCGCAGGCAGTCTGCCTGAGCCGTACCGGCCAGATCCGCACCCAGATCCCAGTGGGGTTCGGCTTGTGAGCACCGGCCTGTGCTTGAGAGCCCCAGGGCGTACTCGGCGTTCAGGTTGGGATCATGCGGCTGCCCGAGCAGCAGACTCTCTAGAGCCACCATTCGACCTGGGGCAAAACCCAAGGGCACAGCGGCGCCGACCTGTGCACACAGGCTGAGCAAGAAAAGCAGCAGCAAGGGTCCTGCACCAGTGGCCATGACGCGGACCTAACGGGTTAGAGGCGCCCTATGACTCCCCTGATTGCCCTGCTGGTGGCCTGCAACTTCTACGGCGGCGAGAGCCACAGCACCCAAGGCCTGGTGCTCGAAGCCGGTGGACGCGCCGTGGTGCTGCAACACGAAGGCGTGCCCGACGTTCTGGAAGCCGGCAAAGGCTCCTTCATCGTGGACCCCAACTTGGCCCGACAGGTCAAGCCTGGCGACGTGGTCCAGGCCAACCTGATGAACACCGAAGAAGGAATGCGAGCCATCGGCTTTCGCGTGACCGGTCACGAGCCGGTTGGCAAGGCGCGCATTGTGGAGATCGGGCAGCCCTTCCCCAAGTTCACCCTGCCTTCTTTACAGGGAGACAAGGTGGTCGGCGTGGGACAGCAGGGCACTGTGGTGCTCACCTTCCTGTTTACCTCCTGTCCTCTGCCGGCCTACTGCCCACTGTTAAGCTTTAAGCTGGCAAAAGTGCAGGAGACCCTGCCAGCAGGCACCCAGATCATCGCAGTGACCCTAGACCCGGCCAACGACAGCCTGGACGTACTCCAAGGCTATGGCACGGAGAAGGGCGCAGACCCCGAGAAGTGGACCTTTGCCCGCGTGGAGCAAGACCAGCTCGAGGCCCTTCTGACCTACGCCGGGGTGACCCGCGAGCAGCAGGCAAAGGACATCCTGCACAACCTGCGCACCCTGGTGATCAACCCCCAGGGTGAGCTGGTCTGGATCGCCTCGGACAACGAGTGGAGCGACGACGAGCTCAGCGCGCTGCTCCAGGATCTGGCCGCGGACTAGGCCTGCTGGAGCCGCCTGACTAAGCGACCCCGATGGCCTTGAGACGGGCGTTCAAGAAGTCCCGTGCCCGAATCGGCTTGGCGTCTCCCTCGCGGAAGGGCATGAGCACCTTGTCCGGATGAGGGTGCAGGAAGAAGGGCATGGACAGGCGCCCGCCGTCGTCGTTGAGGGGGTTCACAACGCGGTGGGTGGTCGCCGGGACCTGACCGTTGGTGAGCAGCGCCATCATGTCGCCGGTATCGCAGATCATCACGTCCAACGGGGTGGTCACGTCCAGCCAAGTGCCGTCACGGGTGAGAAGCTGCAGCCCGGGGTTGGAGGCGCAAGGCAGCACTGTGATCAGGTTGATGTCCTCGTGCGCGGCAGCCCGAACCATGCCCTGCAGGGAGCCTTCCGGGAGCGGCGGGTAGTTGATGATACGCACGACCGAGTTTCCGTCTTTGACCAAGCGCTCAAAGTAGCCTTCGGGCAGGCCCAGGTAGCTGCCAAACGCGGACAGCAGCCGGTTGGCGAAGCCCTCCATCTCGGTGAAGAGCTGGGTGAAGGTGGGCTCGAACTCGGGCACCTGGCTGGGGAAGTTGTTGGCCGGCACATCCCCAGACACCACCAAAGGGTGGTCCTCGGACAGGGTGCGTCCGACGTGCCAGAACTCCTTCAGATCCGGCGCTGCCACATCCTTGGCATGCTCCACGCCAAAGCTGGTGTATCCGCGCTGCCGGCCATTCTTGGGGGTCTCGTAGCTGCGCTTGACGGCGTTGGACTGAGCAAAGAGATCCACGGCGCTCTCGTAGCCGCGGGCCAAGAGCGTCGGGTCGATACCGTGCCCTTGAACCGCCACAAAGCCCACTTCGCTCAGG
Source organism: Cognaticolwellia sp. (assembly GCA_047621545.1). Taxonomy (GTDB): domain Bacteria; phylum Myxococcota_A; class UBA796; order UBA796; family CAJQPC01; genus CAJQPC01. The sequence continues at coordinate 2,803 of JBLHMA010000242.1, read as the reverse complement.
GCGTCTCCCAGGGCGTCGACGAAGGCGCCGCGACGCTCCGGGTCTGCAAGGTCGCGCATGTCAACGACGGGGATGCTGAACTGGGACATGGTGTGCCTCTGATTTGGCGCCCTGATAGCCCGGCGGCCGCTTCGCGGCGATAGAAGGAAGGCCCACTGACCGGAGCCCAAGACCATGCGCGAGCAGATGCACCAACGGGTGAAGGACGCCCAAGACCAGATCACCCAAGCCCTGAGCGCCATCGACGGCCAGAACTTTGAAGAGACCCACTGGGAGCGTCCCGGAGGCGGCGGCGGGCGAACCCGTGTGCTCGAGAACGGCGATGTGTTCGAGAAGGCCGGCGTGAACACATCGGCCGTACACGGGGAGCTGCCCGAGGCGGCGGTGGCCAGCATGCGCGGCAAGGGAATCGACAGCGATGAGAGGCGCTTCTTTGCCACCGGCCTGTCTCTGGTCCTCCACCCTTGGAACCCCCACGCGCCCACGGTTCACCTGAACTACCGCTACTTTGAGCTGGGTCCCGCCGGAGCCCCTGTGGCCTGGTGGTTTGGGGGCGGCGCCGATCTGACTCCCGCCTACCTGTACGAGGAGGACGCCCAGCACTTCCACAGCCACCTGAAAGGCGCATGTGATGGCGTAGACCCAGCCCTCTACCCAGCCTTTAAGAAGCGCTGTGACGACTACTTCTGGCTGAAACACCGAGAGGAAGCACGCGGACTGGGCGGCATCTTCTACGACGACCTGCGGGACCGGGACCCCCAGGAGCTCTTTACCTTGGCCGACCGTTGCATGTCGGCGTTCTTACCCAGCTACCTGCCCATTCTGGAGCGCCGCCAGGACATGCCCTTCACCGACGCTGAACGCGACTGGCAACTGCAGCGCCGGGGCCGCTATGTCGAGTTCAACCTGGTGTGGGACCGGGGCACCCTGTTTGGACTACGCACGGGCGCCCGGGTGGAGTCCGTGCTGATGTCGCTGCCGCTCAATGCCCGTTTTCGAGCTGAGTTTTCGCCCGAGCCGGGGAGCCGAGAGGCGGAGATACAGGAGGTGCTGAGAGCGCCGAGAGACTGGATTTAGAAGCGGCTTGAGCCTGCCCTCGGATGAGGTACAGAGTGCTGAGAATTCCAATGAGCCCACTGGCCACCAGACCCAGAGCCGTTCCCCAGAAGAAGCCGATCAATCCACCGTTCTGACTCCCAATGTAGGCACCGCCAGCAAGCAAGACTGGCGTGCGCAGGAGGGTCAGGACGGTCGCAGGCAGCGGCCGCCCCATGGCGTTCAGAGCGTTGCTGGCGATGAAAAACCCGCCAATGACCACGTGGGCGATGGGCAAAATCCAGAGGTACTGCTCCAAGATGGGCAACACCGTGGGGTCCTCGGAGAAAATCGTGGAGAGCGGCACCCGAAAAATGGCCAAGGTGGCGTAGGAGAGCACCCCCAGACCGATGCTCCAGATCAAGCTGTGCTTGAGCACCTCGGCCACACGGTCATGGCGCTTTGCCCCATGGTTTTGGCCAATGAATGGAGCCAAACCAATGCCCACGGCGATGGTGGGCAGCAGGGCGAACATCTCGATGCGCCCACCGGCCCCAAAAGCCGCCACAGCTGCATCACCGTAGCCCGCCGCCAACCCGGTGAGGAAACCGATGGTGAGCGGCTGAGCCAGGTTGGTGAACGCCGCTGGGCCACCGATTTTCAAGACCCGCCCCCAGGAGTCTGGAATGAGCGCGAGCTCCGCTAAGGAGAAGCGCAGTAGGTTCTCTCGCTTGTGGAGAATCCAGAGCGCCACGACCAGAGTGATCGCCCGCGAGGCCAGCGTGGCCAGTGCAGCCCCCTCCATGCCCATGGCTGGGATGGGCCCCAAACCGAAGATCAGGATGGGGTCCAGAATGCCATTGGCGACCCCCGCCGCGGTCATCACAACTGCAGGGGTCTTGGTGTCGCCCGCTGCCCGAATCGCAGACATGCCCAGCATCGGCACAACGATCGCACCGGCACCCGCAAACCAGATGCGCAGGTAGCCGGCTGCCAGATCCAAGACCTCCCCTTCCCCGCCCAGCGCTTGCAACAGCGGCTCCACGCTGAGCCAACCCACCACGCTCACCACGCCGACCAGGGCCACGCCCAAGAGCAGGGTGTGGGTGGTCAGGCGCTGCACCTCTTCCTTGTGACCGCTGCCGATGGTACGGCTGAGCACGGAGGTGGCCCCAATCCCCAGGCCCATCGCCACGCTGCCGACCACCATGACCACTGGAAAAGTCAGGCTCATGGCCGCCAGGGCGTCGGTCCCCAGCATGGACACAAACCAGGTGTCCACCAGGTTGAACGCCATGATCGCGAAGAGCCCAAGGCCCATAGGCCCCACCAGCCTGGCAAGCTGCTTGGGAACGGAGCCTTGGGTCAGGTCGCGAGAGCTCATAACGGCCTAGGAATCGGTGGACACGTCGACCAAGCGCCGGTTGGCAGGGCGAAGCAGGTAAGACCCCACCGTCAGCGCTAGGAAGACCATAAGCGGAACGGTCTCCGCAATTGCGTCTCCATTGGCCAAGTGGGAGAAGAGCGCGCCGGAGAAAGCGAAGAACAAACCGGCGTAGGCCCACTCCTTTACGCGGCCAAGCTTGGGCGCCAGAATCGCAATGGCACCCAGGACGTACCAGAGGCCCAGAAAGCGGATCAGGTAGGTGGGGTAGCCCAGGTTCTCGAAGTTCTGAATCATCTCGGGGGGACTGAGCAGCTTAAACACCCCCGTTCCGGTGGTCCCCAGGGCGAGCAGTCCGGTGGTGATCCAGTAGCCAATTGTCTT
>JBLHMA010000241.1:0-8170 GCA_047621545.1 Cognaticolwellia sp. | reverse complement strand
CGTGGGAAAAGGCGGCCCGAATGATGCGCTCAACGCCCTTGCGGGAGTTCATCTCCGCCTCGATGGCGATCTCGTCAGGGGTGCCTTTTTTGAACTGGCCACCGATCCCGGTGTACAGGCCCTCGGGGTTCTCGCGAAAGACGACAAAGCGCAGATCTTCGGGCTTCTTTCCCTTGAGCGGGCAGTACCTGGCGTCCAGGAGCTTGACCGGCCGCAGGTTGATGTACAGGTCCAGCTCAAAGCGCATGCCCAGCAGGATCTCCCGGGCATGCACGTTGCTCTTGACTCGTGGGTCGCCCAGAGCGCCCAAGTAGATCGCGTCGTAGCCGCGCAGGGCTTGCATCTCCTCGGGGGTGATGCTCACGCCGGCCTCCAAGTAGCGGTCGGCTCCGTAGGGGAGCTGTTCAAAGGCCAGGTCCAGGCCGTCACGTTGACTCAGGTGGGTCAGCACGCGCTGCCCTTGTTCCAAGACTTCGTGGCCGATTCCGTCGCCTGGGATGACTGCGATGCGGGGCATGGACACTCTCCTATAGGGGCCTGGGCTATCGCTGGCTTGGGGTGTGGTCAACGCCTTGTGCAGTGCGTTGCCGGCTGCGTTGACGGGCTGCGTTGACGGGTTCCTGGGGCCGTGCGAAGGTCTCGTACTATGACGCACTTCGAGAGAGAGCAGGATGGCAAGCCCCGGCCCCTCGGGGATCTGGCCAAGGTGCGCGGAATGGTGGCCTCGGGGTCGCTCAAGGGCTCGGACCGGGTGCGTGTGGATGGCGGGCCTTGGGCTGCAGCCAGGGAACTTCCGCAGCTTGGCTCCCTCTTTGCACCCACTCCGGACCTCTGGAGCGCCTGGGACGAGGAGGATCTCGACGACTCGGACACTGCGCAGGGCGTCGAATCGCAGCCTAAGGATCAAGCCTCCACACCCTGGACTCCCGGACCTCCAGAGCCACCAAAGCCCCTGCCTCCGCCGATAGATCCCGCCTCTTTGGAGTCGGCTTCGCCCGCTTCGGTAGCGCCGGTTTCTGGGTCGCATGGTCCTGCCTCGCCGGCCTTCGGGTCACCGAATCTCGGGTCACGGGATCTGGGCGCTTCGGATGTCGGGTCGCTGGAGCCTGGGGTCCTCCCGGACCACGCTGTGGCCCCGCTCCCGCCTCTCCCAGTAGGCAAGGTCATCGCCTTTCCGGGGCCAAAGCGGGCCCCGCTGCGCAGTTCCGCGGCCCCACGCTACGAGACCACGCCGCTGCTGGTGCACGAGGGCTTGGAGCCACTGGCCCCGGTCCTGGAGAAGACCGAAGAGAAGCTGCCGGGGCGCTTCCAGACCCGCCACTACTGGATGATCGCGTCCATCTTGGCCACGGGCTTTCTCACGATGTTGATGGTGGTCTGGGTTCGTGGGACCGCGAGATGGACCTCGGATGCGCCACTGGGTCAGGTGGTGGCCCAGTCTGAGCTGCCGGTGCTACCGGAGCCGGCGCCCGAGTTGGTGAATCCCGAAAGCAAGCTCCCTATCCCTGAGCCGGCCCTGTCCGAGGTGGTCGCCGAGCTCCGCGGGCGCATCCCCTTGGAAGCGCGGCCCCTGGGCCTGGACCCGAGCGGAATGGAAGACGTGTTCTTTGTAGAGCTGCGGCGCGTGGTGGACTTGGACCGTGTGCAGATCAAGGTCCTAGAGTTCGACGCGGCCGACCGGGCCAGCCGCCTTGAGCTCAAGGTTGTGCTTCAAGAGGAAGGCGCCCAGGACTTGAGTCGTAGCTTTACAGCCATTGGTCTTGTGGTCGGCAAGTACGTGGACCGCGAGGGGCTGGACTTGCCCACCCTGAAGGTACTGGTGCCCACAGATGAGGGCACGCTGGAGAAGGCCTTCGACGGTCAGCGGTCGGCCGCCTTCTGGCGGGGAGAGCTCGGGGCCCAGGCCTATCTGCGCGGGGAATAGTTCTGTGTCAGTAGATCCAGCCCAAGTGGACTTCGCCGAGTGAAATTGGCCGAGAGACATTCACGCCGGGAAACTGACCGTGAAATTCATTCGCTCCACCCGTCCCCGCATCTACATGCCGTCGCGGGTCGCCTGCTGAAGTGCTTCGATGCTGCGAATTAGAGCCGCAGCAGGAGGGGCGCCGCGATTGGCCAGGCGCACGCGGCGCTCGGGGTTGACCAAGTAGACAGTGCGTAGGATGTAGGTCTTGAGTGGGGTCTGTAAGGCCGCCCGGAACTGGCGCGCGACAACGCCACCGCGGTCCACCAAGATGGGGAAGTCAAAGCCGTACTTCTGCGCGAAGTCCTTGTGAGAGGCAGCCTCTGCCAGGTTGAAAGCATAAACCATCGCCCCAAGGCCTACGAAACGATCGTAGTTGTCCTGGAGATCCTGGAGTTGTGCGGTGCAACCCGGGGTGTCGTCGCCCGGGTAGAAGACCATCACGCTCCACTTGCGCTTGTTGTGGCGGTGCCAGGAGTCGTCGTAGGACTGCAGGTGCCACTCGGGGACCACTTCGCCCTCCTGTAGCAGGGGCGGGTAGATGCGCTCCTTGACCGCGTCCTTGACTGGCTTGGGGAAGCGGCTGACGAGGCTGTGCAGGGACATGGGATGCTCTTTAGACGGAGGGGTGTGCCCGGTCCCACAGGCGAGAGCCGCGTGGGGTCCAGCGCAACAGATTCGGTCCCAGGATTAGGGGCTTGGTCTGGAGCTCGGCCGGCGTTTTAGCGCCAGCCAGCAAGTGAGCCAAGCGTATCTCGGCGAGCACCTGACGCACCATCGTATCGAGACCTTCGACCCCGCCTTGAGCCCGCGCTTGTAAGAAAGTCCGAGCGATGCCGGCACAGCGGGCCCCGAGAGCCACGGCGCGGGCGGCCATTAGGCCGTTGGATACGCCGCCTGTCGCACAGACCGCCAAGCCCAGGCCGTCTAACTGCGCCACGCTGGCGGCCGTTGGGATGCCCCAGTCCCAGAAGCGCTCGCCCAAGCTCTTCTGCTCGTTGCGGGCCCGCAAGGTCTCCACACCCACCCAGCTGGTGCCGCCGGAGCCCGAGACGTCGGCGTACTGCACGCCCACCTCGCGGATGCGTGTGCCGACCGAACGTGACAAACCGCAGCCGGTCTCCTTGACGATGATGGGGACGTGGAGTTCCCGCACAAGGCGCTCAAGGACTTTAAGCCCACCGCGAAAGTCCAAGTCTCCGCCAGGCTGAATCAGCTCCTGAGCGGGGTTCAAGTGCACCACCAAAGCGTCTGCGCCGCAGGTGTCCACCATCTTGGCCAAGGCGCTGGTGCTGGCTTGGACCGCTTGAACCAGCCCAATGTTGCCCAAGACCAGGGCATTGGGGGCCACGTCTCGGACGCGATACCCGGTCTCAATGCCCTCGGTCAGCAAGGGGCGCTGGCTGCCAAACCCAAAACCGATGCCGTAGATCTCGGCCATCGCTGCTAAGTCTCGGTTGATCGCTTCCGCCTCCTCCGTACCGCCGGTCATTGCGGCGATGATCAGCGGAGCGCGCAGAGTCTTGCCGGCGTACTCCACGCTCAGATCGATCTCCTCGAGAGCCATCTCGGGCATGGCGTCGTGTACCAACTCCACTTCTTCGAGCAGGTTGGTCTTGCGCTGGAAGGCGACCTTGTCGGTCTCGCACAGGGCGATGTGTTCCGCTTTGCGAGAAGAGATACCGGGGCTGTCAGACATGAGGGCCTTCCTTGGCTCCAACGGCGAGCTGGATCGGGACGGGGGTCAGGCCCTCTAAAGCACACGCGGCCGTGAAGCTTGCGCGGGCTTGTGGGTCTGGGACCAGGGCAATGGCCACGTCACCACCTCCGGCGCCCGATGGTTTGGCTGCGCCACCGTGCGCTTCCGCCAGGGCCGCGATTCGGAAGAGGGCAGGGGTGTCGTAGGCTAAACCTGCCTGCTTGGCCATCGCCCGCAGCAGAGCGTAGGCCTGGGACATGGCGCGACAGGGCTCAGCGCCAAACAGGTCAAGCAAGGCGGCGCTCTCCGCTGCAAAGTCCGCCCGGCCAGACCATTCCTTGTAGCGCTTCACCCGCGGACCCGTCTCGGCTGACGCCCCGGAGTACACCGCAACAAAGGGGTGGCCGGGCATTGAAGGGCCCACATCTTGCCCGTGGTACCGGCGCAGCCCCCCATGAAAGCTGGCCCGAACGTCCATGCCAGATCCGCTGCCCTGTACCGCCTGGTGTATCTGGACAGCCAAAGCACACAGGGCTGCATTGACCGGCTCTCCTGCCGCCAAGGTTCCGGCCACAGCCGCTGCAGTGCATGCGGCTGCTGACCCGCCAAAGCCTCCCTTCCCAGAGAGCTGCGCTGGGTTCCAATCGCTGAAGCTGTAGCGGCGTTGGGGGGCCTCGACGGCCTGTAGCGCGGCTTTGGCGAAGCGGTTGTCTCCAGGGGTTTGGATGTCGTCCCCGGCGCTGACCAAGCAGCGAACCCCTCGGTCCACGGCGGCCACCAGCGCTGGCCCACCGTCGGTGACTGCGTATTCCCCCAGGATGAAAAGCTTTCCCGGCGCCAGGACTTGCATCAGTCCTCGACTACCGGGTGTCCGCCCACGCCCAAGGTGTGAACTTGCTCGACGTGGTGCTCCAGAGCATCGGCTACCGCAGGGGCGTCCTCGGGCTCACAGAGAACCTTGACGTTGGGACCTGCGTCCATGGTCCACCAGCAGTTGATGCCATCCTGGCGCAGCTTGACGACCTCGTCCTGGATGGCCACGCTGGCGGGGCGCCAGTAGCGAATGGGCGGGCTGGAGGTGAACATGGTGGCGAACATCTTCTGTGTGCTGGCCTCCATCGCGCGACCGACCATCGCCAAGTCTTGGTCCAGGATGCCTTGACGGGCGCGGTCGAGATCCTTCTGCCAGGAGCTTACCCAGGCCGAGTACATCGGGCTGGTGGCCATGGTGCGCAGCATGCCCTCGGTGCTACCAACAGATTTTTGGCCCTGGTCCACTACAGCGATGACCATCTTTAGGTCCCAGTGGTCGGGAGGAGCGATGTGCAGCCCATGGCTGTCGGTCCCGTCCTCTTTCACGCCGCGGCGCCACTCTACAAAGCCACCCCAGATGGACCGGGAAGCGCTGCCAGATCCCTGGCGGGCCAGGATGCTGGCTTGGGCCGGTGTGTGGTCGATGTTCAGGGCTTTGAGCGCAGCCAAGGTCAGTGCTGCAAAGCCTGAGGAGGAGCTGGCGAGCCCGGCTGCCGTTGGGAAGTTGTTTGTGCTCACCACCCGGGCTGGTGCACGCCCGGGCTGGATGAGATCCAAGTGCTTGCGCACGCGGTTGGCCGGCAGGCCGGTGGCGAGCTCTCCGTTGATCATGACTTCGTCTCGCGCTGCGCCAAAGACCACAGAAGTCGTTGTGGCGAAGTGTGAGAGGGTCATGGAGAGCGAGCCTGTGCTGGGCAGGTTCAGATCGCGGTCGCGCTTGCCCCAATACTTGACCAGTGCAATGTTTGGGTGGACGGTCGCTGTGGCCATTCAGTGCTCCCCTAAGGTGCATGCGAAGGCATCGATACCACGCTGAGCAGCGGCTGCCAGCACTTGTTCTGGCCCTTGTGGTGTCAAGGCCAGCACGATGCCGCCTCCGCCTGCTCCGGATAGCTTCACGCCCAGCGCTCCAGCGCCACGTGCGAGTTGGATGAGCTCTGCGATTTTGGGTGTAGAAACGCCAATATATTCTAAGTGCGTTTGGGCTTCGTTCATGAGCAGGCCTAAGGCAACGGGATCGCCGAGCACCGGCAGAGCATCCTCTACTATAAGCCCCAGTCGCTGCAGGCTGGTATCGATCCTCGGCTTGCGCAAGGCCACTCCAGCGACGAGCGCTTTGGTGTCCCCAGCGTGACCGGTGTCCAAGATGACGACCTGGTGTGGCGGCATTTTGATGGGCTCCGGGGGGCTGCCTTTGCGGTAGACCACTGGGCTGCCCAGGGCGCTCACGGCGTGGTCCAAGCCCGAGGGGTTGCCGTGGAAGAGCTCCTCGATGGGAAAGCCACGGGCGTGAAGCGCGTCAAAGGAGGACCGGTGGCCCACAATGGCGTCCGCTGCCCGCAGGAGTGCGATGGTGAGCGCCGCCGAGGACCCCATGCCACGCCCGATTGGCAGGTCAGTCTGGATGTGGACGCGCCATCCTTGAGCCGGTAGCGCGAGAGCCAGGGCCTGTTTCAAGCGGCCGTCATGGATGGACGAGTCTCCCAGGTGAGTCGCTCCCGTGAAAGGCTCCAGCTGGACCTGGGTGCCCAGAGAGACAGGGCTCGCCAAGGCCCTGTGTCCGTAGACCACTGCGTGCTCACCGAGCAGGATGAGCTTGCCGGGGGCGCGCCCGTGCGGCACCTTAGGCTCGCAGCTCGGCCAGAATCGCCTTGGCCTTGGCAGCGGAGAAGTCCTTGGCCTGGTGCAAGGCTTGGGCCACCATGTGTACTTCCGCCCCCGTAGCGCCCGCCGTGGCAGCAACGCTGCGCGCGTGCATGCGCATGTGGCCTTGCTGGATGCCTTCGGTGGCCAGAGCACGCAGGGCGCCCAGGTTCTGAACCAAGCCTACGGCGGCCATCACCTGAGCAAGCTCCCCAGCCTTGGTGATGCCCAGCAGCTCAAGGTTGTGCTGCACGGTGGGGTGGACACGGATGGGGCCGCCGACTGTACCCACCTGTAGGGGCAGCTCTAGGCTGCCGTGGAGGGAGCCGTCGGCGTCGATCTTCCATTGGCTCAAGCTGCGGTACTGGCCGCTTCGCGCAGCATATGCGTGGGCCCCCGCCTCGATCGCGCGCCAGTCGTTGCCTGTGGCCAAGGCCACGGCATCCACGCCGTTCATGATGCCTTTGTTGTGAGTAGCTGCGCGGTAGGGGTCGGCGTAGGCGAAGCGGTAGGCCTCTGCAATGCCGCGGGCGACCTCTTCTCCAGCCAGGTCGCCGTGGTCTAAGTGCTCCGGGCGCAGGTGAACGCGTGCTCGAGCCAGGCGCTGGTCGGCCAAGTTGGAGAGGATGCGCAGTCCGACGCGGCCGCCGCTGATGGTCTCCACATCCGGCGCCAAGGTCTCCGCGACGGTGTTGACCATGTTGGCGCCCATGGCGTCCACGCAGTCCAGCACGAAGTGGAGCACGACGTAGGACTCGCTGTCCTCGCCCGGCTCATCGTAGTGAACTTGGCGCAAGGTGATGCCGCGCAGGCCTCCGCCACGTTCCACCAAGCGGGGATGAACCTTCGAGGCTTTCTCTTCCAGCTGGGGAAGAGCCGCTTCCAGGCGTGCTTGCATAGTGTCCGGATCGGGTCCAATGACCTGGATTTGGCCGATCATCAGGCTTGGGTCGGCGTCCGCAAAGATGCCGCCGGCCGCGCGCGTCAGGCGGGCCATGTTGGAGACCGCGGCGACCACGCTTGGCTCCTCGACGACCATGGGCACAACGACATCCTTGCCATTGAGCATCAGGTTGATTCCGACGGCGTTGGGCAGTTTAAACGTGCCGATTACGTTCTCGACCATCAAGTCGGCAGCCTCGAGGCTCAGGCCGTCGCTTTGCCGAAAGTCCTCAAGATCACGACCCAGTGCGATCTCTAGGGCGCTCAAGCGCGCCTCGGGCGGAAGTCGGTAAAAGCCAGGAATGCGGGATGACATGGGGTTTTGGTACCTCGCTCAGGGCTCAGGGGCCAGCGCCTGCATCTGGTCGGTGTAGAAGCTCTCTAAGAGTTCGGAGAAATGCTCCTCGACTACACGTCGGCGAAGCTTGAGGGATGGGGTGCGCTCGCCTGTCTCGATGCTGAGAGGGCGAGGTAGAAGAGCGAAGTCTTTGATGGACTCAAAGCTTGCTAGCTCCTTGTTCAAGTTGCGCACGTCTTCTTGCACCATCGCGCGTACCTGCGGGTGAGCGGCCAGGTCCTTGTGGGAGAGGACCCCCAGTCCGGTCGACTCGGCCCATCTCGCCACAGCTTCGAAGTCCAACTCGATCAGCGCCACGCAGAAGTGTCGCCGGTCGCCGTGCAGCAGCACCTCGGAGATCCAAGGGCTGGCGGACTTGAGGCGCGACTCGATGGGAGCTGGCGCGATATTCTTGCCGCCCGCAGTGACCACCAGGGATTTTTTACGGTCGGTAATGTAGAGAAAGCCAGCCTCGTCGAAGCGGCCGATGTCCCCGGTTTTCAGCCAGCCATCCTCAATGGCCTCGCTCGTGGCTTGGGGGTCATTCCAGTAG
>JBLHMA010000240.1:0-8188 GCA_047621545.1 Cognaticolwellia sp. | reverse complement strand
TCAAGTGGAGACCCGAACGGGCCTGGTGCGCGCATTGAACTTTGAGCAAGGCCAGATCGGGCGGAAGCTGAGGCTGATCTGGCGCAGCCGCAGTCCACTAGGGTCGCAGATTTTAGCCGTAGCAAAATTGCTTAAACTATAGTACATTCAGGCTGTTAAGTATTTGAGCCTTCGATAGGCGATAAAAAACTCGGTGTGCGTCCGCAAGCATTGCACAGGGTATGTACATACTGGTTCAAACCCGCCACCGAGGCCATCATGTTCTCTCTACTGCTGCTCGCTGCTCCCGCGCTCGCTGTCTCTCCCGATGCTCCCAACTCTCTGGTCAACCCGGCCGACCGCAACCTGCGCGTCCGCCTGCATGGAGAGCTAGGCGCTGTATTGCCCGTCTCCCACACCCTGCAGTTCGACAAGGACGGAACCGACTTTGACCTGGTCAAAGATGGCGGCCAGGACAACCTCTTCTTCTTCCGTCGCATCTCGGCCGACCTGGACATCGGGTCCCGGCACACCGTGGCCTTGCTCTACCAACCCCTCACCCTGACCAGCTCTGTGGTGTTGAGCAACGACTTGGTGGTGAACGAGCTCGTCTTCCCTTCCGGCACGCCGATGAACATCAAGTACGGCTTTGACTTTACCCGTGGCTCCTATCTGTACGACTTTCAGGAAGACCCCGAGCGTGAGCTGGCACTGGGCTTGAGCCTACAGATCCGCAACGCCACCATCGACTACCAGTCCGTGGACGGCACGATGCAGCGCTCCAACCGCAACATCGGCTTTGTGCCAATCATCAAGTTCCGTACGCGGCAGCCACTGGCTGAGAACGCCTACTGGGGCTTTGAGGCCGATGGATTCTACGCCCCGGTCAGCTACCTTAACGGGGACACCAACGAGGTGGTCGGCGCCATCTTGGATGCATCTGGCCGGGTGGGCATCGAGCTAAACAACGGCGTGGATGCCTTTGCGAACCTGCGGTACATCGGCGGTGGCGCAGTCGGCATCTCAGACAACAGCCCACCTCCCGGAGACGGCTACACCAAGAACTGGATCCACACAGCGGCCCTGAGCGTCGGGTTCACCCTGAGATGATCAGCCCACTGATGCTCACTGCACTCCTGGGCGCCTCAGCCGCCTTGGCCGTAAGTCCAGACACAGCAGACTCCCTGGTCAACCCTGCCGACAAGAATCTACGGGTGCGCCTGCATGGCGAGCTCGGGGCCCTGCTTCCGGTCTCCCACACCCTGCAGTTCTCCAAAGCTGGCACAGACTTTGACTTGGTCCAGGATGGCGGCCAGGACAACCTCTTCTTCTTCCGGCGGATCTCAGCGGACCTGGACATTGGCAGCCGACACACCATCGTGCTGCTCTACCAACCCCTGACGCTCAAGAGCTCTGTGGTGCTCGAAGACGATCTGCTCGCGGACGAATCCACCTTCGCCGCGGGCACGCCGATGAACTTCAAGTACGGCTTTGACTACACCCGCGGCTCCTACCTCTACGACTTCCAAGCCGACCCAGAGCGGGAGTTGGCCCTGGGCCTGTCGCTGCAGATCCGCAACGCCACCATCGACTACCAGTACGTGGACGGCAGCCAGCAGATCTCCAACCGCAACATTGGCTTTGTGCCCATCATCAAGTTCCGCACCCGGCAGCCCTTGGCCGAGAACGCGTACTGGGGCTTCGAGGCCGACGGATTCTACGCGCCGGTCAGCTACCTGAACGGGGACAACAACGAAGTCATTGGGGCCATATTGGACACAAACGCCAAGGTGGGCGTGCAGCTCAACAACGGCGTCGATGCCTTTGCCAGCCTGCGCTACATAGGCGGCGGAAGCGTGGGTACCAACGACAATGTGACCGGTCCTGGCGATGGGTATTCAAAGAATTGGATCCAAACAGCCGCACTCAGCGTAGGATTTAGCCTCCGGTGACCCATCCTCAGCCAAATCAAGCGGTGCCTATCAAAGCTCAGCCAGACCAAGCGGTGCCTACCAGAGCCCTGATCGGCGCATTTGTGGCCAGCGCGGTGGCCTTCTCCCTGCTCGACTTAGTCTGGCTGGGGGTGGTGGCCCGGGGCTTCTACGACACACACATGGGCCCTCTAAAGGCAGACCCTATCAACGGACTGGCCGCAGCTGTGTTCTATGTGATGTTCATCAGCTTAATCCTGGTCTATGGAATCTACAGGGCCAACTCACCCAAGGACGCCCTGCGACGCGGCGCTGAGCTGGGCTTTGCCACCTACGCCACCTACGAGCTGACGAACTGGGCCGTGATTCAGGACTGGCCGGGCGTACTGGTGTTGCCAGATATTCTCTGGGGCGTGGTCTTGACCGGCTGCACTGCCTGGGCGGGTCGACGGGTCTTTGAGTTCCTGCGTCCTGCGCCTCTAGCTCTATGAGCCAGCGCGAGGCGTTCCACCAGATCTGGGGACGTAGGCTGGTCAGCTTCACGCTCTACAGTCTGTTGGGCGCCTTCGCCTTCACTCTCGCCCCTCTCTTGCTCGTCGGTGCCTTGGCCTACGACGTCCTTGCACGCGCCAAGGGCTGGCCCAGAGTTCGGGCCATGGTCTTCTTCCTCCTGTACCTGGGCTGCGAGGCCTGGGGGCTGTTCGCTGCGGGCGCTCTCTGGCTGCTCACTCTGGGCGGGCTGCTCGTCGGTGAACAACGCTATCAGGACCTGAACGCGGGCCTGCAGCGGGCTTGGTCCAGCGCTCTGTTCTGGGGCAGCATGCGCGTCTTCTCCATCACGGTCCAGGTCGAAGGCTTAGAGCTCGCCGCCAATGGCCCCATGCTGCTGATGGTGCGCCACTCCAGCACCGCAGACACCGTTCTGGCGGCCGCTTTGGTGGCCAACCCCAACAAGATCTTGCTCCGCTACGTGCTCAAACAAGAGCTGCTCTGGGACCCCTGTTTGGACGTGGTCGGACGCCGCTTGCCCAACGCCTTTATTGACCGGGCAGCGCGCAAGCGGGGCGAGGAGCTGGCCCTGATTGCGGACTTGGCTCAAGGCATCGACCAGACCTCGGCTGTACTCATCTACCCAGAGGGCACGCGTTTCTCACAGTCCAAGCGCACGAGAGCCTTGGAGAAACTCAAGAATCAACCAGCCCTCTTCGAGATCGCCCAGCAGATGCAGGCCGTGCTCCCGCCCAAGCTCGCCGGCCCTCTCTCCCTGCTCGATGCAAGTCCGGGCACCGACGTGGTCATCCTGGAGCACCAAGGCTTCGAGGGCGCCGCGAGCTTCGGAGAGTTCTGGGGAGGCGGCCTGGTGGGTCGAACCTTGCGCGTGCGCCTGCGCCGTATTTCTGCTGGGGACATCCCTGCCCAACACCGAGACATCTGGCTATTCCAGCAGTGGGCTGAGACCGACCGCTGGGTTCGAGAGCAAGCCGCCGCCCAGCCTCCCGCGCTGAATACTCCAAAGGCAACGACCCCATGACCCTACTCATCACGGCCAGCGTGCTCTTCACCGGCCTAAGCGTGCTCTGGGTCATCTCCGTGCTGCTCAAAGACGCCAGCCTGGTCGACCCATTCTGGGGCATCTCCTTCTTCGTCATCGCCTTGAGCACGGTCCTGCAGACCGGGTTTTCCCCCGCCAAGGGCCTGATGCTCGCGGCGGTCACACTGTGGGCACTGCGGCTGTTCTCGCACCTCATGCCCCGCTTTATGGCCCACCCCGAAGAGGACCCTCGATACCAGGCCTTCCGCCAAAAGTACGGCCCCGAGCGCTACTGGTGGATCAGCTATTTCCAGGTCTTCATCCTCCAGGGGACGCTGGCCCTGCTGGTCGCTGCGCCTTTGATGGTTGCTGGGAGCGCCTCCCTGCCAGACTCTATCGGTGTCTGGGACATCTTAGGAGCCGGCGTCTTTGTGATCGGCGCCGCCACCGAGGCCATCGCAGACCGCCAGCTCTCCACCTTCCGCGCCGACAAATCCCCAGACAAGCCGCGCGTCTTGGACACCGGCCTGTGGCGCTACTCCCGGCACCCCAACTACTTCGGCAACGCCTTGCTGTGGTGGGGCTTGGGCCTAATGGCACTCGATCAGCCTTGGGGTTGGGCAGCCCTGCTTGGACCGGCCCTAATGAGCTTCCTCCTGATCAAGGTCTCCGGTGTGGCCATGCTCGATGCCCAGCTGAGCCGCACGCGGCCTGGGTACAAGGAGTACATGGCACGGACCAGTGGATTTGTGCCGTGGTTTCCGAAGGACTAGTCCTTCAGAATCAAACAGCGCTCAGGCCGCGGTCCGCACAAGCGCACAAAGTCGACGATGCGCAGATTGTCTGGGTGGAGCACCAGGGCCTTGGCCTTGGGAGAGAGGGCTGCTCCAAAGCAACTGGACACCGAGGCGTCCATCAACTCAACCTGCTCAAGCACTCCAAC
Organism: Cognaticolwellia sp.; assembly: GCA_047621545.1. Taxonomy (GTDB): domain Bacteria; phylum Myxococcota_A; class UBA796; order UBA796; family CAJQPC01; genus CAJQPC01. The sequence goes on along the minus strand of JBLHMA010000240.1, from coordinate 3,804 downwards.
AAAGCAAACCAGCAGCAAGAGCAAGACCGGCAGTCCCCAAATCGCGCCCCGCACTCTGCGCCAACGCAGAACAGCTCCCCAGACCGGCAGGCAGATCCAGATCACAAGGGTCCCGTAAAGAGACCGGGCGGGAAAGCTCTGCAGCAGCGAGACTATGGAATCCATGCCACTTCAGACCTGTGCTCAGCCCACAGATTCGTCAAGCTTAGGCGTGGTGGTGACGCTGCAGGTGTACCCTTCCCCATGCTCCTCCTCGCCCTGGCCTGCATCCCCGAGCCTGTCCCCACCCCAGTGGACACGGCGACCTGGCCCGACATCGCCACCGAAGAAGTCGGGCCTGCGACCCAGAGCAGCGTCAGCGTCAGCCCGGCCGGTCAGGTGTTCTCAGAGGAGCTGACCCTGACCCTGGAGAGCACCATTGGCGTAGACATCGTCTACACCTTGGACGGCTCAGAGCCCGGCTCCCGCGACGATGTCTACAGCGAGCCCATCACACTCGATGAGAGCACCCAAGTCCGGGCCGTCGCCTTGGACATCCACGGAGACCCCTTCGGGGAGCCCATCGCCGCCAGCTACGTGCGCGTCTCCGATGGGCTGAGCGACTTCTCCTCCAACCTGCCTGTGCTGGTACTCAGCTCCCCCCGCAGCCTGCCCGAGAGCAAGGCGGAGCTCACTTCCTTTTCCCTGCAGGTTCACACCCCTGGCGACGATGGGCGCACCCACCTCCAGGCCCCAGATCAGGACCTAAGAGCTGGCCTGAAGGTGCGCGGCTCCAGCTCCGCTGGCTACCCCAAGAAGCCCTATGCACTCGAGCTGTGGAGCGCCGAAGACGACGAGGATCAAGCCGACGCGCTGCTCGGCATGCCTGCAGAGTCTGACTGGGTGCTGCTGGCCCCTTTGAACTTTGACCGCGCCCTGATTCGCAACGCCCTGAGCTATCAGCTCTCCAGGGATGTGGGCCGATACGCCCCGCGCACCCGCTTTGTAGAGCTCTTTGCAGTGGGCAGTGACGGGGAGCTGGACGCAGCTTCCTACAAGGGTGTGTACGTGCTCGTCGAGCGCATCAAGCGCGACACGGAGCGGGTAGACATACAGGAGCTGGGCCCCCAGGATAGCAACTTGCCCGAGCTCAGCGGCGGCTACCTGTTCAAGGAAGACCGCACAGCCGAGGATGAGAGTGGCTTTACCGCAGGAACAGCAGGCGGCACCTTCGACTTCCAGCAGCCCTTCGTGGCCGTGGACCCAAAAGAAGCCGAACTCAGCTTCTCCCAGGCCCGCTACCTGACGGACACCCTGGACACCTTGGGTGAGAGCTTGGCAGCCCCGGACTTTCAGGACCCCGAGAGTGGCATCCACTACAGCGAGCAGATCGACCAGGACGCTTGGATCGACCACCACATCCTGAACACCCTGCCCAAGAACCCGGACGCCTTCCGGCTCTCCGGCTACTTCTACAAGGATCGAGAGGGTCCCATCGTGGCTGGCCCACTGTGGGACTTTGACCGCACCATGGGCTGCGAGGGCGACAGCCGCGCCGAGGATCCGACCTGGTGGGACCCCTCCAACCAAACCACCGATACCACCTACATCTTTGAGCATGGATTCTGGCTGGGGCTCTTCGCCGACCCAGAGTTTCAGGACGCCTATTGGGCCCGATGGGTGGCGCTGCTCCAAGCCGAGCTGGCCTTGGACCGCATCCTGGACCACGTGCAGTCCATGGAGGCGGAGCTCTCCGAGGCCGCCGCCCGAAACTTTGTGCGCTGGCCCGATTACCCACCTCGAGGTGGCAGCTATGCCGCCGAGGTCAACGTACTCGAGCAGTGGCTCACAGCGCGGCATCGCTGGATCAGCAGATGTGTGGAGCGGGAGAACCCGCAGAACTGCACGGGGAACTGGTCTGACGAGTGACCAGTGGACGGGAACAACACCGTGGTGGACTTGGTCTTAGACATCTCCGCCCAGCCGGTTTTCTTCGCCACAGCGCAATCTGTGTTCGTCACCAACGCTTGGAGTCACAGCGACGACTTTGACCATCACTCCGCGCAGCGCACGGAGACCACGTTCGAATGGTGACGGCACTCGGCCGGCGTTGACACACACCAGACGATCCAGCCTCTGCAGCCGAGGTGAGCTTGTGTATGTGTACTTCCAGCGGCGCCAATCTGACTCCCCGCTACTCCCTGGCTGCCTTTGAATTCTTGCTGGACGTCTGGCCAGAGAGCAGCTTCGATCTGAGGCTCATCGGCTACGTCAGCACGCCGACCATGCGGCGGCGGACACCATGCTGGACGTCGGCGATGAACAGAGTTGATGCATTTCGATTGCTTTTGGCAGCCAGGCGGGATGCTCGTCAACGCCGGGTACACCCTCGATCAGGCAAGATGATCCGTGGGAGGCGCCAGCGGAGTGCGACTCCGAAAGGCGTGAGAACGAAGGAGTGCGCAAGCATTTCAAGGATGACGAACGCGACGGAAGCGTGCCAGCGCAAGCCTCAGATGTGGTCAGTCTGCCTGATCGAGGGTGTATCCACGCGTCGAACGCGTATCTGAATCAGGTCAAAGCCAGCATCCCATGGTCTTCAACGGCGAGGCCCGGGTCTACGAAGGCTTCAAGGTCGATCGCTGGGAGAGCGTGCGCCAAGTCTGGTTCTGGCGCGACACCCTGCACATCCGGCTCGCAGCCGATCCGAGCACCGAGTTCGCCATTCAGCTCGATTGAGCCAGGTGCCGCCGCAGCTTCACCGACACCACATCCCCCACCACGATGAGCCCGGCGCCCAAGATCACCAGGAAGAAGACCTCGTCATAGTGACCTCGTGCGCGGTTATCGGCGATGGACTGTCCCAATGAGAGGATGCCCAGCATGCCGAGCACAGTGGCCTGGCGCACGCAGCTCTCCCACCTGACAAAGACATAGAGCAGCATTCGTCCAGCGTTCTCGGGAAACAGCCCCAAGAGCACAACCTGCGCTCTGGACAGCCCCGCCCCCCGCAGAGCCTGAGGCAACCGCAGCGGGGTGTCGTCGATTCGCTCGGCTCCCAAGCGCGCAAGAATACCCGCGTTGTGCAGCCCCAAGGCCAAGATTGCCGGCCAAGGCCCCAGCCCCAACAGCGAGAGCAACAGAAAAGCGAGCAAGTACTCAGGGACTGCACGCAGCAGAGCGGCCACGAGACGAAAGAGCAGACCTGCGCCCCTCCAACCCCATCCCCCGCGCTCCAGCCCGGTTCCTTCCAGCCACGGCCGGGCACCCATGACCCGCCCCGAGGCCAATGGACCCAACACGCCAGCCAACAGCGCAGCCAGCACAATGGCCACCACAGAGAGCGCCAGAGTGCTGGCCAGAGCGGCCGCATCGCCACTGAGCAGCTGCGCCCAAGACCACTGCAAGCCCGCCCCAGGCTGCCAGCCTTGCTCGACGATGGACCAGGGCACAAGCTCGCTGCCAAAGCGCTGCATGTTGCCGATACGGCCGGAAAAGACGCTGTCCAAGCGGGCGCTCATCAGGGCCCCCAATCCTCCCAGGGTCAGGAGCAGGATTGAGATTCGCAGCCCCCAGTTTCGAGGTGCTTGGGCGCGCAGCTCTCGGGTCCGTGCGCTCATTTACGTCCGCCGGGCCGCGACACTGCGGAGAGCGATAGGCCCTTGCGCAGCCGCGCGCTCCAAAACTCCGCGAGCAGCACGATGGCCAAGAGAGCGTAGAGATAGAGCCAGAGCTCTCTATAGTGCAGGTTCTCAGCCGCCTGCGCGATGACCAGCCCCAGGGTCGGGAAGCCGAAGAACCCCAACACCGCCGCGGAGCGCAGGG
>JBLHMA010000239.1:0-8192 GCA_047621545.1 Cognaticolwellia sp. | reverse complement strand
ACCTATTCGTCCACGCAGGCATGGAGTTGAGAACGCTCGTCCCTGAACACTAGGTTCCCTCACGCAGGGTCTTGTCCCCTGGGCAGCTGCACCTGCCTCCCCAAATCCGAAACAAGGGCCCGTGCGCGATCTCCGACTCCCAGTGGGCTCGCGTGGTCGTCAGCGGCCACACCAAAAGCCCTTCAGCTCGCGCCGGTGTCCCTCTCCATGCCCCCAACATCGCAACCCGGACGCGCATCTGCCTCTCCGGCGAGGTCGATCAGACCGGCGTCCTCCTCGCCGTCCAGCTCCCCGGCCGCCGACTTTGGCGCGTCGATCCAGACCTGTCCGTCTGCGGCCACAAGGAGCTAAATTGAGTTCATGAGAGACCTGGAAGGTATTGTGTAGCTAAGGTGTTTCCCTCATGAACCTCTCCTGCCTGGTCGTCGAAGACGACCCCACCAACAGAAAATGGATCCAGCATCTCCTAAAACTGCGCGGTTTGGATGTAGAGGCAGTGGTCAGCGCCGAGGAGGCTCTCGCGTCTCTGGCAAAGCGGGACTTCGATCTGTTGATCGTCGACTGGATTTTGCCCAAAATGGATGGACTGACGCTGACCCGACTCGTCCGTCAGACCCACCCAGACGTGATCATCTTGGTGGTCACTGGACGCACCGAGGCTGGGGCCTTGGAGCAGGTCATGGCCAGCGGAGCAAGCGACTACCTTGGCAAGCCCTTTACCGCGCCCGCCCTATATGCACGCATGGCCGTCTCTGAGGCCAGGGTGATGGAGCGCCGCAGCCGCCAACAAGCCGAGCAGCAGGTGGAAACCATTGTGGAGGGCATGCCGGACGCGGTCGTCTTCTGGGACACGGAAGGAAAGATTCGCAGGGTCAACGACAGCTTCACGCGGATGACGGGCCTGCAAAAGCAGGACTGCATTGGTCAAAGCAAGGGCATGATTTACCTGAGCCCCAAGGAATGGGAGGAGGACCGCCGCCGCTTCAAGGACCAGGACTCCGGGCTCTACGAGCGTAGCTACAAGCGCGCCGACGGAAACAGCTTCCTGGCAGAGAGCAGCACCGGCCCCGTCACCTCCCCACGCGGACAGCTGGGCTGGGTGACCATCTTCCGCGATATCTCTCGGCGGGTAGAGATGTCGGAGCGCCTACGCATGACCGACCGCTTGGCACAGATCGGCCTGCTCAGCGCTGGCGTGGCACACGAGATCAACAACCCCCTGACCTTTGTCTTGATCAACCTCAACGTACTCAGCCAGGAGCTCGGCGATCTGGACCCAGACCAGAAAGACCCGGTGCTTCAGGACCTGCTCACGGTTGTGGCCGACGCCGAAGAAGGCTGTCAACGCGTCAGCGAGATCATCAAGGCCCTGCGCACCTTCGCTCGCGGCGACGACCACCGGCCAGAGAAGGTGTTGATCTCAGAGCTGGTGTCCAACGCATTGGTTGTCCTCAACGCCTCTCTGCGGCGCCGGGCCCAAGTAGTGACCCACTTCGAGGCCTCTCCTACCGTGCTGGCACCTCCAGGAGACCTGGCTCAGGTCATCATCAACCTGATCAAGAACGCCGAGGAGACCATCCCCCTCGACCAGAAGGGCACAATCACCATCCACGTGGGCACCCAGGACGGCCAAGCGCTGCTCGAGGTGCGGGACGAGGGACCCGGCATCCCAAAGAACGTCAAGGCCCGCATGTTCGATGCCTTCTACTCAACAAAGGCCGGACGCAGCACAGGCTTGGGTTTGGCCACCTCCCAGAGCATCGTGACGCGCTTGGGCGGGGTCATCACCTGCGAGAGCCACATGGGCATGGGCACCACTTTCAGGGTGCTTTTACCGCCTGGCTGATCGTCTTCAGCAGCGCCTCGTTCGCCGCCCTGCGGCCCCCTGCGAGCCACTCGATTCGTTCAGGCAGGCCATGCTGCTCATTGATGCGCACCCACGGCAATCCTTGGGCCGCTTCCAGCATGCGCTGAGCGTGACGAAGTTCTCCAGGCTGCGCGTGATCCCTCTCCGCCTGTAGCCGCCAGTAGCCACAGGAGATCTTCGGCACTTGGCGCACCCCTTCTCTGGACTGCCAGTAGCTCTCATCGTCCATCGCATGGCCCATCGCAGGGAGCAGGCGGGTTCCACCAGCGGTGATTACCTCCCGGTCCGAGGGTCCCTCCCAGTCCACAAGGGCCAACACCGGTCCCTTGAACGAGGCCAGCGCTCCTGCGGCCATAGAGAGCCCCAAAGAGATGCTCACCACCACCGTACGCTGGGCATCCACATCCGGGCGGGCTTGCAGGGCCTGCAAGACGACACGCACCTGGTCCTGGTGTTCTGGACCGCCATAGTCCTCCTCTCCCCAAGACTTCCCGCGCCCAGCTGGATCAAATGTGGCACAAACCACCCCTAGACCGGCGACCTCGCTGGCGTTCACGGCTTGGCCGAAGCCTTCGAAGACCTGGCTGTGATCATCTGTACCTGGGGTGAGCAACACCAGGGGCCAAGGCCCCTTCCCCTCCGGAATCCAGAGGTGCACATGCGTAGAGGTCCCGGCATTGCTGAGCACACTGAACTCATCCGGACGAACTCTGGCCCCCAGGGCGCGTCGCAGCCGGCGTGGCAGACTCTGCAAGCGGGTGACCCACACATCTCGCAGGCTGGGCGCGCCGGGTCTGGACCTACCGGTGCTGCGCTTACCGAGGCTGGGCTTCATGTGGAACTCCGTGGACCGAGGCGCTCTGCTCTAGCCAGCTTTACTCTAAACCGTAGTGCCCTTGCAGAGCTTCGATGCGCGCCAGGTTGGGCCCTACCGTTGCCAAGTGAAGACTCCGAGGCGCGGCCAGCTCAACCACCGGCCTGTCGTCGGTATTCAGAACGCCGCCCTTTCCCAGGGCCAAAACGCCCTTTGGCCCCAAGCTGGGTGCGATGGGCAGGGCGTCCAAGATGGGCGACCCGGTGCTCCCCATCAGCAGCACATCCCCTCCCTCCAGAGGCTCGAAGAGCCAGGTCTGTGCGAAGACTGAGGTGAAGCTGGCGACGATGCTCTGGAACTCCGTGGGCGCTAAGCCGTAGAGCTGAATCCACTGACAGAACACACCATTTGGGGCCAAACGGCGCTCCCCTAGCACCCAGTACTCAACCGTAAAGAGGTTGGAGACCCCGGTGATCCATGGGTTGGAGGGCTCGGAGATGATCACGTCAAAGTCAGGACCTGGCTGGGCGAGAACCGCTCGGGCGTCCTGAACCAGGAGCTCGGTACGCAGGTCATCCAAGGGTTGGCCATTGACGTGGTCAAAGGCATGGCTGGCCTGTACCACTTTGGGCTCCAGCTCCACCAAGGTCAGGTGGGTCAGCGTCGGGAACTCCAACACCGCTCCGGCGGTCACCCCGCTGGCCAAGCCCACCACCAAAACGCGCTCTGGCCTATGCGCCATGGCCATCGGGATCTGTCCTGAGAGCAGCTGGGTCGGCATATCATCCCCCGTGGACGCGTCGACCTTGCCATTGAGCGACAGCCATACATTGCCCGTGCGGGTGCTGCGCCCCAAGGCAACCGACCCTGTGCGGCCCTCCTCGTAGGACAACAAGGTCCAGCCTTCTTCGGCAAACTTCCGCACACCGGCCGCGCTGCGGTCCCCCAGGTCAGAGACCCTGTTGTAGACCCCCACCGCGTAGAGTTTTCCGTCCCAAGGAGGGAGAAACAGAGCGAGCAAAGTCACCGCCACAACCCAGGGAAGGCCTTGCTTTCTACCCAGAATTAGCGCCCCCAAGGCCAGGAAAACGGCGCAGAGTGTGACCACCCCCTGGATCCCCAATGCGGGCAGCAAAACCAGACCGGTCAGCGCCGAACCCACCACTCCCGCCAGAGTGTTGGACGCCAGAACGGCAGCGGTGGCCTGTCCCCCTTCCCCACCGGCTTGGCGCAGGGCGGCCCCAAAAGCCAGCCCCGAGGCGACCGGGGCACCCGCCATAGTCAGCACTGCCAAAGTCAGCTCGGCGGCCCACATCCCACTGGCACCAAAGACCTCGTAGAGCTGGGCCAGCAGCAGCGGTGCCTGACCAAAGACAAAGGCCCCGAGAAGCGCCAAGACTCCCATGCTGCCCACCGCTGCAGGCAACACCCAGACCTGCGTCCAGCGACGCGCCAAGGCTGCGCCAAGAGCAATGCCTCCAAGGAAGGCCGCTAAGACCCAAGCAAAGGCGTAGATCGACGGCCCCAGCAAGACCCCGCCAAGCCGGGTCCAGGCCACCTCCAGAGCCATGCCACAGAGTCCCGTCAGGCCGGCTGCGAAGATCGCTCGTCCACTCAGCGCCTCGTGCTTCCCCTCGGCCGGTTTGGGTACTTCCAAGGGCAGCGACCAAGCCAACACCGCTATGAACAATCCACATCCCGCGGCCAAGCGCTCCGAAGAGCTGACGCCGAAGATCGGGAGGAGTATGTGAGGAACGGCCAGCACGCCCAACATAGCCCCCAGGGTGTTGGCCCCGTATAACCCCGACAACGTGCCTCGATCTTGGACTCCCCGAGCCAGGACAGGCAAGGTCGCGCCAAGCGCCAAGGCCGGCGGCAAGGTCAGGACCAGGACCAACAAGGCTTGGGTGCCCAAGCCAGGGTGACTGCGCACAAAGGGCGTGAGGGCCTGAAGTGCGGATGGCAGTCCAAGAGCCCAGAGTGCGGCGCCAGCCTCGAGCTGCGCATAGCGCCTGGCGGGTGGACCACGCAGACGCTGGCCGAGCAGCCCCCCAAGGCCCAGCCCACCAAACAGCGTGGCCACCGTCAAGGTGACCGCCACCGCACCACCGCCGAAGAGCAGTGCAAAGCGGCGCATCCACAGCACCTCATAGGTCAGGGCCGTTGCCCCCGACAGGGCGAGCAGCAGATGCAGACGGCTCATGGCCCCAGCTCAGGGAAGGCCCTAGAGAAGGCTGGTAGAAACCGGGTCAGCCCAAGCAAAAGCCCGCACAGGCCGGCCAGAACCAATGGAGCCCACCGCCACCGCGGCAAGGCCAGTGCCAAGACCGCCAGTGGCCAGCACGCCAGCCACCGCACGGGCATGTACCAGATCCCCTGATCTGGCAACAGATGATGGAAGACCAACTCCCGCCACGTCGCGGGTGCGCACAGGTACAGGGCCAGGGAAGCGCCCAGCAGCCCAAAGGCAGGCCGCCACTTGCCCAAAGCCAAAGCCAAGGCTCCAATGGAGAGCCAGATCCCCATGATTGGGTCAAAGAGTCCCGTGACCAACGCCAACAGGCCAAAGGCCAGCGCACTGCCCTGGCCGGCGCGCTCCTGTCTGGGCCACGCACTGATTACAGCAGCCATCCCCAGCAACCAGCAGAGGGTCAAAGGGGTAGCCAATGCTGCAGACTCGGGTCTTCCCCAACCGGCAAGCCCCCACGCTGCTGCACCTGCAAGGCACCCCACGAACGAGGCCCCTAGGCCGTGTAAGGACGCCTTCCAGCCTCGCCAGGCAAAGGGACTCACCCCAAGACCCGCAACCCAGAGCAGCCACACCAAACCGCCGGGCAGCACGACCCCGAGCACTGGAAGAATCAGGGCTGCGCTGGGCTCCGCGTTAGGTAGCGGCCGGGCGTGTGCCATGCGCACAAGGGTGTGGTGGAGCGCGTCGACGGCGGGTGCTTCTACCTGATTCAGGTCGTCCTGTGGGCTGTGATAGCGCCAATAGATCCCACTGCGCCCCCGCCCCAGCAGATGCATTGCGAGCACCCCCCGCCGGGCAAAGGGTGCGTGGTCGGAGCGCTCGATGCCGAGCTGACGGGAGACCACCCGATAGGCTACGGGCGCCTGAACTTCCCGGTGCTGGGAGAGCCAAGAGAGCGCCTCATCTCCCCAAAGGGGCCCCAGGCCGGTCGCGCTGAGTTGCCCCTGGCCGACCAAGTCCAGGGCGACGACCAAGGCCGGGCTGGGCGGCATGTGATTGGCCACCCAGTCCAGGCTGCCAACCAATCCAAGTTCCTCCGCCCGCGGAAAGGCCACACACACCTGGCTGGGGGGTGGAACGGCCGCCAAGTCCTCGGCGAGAACCACCAGCGCCGCCAGGGCCACCGCGTTGTCGATGGCACCCGGCACAGAGGGGGCCACAGCATCGGTGTGCGCCAGGAACCAGAGCGCTCCGGCTTGCGGCGCTCCATGGGTACAGGCGTAGAGCACACCAGGGTCACCGACCCGCTCAGGCTCGTAGCCGTTGGCGCCGAGGCGCTCGGCAATCCAGTCCAGGGTCTGCAGCTCACCCGACTGACCGTGCGCTCGCGGACCATGGGACAGCACCACCTCGGTGTAGTCCAGGATCCGTTCCGGCGAGGCCTGAGCCAAGCCCAGCATGCACAGCCAAACCATGCTCACAGGCTAACGCCCAACCCTAGTTGATATTGGAGACCACGGTGCTGGCAGTGGTCAACCAGAGGTTGGAAAGCGCACTGCTAAAGGCGTTGATCGACACGATGATGCCAACGCTAATCACCCCTGCGATCAGGGCGTACTCGATGGAGGTAGCGCCCTGACGGGCGAGCCGGCCGGTGCGCTTGATCTGGTTCAACATGTGTTCTCCGGGGCCTTCGCGACAAATTGTGACATATCGCGACACCTTGCGCAACGCACAATTTTTCATCGGACAATCGCCTTCGATATCGAATCCAGCTCGCCCAGCTTGTGGGGTTAAACACCTCTGCAAGGAGATTCCATGGACACCCCGGCCCCTGTCCTTGAGCTGCACGGCCTGCTGGCGGAGCGAAATACCCACCGTGACCCAGCGGTGATTCAGGCCCTGGATCGCCGCATCCGAGCTCGCTTTGAGCGCCCCCTGGCCGTGCTGATTTCAGATATGGCCGGCTTCTCCACCATCACCCAAAAAGCCGGAATTATTCATTTTTTGGCACTGATTCAGCGTATGCAGGGCATCTGCGTCCCCCTCATAAAGGCCCACGGTGGCCACCTGATCAAGGAAGAGGCCGACAACCTCTACGCTATCTTTGAGCAGCCGGTCATGGCGGTGGAGGCGGCCGTTGCTATGCGGGCCGCCTGCGCTGAAGACGCGCAGACACAGAACGATCTGGGGCAAGTTCAAGTGGCCATTGGCCTTGGCTTTGGGCCGATCCTGGACATCGATGGCCACGACTTTTTTGGCGATCAAGTGAACATGGCCAGCAAGCTCGGCGAAGACATCGCCAGCTCCGGGCAGATTTTGCTCACCCGCAAGCTGGCCGAGCAGCTCTCGGGGCACCCGCTCAGTACCAAGCTGAGCACTCACAGCGCCCAAATCTCCAATGTGGAGCTGGACTATTTAAGCTTGGGAGACTTCGAATGAGCAGCCTGTCCTCGCCTGAGAGCGACTTCGAAGCTTTGGGTGGTGCGGAGGGCGTTCAGCGTCTGATCACCCTCTTCGTCGATCGGGTGGCCTCCGACTTCATCATCGGCTTCTTCTTCGAGCGCGTCGATCTGAATCGCGTCAAGAAGATGGAGGCCAACCTAGCCTGCATTCACCTGGGTGGACCCGGGGAATACGTAGGGCGCCCGGTAGGAAAGGCCCACTCCCCCTACCCCATCAACGCCGGACACTTCCGCAGACGCCTTGCAATCCTGCGCACCGTGTTGACAGAGCAGGGGGTCGACCCCGAGATCATCGCCCGATGGCTCGCCCATGACCAAACCCTTCAGGGACAGGTCACCAACGGACAGGAGTGCGCGCCATGAACCCCCATGAGAAGCTCGAGCTGGTGGACGAGGACGCACTCCCTGTGGGGGCCGGCTCTAACGACTGGCCCGAAGAAGAGGAACTGTTGACCCCGCCCCTCCCAGCAGATCTGCCTGAAGAGCGCCCCGGCGACCCTGGCTCTGACTTCTCGTCGATAGAAGATGACCGCGAGACCACCGATCCCGGCTGGGCAGAAACCAGCGCCGATATGGACCCCAGCGAATTCGAAGACGACGGTCTACTGGAGCTTCAGGAGTGATCCTTCTACGCTTCTTCAAGCGCTACGTTGTGCCCCTGTGGCAGTGGTACCTCGCCGGCTTGGTCTTTCTGTTCATGACGAACTGGCTGGCGGTGGAGATCCCCCTGCGCATGGCTGTAGGCGTGGACGCTCTGGGTACAGACCCCGAAGCGGTGCGCACGGCGGCGTTCACCATCGGCCTTATGGGCCTTGCGGTCATCGGAGTGCGCTCTCTGTCCCGGGTGCTCTTTTT
>JBLHMA010000238.1:0-8199 GCA_047621545.1 Cognaticolwellia sp. | reverse complement strand
TCGATCTCGGCAAGTTCACCCTGCGCAACCGCATGGTCCTGGCCCCCCTGACCCGCAGCCGTGCCGATCAAGATCACGTTCCGACGCCTATTATGACGGAGTACTACACCCAGCGCGCCAGCGGCGGCTTGCTCATCACAGAGGGCACTGCCCCCACGGCCAACGGCTGCGGCTATCCCCGCATTCCGGGCATCTGGAGCCAAGCGCAGATCGACACCTGGGAGCAGGTCACCGACGCCGTTCACGCCAAGGGCGGCCGCATCGCCATGCAGCTGATGCACACCGGCCGGGTCGGCCACCCCCACAACATGCCCGATGGAGCCCGGATCCTGGCGCCTTCCGAGACCACCCTGAGCGGCGAGATGTACACCGATGAGCAGGGCCCGCAACCCTACCCGGCCGCCAAGGAGATGGACGCCGACGAGATCGAGACCGAGCTCCAGGGCTACGTTCAGGCTGCCCGCAACGCCATCGAGGCTGGTTTTGACTTGGTCGAAATCCATGGGGCCAACGGCTACCTGATCGACCAGTTTCTTTCTCCCTGCACCAACCTGCGCGGAGACAACTGGGGCGGCAGCGTCGAGAACCGTGGACGCTTCGCGCTCGAAGTGGCAAAGCGCACTGCCGCAGCCATTGGTGCGGACAAGGTGGGCATTCGCCTGAGCCCCAGTGGCGTGTTCAACGACATCATGCCTTGGCCCGAGCAGGAAGACGACTTTGTGTGGCTGGCCGGAGAGCTGGGCAAGCTGGAGCTGGCCTACCTGCACCTGGTGGACCACAGCGCCATGGGCGCGCCCAACCTCCCAGAGGGAATCAAGCAGGCCATGCGCCGGGCATTCGACGGCCCCCTGATTCTCTCCGGTGGCTATGCCGCAGAGAGCGCAGAGGCCGATCTGGCCGCCGACAAGGGAGATCTGGTGTCCTTTGGTCGTCCCTGGATCTCCAACCCGGATCTGCCCGAGCGCTATCTGGCACAGGCCCCGCTCAACGACCCGGACTTCAGCACCTTCTATACGCCGGGGGCGAAGGGGTATACGGACTACCCGGCTATGGACTAGACGGAGCCTCCCCAGTGTTTTGCAAGCACCTGCTCAGCCTCACGCCCTGTAGGTGAGTAGGGATCCGGCTCCCCGCGCTCATCGTCGGTGAACCACTTCCAGAAGAGCAGCCCTTGGTACCCGGGCTGTCCTTCAAAGGCGCGCAGCACCGCCTGGTAGTACCGGGCTTGGAGGGCATCATCGCGCGCGCCCTTCATGCCATGGTCCCAGGGTTTGGCCGCCGCACCCTTCATGGCGCGCAGCCCAAGCTCGGTGAGCAGGAAAGGCCGCCCCTTGGTGACAGCCAGAATCTCCTGGATGTGGGGCTGCCAGCCGGCCATGAGCTGCTCCTCGCTTGGGTCCAGCTCCTCGCTCAGTGGAAAGTAGGCATTGATCCCGATTAAATCCAGCTCGTCCCAGGCCGAGAACTCTTGATACTCACGCCACCAGTTGGCCGCGTAGGTCAGCTTGCCGCTGTAGAGCTGACGCACCTTGGTGACCAAAGTCTTCCAGTGGCCTTGGGGGTCCTGGGCCAGCTGTAGGTACTCCAACCCCAGGCAGAGCAGCTCCACGCCATTGTCCTGTGCCAGCTTGGCCAGGTGCAGGATGTAGGCACCATACGCGGCGTGCCACGCCGCCACATTCTTAGGGGCCAGGTCCTGGCGGGACTTGCCGCCGCTCCAGAAACTGCGAGACCAGATGTGGGGCTTGAGACACACCTTCATGTTCAGGGCATGGGCCTGCTGAATGCACGCGACCACGTCGGCATCGGTGAGGCTATCGTCCAGGCTCTCCCCCCACTTCAGGTCATGTCCCTCCAAGTCCCCCTGGTAGGCGAAGGGGGTCAGAGCAACAGCGTTGACTCCGGCGAGCACCAGGCGCTCAAGCTGCTGACCACAGGCCGAGCTGCCGTAGCCCAGTCCCCGACTGTGCAGGTGGGCCAGGTTCATGCCCGCCCACACCGGGCGCTTGGTGAGCACTGGCAGCACTGGGGCAGCCGCAAGGGGCCCTCGACCACAGCCGATGAGAGCAGTAGCCAGAGCGGACTTGAGCAGCGTACGGCGCTTCAGTAGTTCACCACGTAGGTCTGGTGAATGCTCCGGTCCCACGAGTAGAGCAGCCCGTCTCCAGGGTTGTAGTCCAGCATGCTGTTGTAGCCACCTGGCTGGCTTAGGCTGATGCCCGGGTCGCTACTGGTCTCGCTGATCGTGTCGAAAGCGAAGTTGACGGTTGTTGAGGAATCATAGAAATTGCCAGTCGCGTAGAGCACCCCACAGACCACAAAGGAGTTTCCGAGGGTCCCCTTCAGCGCGGAGTCGGTGTTCCAGGTCTCCACGACAGAAAGCGGCTGCGTCTCCAAGCTTGAGAGCACCATCTTGCCCTCGTTCGCATCGGTAGCGTAGGTCACCCACAGACCGTTTTCGTCCGCAGCAAAGTCAATGTCGGACCAGCCGCCCCATTGATAGGCGTAGCTGTTTCGGTAGCCTGCGCCGGTCAGCTCAACGGTGGAGTTGATGACGTCGGCTGCAATGTCGTACTCCACAAGGGTGTTTCCATCTGCTTGGTTGTAGTAGAGGAATCCGTCATAGACCACTGCCCCGGTCCCATCAAAGGCCTGCGGCAGGGTCGTCGTCCTCAACACCGTGCCCGACGCCAAGTCGGCCACTGAGGCGTACTCGACCAGGGTTGAGCCGTTGTAGAAGTCCATCTCCCAAACCAGCCCCGCACCCAGGGTCTCCAAGGAGTCGGTCATCCACTGCCCATAGGTCGAGCCACTGGTGACCGTACTCACCGGCGCATCGATGCTCGAGACCGTGCACACGCAGGACTGGGAGGATGCGTCAGCGTCATCGCAGTCTCCGCCCACCTCCGCATAGCCACTGGGCACGCTGCAAGCCTGGGTGACCAATTCATCCACACCGTAGCCGTCTCCGTCGGCGTCTTGGTAGTAGGTGCTGGTGTCTTCTGCAGTGTCCTCGTCGACGAAACCATCGCAGTTGTTGTCGACCAAGTCGCAGTACTCCAGCGCGTCTGGAGAGATGTCCGCCGAGGAATCATCACAGTCTGAACCATCGGCGATCAGGGGCCCGACGGCCTGACAGACCTGGGTGGGCTGGCTGGAGTCGCCGTATCCATCACCATCCGTATCAGGGTACCAAATGGGGGCATCTGGGGCCTCCTCGTCCACGTCCCCATCACAGTCGTTGTCTACCGTGTCGCAGGACTCGGTCGCGCCGGGGAAGCTCAGAGCGTCGTCGTCCAGACAGTCCATGTTGTCGGCCACATAGCCAGCGGGCTGCTCACAGATCACTTGGGTATCGGACTCCGAGCCAAAGCCGTCCCCGTCAGAGTCGACGTACCAAGTTGGCGCATCTACAGCGTCCAGGTCCACATCCCCATCGCAGTTGTTGTCTACGCCATCGCAGACCTCTTCGGCAGCTGGGTTGATGTCCGCGTCGGTGTCATCACAATCCTCGGAAGCGACCACACCGTCACCGTCTGCGTCGACCTCTGGCTCAGTACATGCGCTCAGGGCCAGAAGAATCAAGAATCCGGTCATGGGGAAGCTCCTTTGCACTGCATGGTAGCGAGAGACGGCCAGGTGCGCCTACGAACGTGGGTTCGGTGTAGGGTCCCCTCGCCCAGAGGCATCCCTGTCTGGTGCATCGGAGATTCCATGAACCCCCTGCTGATCTTGCTCTCTTGTGCCAGCGCACCAGATCCCGCCCCCAACGACGCGCCCATGGCCCCAGCCCTCGCCGCAGCATCCGCTCCGCCTGCCGCGCCGGCGTTCTTTGTGCCCCCAGCGCCCACCGGCCCTCCAGACGGCCTGCCAGATCTACACGGCCAGACCGACGCCCAGATCCTGGCATACATGGGTCCCCCCACCAAGAAGCGGGCCTTCACCATGGCGGACTGCTGCAGCGAATACGACATTGAGCTCTACAACACCTACGCGCCGAACGGCGGCCACGACGCTGTGGCCATCGAACACTGGAGCTGGGCTTACGACGGGTACACCGCTGCGCTCTGGTTCCACCAAATCGATGGAACCTGGACCGTGCTCAACTCGGTGCGCTACGGCGAAGGGACCGACTTTTAGGCGCCATGGAGGAGGGTCTGGCGACCCTTGCAAAGCAACACGTTTAGGAGGCCTCTTGTTTTCCCACCGGAACGACCCAAGCCGCGGCGCGACCCTGACGCTCAAACCCGACGCTGCACTCCCAGTCTTTGTCGTGGTCTACGACGACGCCAAGGGAAAGACTCGAAAGAAGAGCTTCAAGAATGCACAGCTCGGCCGCGCCCGTGACGCCGCTCTGCGCTTCCTTCTCAACAAGGAAGGCTTTCTGATTCGAGGTCCGCAAGACGGCACCCTAAAGTGGATGGCGCGCATCCAGGGTCCCTACATGGGCGAGCTCCGCCACAGCGTGGCCCCGGACACCGGCGTGAGCTGGGTTGTAGACGGGAACAACACCCTGATGCGCATCCACCCCGAGAGCTGCACGAGCTGGCAGGGGCCACTGGATAGCGCAAAGAGCAGTCCCCACGCCTATGCCTGGGCGGACCGCGGCGGCAGGGTCTGGGTGCTGGCCCCAAGCTGGGAGCGGGTAGACGGGGAGCTGGTCCAGGCCTTGCGGCTACTGCGCGTCCAGGACGGACCTGAGCCAGTCATCCAGGAGCACCTGCGTGTACAGGGCCCCGGTCACCTCTTCAGCCTGCACGGGGACGCCCTGGGCCAAGTCTTGGGTCCCGCCCCGGGTGGCGCTGCGCTCTATGGCCGGGACGGCGAGCTGCTCCGGCAGTGGCCACTGGTGAGCCGTGGGGAGAACATGCCACCTCTGGGCGCCTTGTCGCCCTGCGGACGGTGGGTGGTCTTTGTGCAGAGCGATGTGGCCGAGCGCATCGACCTGCAGGGTGGTCCAGACATCGAGCTGCCTTGCCCGCACAAGACCCTCAATGGACTCCAGATCAGCTCCAAGGGCGAGATCTACGTCAGTGGATTTCACTACCCCTCCCACGGCCTGTTTCGCTTGGGGCCAGACGGCCCTGTGCGTGTGAGCACCGACATCCGTGCCATCCTCTCCCCCGACGGCACACAGATCGCCGAAGCCCAGCATGGAAAGCTGACTCTGCGGGACGCCTTCCAGGCCTCGCAGGACCCCTTCGAGCCGACCCAGGTGCTCAAGGAGATCGCTCTTCCCCTGTTGGGTATGGCCAAGTACGGCTCGGCACGCTTTGGCACAGACGGTCTGATTCGGGTGCTCAGCGATGCCTATACTTTGGGCGCAATAGACCCCTCGGAGGCTGCCTCTAACTCCTGAGCCATCCGCGCCCGTGTGCGGGCATCCCGAGCCTGCCCCCGCGCCTTGGCATGCCGGAGATCTTGCGTACATACTGCAGAGCCGACGCTCTCACCTCCTCCTCTGTCGCAGCCGGGGCGAGATTGTGTAGGCGCTTGATGTTTCTGCACATGGGCTCTCCGGGATAGAGGCACCCTATGCCAAACACCGCGCCCAACGACAGCCTCCTGCTCTGGTCCACCCAAGACGGTGTGACCACCCTGACCATGAACAACCCCCGCCGTCTCAACGGGTGGACCATGGAGATGATGGACGCGCTCAAAGCAGGCCTGAAGCGGGCGGCGAGCGATGATGCGACCCAGGCGCTGATCCTCACAGGCAGCGACCCCTACTACTGCGCAGGGGTGAACCTGGGCGCGAGCCTAAAGCTGGCCCACCCAGCCCGCCTGCATCAGATGATTCGGGTGCACAACCAGGCGCTCTTCGACGCGTTCTTGAACTTTCCCAAGCCCATCTTGGCGGCTGTCAACGGCCCGGCCATCGGGGCGGCGGTGACCTCGGCTACGCTGTGTGATGCGATTATTGCCAGCGAAAAAGCCACCTTCAACACACCCTTTGGCAAGCTTGGCGTCCCACCCGAGGGTTGCTCCAGTGTGGTCTTTGAGAAGCTGGTAGGGGTACAGGCGCAGCGGATCTTGGGTGACGAGGGATGGCAGCCCACAGGCCAGGAAGCCCTGGACATTGGACTGGTCGAGTTCCTGAGCCCCCACGAGCAGCTCATGAGCCGCGCGCACGCCATCGCGAGGACCTGGATCGAAGAAGGACGCACCCGCAGCTACCCGGCCGGCATGCAGAAGGACGAGCTCAAGAGAATCAACGCGACGGAGTCCATTGCCGTGGCCACGGCGTTCTTGAGCCCACCCTTCTTGATTGGCCAGTTCCAGTTTCTCTGGTCCAAGGGCAAGCGTGGACCCGCGCTGATGTTCCTGATGCTGCGCATGACACAGCCGATCTGGGGTTTGATGATCTGAGGGGTGCCGACACCCGGGGATACACCCTCGGTCAGGCAAGATGATCCGTGGGAGGCGCTAGCGGAGTGCGACTCCGCAAGGCATGAGAACGAAGGAATGCGCAAGCATTTCGAGGGCGAAGAACGCAGCGGAGGCGTGCGAGCGCAAGCCTCGCATGTGGTCAGTCTGCCTGATCGAGGGTGTACAAGCCGACACGGTGTTTTGCTGCGCAGAGGTTTACTCTTCCCCAATGAACACACTGCTCCTCCTCGCCGCCTGCGCCTCCAAGACTGAGCCCGCTACGGGCGCAGAGCCTGAAGCGCCGCCCGTACAAGCTGAGGTTCCCCAGCATCCCGGCCCAGGACGGGGCCCTCCGGGTGGTCGACCGCCAATGCGAAAGCACACCGTCGTGTCCTCGACTGGGGTCGATGCTCTTGTGCCGGCTGACGTGGAGCCCATCGGGGTAAACGAGGCCACGTGGACGGTAGAGGGATCCTGGCGTCTGCTCAAGTCCAACGCCATGCCCGCCCACAAGACCGGGGCCTTCCCCAACCCGGGCAACCCAAACCGCATCTCGGCCCAGAGCATCTCAGCCCAGATCCCGGCCAACCCTGAAGTGGCCGCGGCACCCACGCCGGTCAAGGAGCCGGGTTGGACCCTGAACGGTGTGCCCTTCGACCCCGGTGCCGGCGAGTTCTACCTGGGCGACCCCAGCTTGGGCTGGCAGTACGAAGCGCTCAGCGGGGCGGTTCCCCTGGGCATCGATGAGAACTACGCCCACGTGCAGCCGACCGGAAAGTATCACTACCACGGCCTGCCAACGCTCTTCCTGGAGGCTCAAGGAGTCCGCTTTGACGCCCACTCTCCACAGGTCGGATGGGCAGCGGATGGCTTTCCGATCTATGCCTTGTACGGCTATGAAGACCCCAAGAGCGCCAGCTCCGCCATCGTCGAGCACAGCTCCAGCTATCGCTTAAAGGAAGGCACCCGCCCCAGCGGCGAGGGTCAACCCGGTGGCGCCTACGATGGTACGTTCAACGCCGACTACGAGTATGTCGCGGGCGCTGGAACGCTGGACGCTTGCAACGGTCTCTGGACTGTGACCCCGGACTTCCCACAGGGCACCTACGCGTACTTCTTGAGCGGCAGCCACCCCGTCGTTCCACGCTGTGTGGTGGGTACCCCAGACCGAAGCATGCGGCGTCCTCCCCCACCCCAGCGGCCCTAAGGAGTTGTCCAAAAAGCAGGACAGGCGCCCTCTGTGGTCCAGATCCTACCCATCCCAAGCCGAGCAGCAGCAGAGGGAGAAACATTTGGACCCTAAAAACTAAAGACAAGCCCGTTGATCAGGCTCAGGTCGTAGCCCTCGTTGCCCTGAACCGGTTGGCTGTCCAGCTCCAGCTTGGCCACTACGGACCAGTCCACCCGTTTGGTCACGTCCACCGTCAGGGCCAGCTCCTCCAAGAAGCGCCAGTTGCTCAGGTCGTCCAAGCGGGGCTGGAAGAAGGTCGTGCTCGCCAGGGAGATCTTGTCGTCCTTGGAGATGGCCATGGTCAGGAAGCTCGTGCCCCGTGGGTGCAGCCCAGCATCCGAGTCCACCGCGCCTTCTGAGAGCAGCTGATACTCCCCCATCACACCGACCCCAAAGGAAGCCTCCGTCCAGTCGTTTCGCCAAATTCTTGCCTGAACGCCCCCGCCGAGCAGGCTGCGCAGCTGCAGATCCCGGAAGGCGTTGCGGTCGGACTGCGCAAAGGCAAAGCTCGCGAAGGGGTCGTGAAAGGTCCACACATGACGCACGTGGGCAAAGGCCTTGTCCGCCAGCACCTCGTCAAATGCCATGGTCCGCTCGCC
>JBLHMA010000237.1:0-8221 GCA_047621545.1 Cognaticolwellia sp. | reverse complement strand
AGCCCCTTGCTGAGATTCGAGGCGAAGCCGTGCAGTGGAGCTGGAACGGCGGGCTCATCTGGATCAGCAGCACGGAGTCGGGGACGGAGATCGGGACGGTGGCCTTGGCTGTGCGGGGATCTACAGAGATCTCCATCGGCGACACCACCGGCCTGAGCGCGGGGGACCTGGTGGAGCTGCGGATGACCGACGACGAAGACCGCAGCTTGGGCTGGCACCTGCACAACGATCAAGAGGAGCCGGGGGACTGCGACTACCAGGTACCCCTGACGCTGAACTGGCCTGTGCGCATCGCCGAAGTGGTGGACGGGAGCACCATTCGACTGGCGCAGCCACTGCGCACCGATGTCCGCCCGGAGTGGACCCCGACCCTGTGGACCTTTCCGGCCATTACCCAGATCGGCGTAGAGTCCCTGGCCTTTGAGTTCCCGGACGTGGACTACCTCGGGCACCTAAACGAGCTTGGCTACAACGCCATCTTCGTGCGGGACGGGGTGGCCGATGCGTGGTTCCGGGATCTGGTGTTCATCAACGCCGACAACGGCTTGTTGGTCGACCGCGGCGTGAAGAACGTCAGCGCCCTGGACCTGGAGTTTCAGGGGCGAAAGGGCCACCACGGCTTCAACATCGCCTTCTCCGCCGACGGTCTGTACAGCGACATCCACTACGCCCAAGACCACATGCACAGCATCACGGTGGACCACCGGGCCAACGGCAACGTCTTCCAGCGGGTCTCGGCTGAACCGGAGCAGGTCTTGGAGCTGGACCACCACCGGGACTCGCCCTTTGAGAACCTGTTCACGGCGTTCTCGGCCGAAGTGAACTTCGTCAACGGCGGCAACTTCTGCGCAGGCATTCCGGGCGGCGCGCGCACCACCACCTGGGGACTGCCTACGCCCCTGATTCCGCCCTACTGGGACCACGCCCAGGTGAACCTAGTCGGCAACATCGCCGAGGACCAAGAGAGCCTCACAGAGGACCAAGAGTGGCTGGAGCCGGTGGACGACTTACGGCCGCGAAACTTGTACCTGGCTCAGCGGGCCTATGCCCAGGGCGAGGAGTATTGGGACACTGGCTTGGACCAGGACACAGGTGATCTCCCTGTGGATCCCGAAGGCTGCGGAGGTTGCGGCGGCGGTGGGTTTGGTGGAATCTGGGCGGGAGCTGCGCTGCTTCTCTTGGCACGCCGCAAAGAGGTGTAAGTCTGGTCCCGGACTCTGCGTTCCGCTCCCACAAAAGGAGCCGCCCATGTCCAAGACCTTCAACATCAGTCCCCTGATTTTCCTGCTCGCCGGCTGCGGTCTCTCCAGCGAAGTACCGCCAGTCGAGCCCCCCTTGGGCCCCCCGATGGCCGCTGGCACAATCTGCGTGGATGTGGTCCAGGCCGCCTCCATGGTCTCCGTCTCCAAGCCGGGCTTTCAGACGGAGACCCAAGAAGTGTGGCTGCTGACCGCCGAACCCATAGAACTGAAGCTGGAGTTGCAGCCCGTGATGCGTTCTATCTGAGTCAGCGCCCGCGCAGGCGCTCACTCAAGTCCAGGTTTCACAGCTTCAGGGCAAAGCCGTCCACTCCGCTCTCGCTGAACGCCGCGCTTGTCAGCAGCGCGTTCTCGTTGTCCTGGTGCTCGCCGCAGACCGGCAACTCCACTTCGCGGGTGATGTACTTGGTCGCGGCCACGACCATCTTGCTGGTCGTGCCTTCGATCTGGATCTTGAAGCTCGCGTCCTTCCCACACACCACACAGTCCTGTACATCCACGGGCAAGATGATGGGGGCCTCGAAGACGGGATGGGCATGCACGGTGCCGGAGGGGACCACCACGACGCTGCCGCTCTCATCCCACAGGTACACCCTCGATCAGGCAGACTGACCACATGCGAGGCTTGCGCTCGCACGCCTCCGCTGCGTTCTTCGTCCTCGAAATGCTTGCGCATTCCTTCGCTCTCAGGCCTTGCGGAGTCGCACTCCGCTGGCGACTCCCACGGATCATCTTGCCTGACCGATGGTGTAGGTGCCGCAGTCCTCGCATGGGCGGGTGTTGCCGTCCACGAAGCTGTCCTGGTCGTAGGTGCTGGACTCGCCGCAGGACGGGCACTTTACCTCCAGGAAATTGACCCCTCCCTGTAGGCGGGAGACTAGATCAATGCACCTAGGACCGCTCCAGCGATGCTGATAACGACGGCGTAGACCATCGCTCCTGTGGCGCCTGTGGCTTCGCTGACGTTGCTGGGGGCTTGGTCGGTGTCTCTTCGCTCATGGGGGTCTCCAGGTGGCCGACGGTCTCACAGACCGTGCTGCACCCAGACATTGTCCTCGCTGTAGAACCCCATCCTTCCCCGTTTTGTGAGCACACCCACCAAGCTCGCATGAGTGGCTGGACTAGGCCCCAACCACTGCTCCCACTGGCCCCATGGCGCGTTCATCTGCATCGCGCGGCGGGAGATTCCCATGACCTGGCCACCCAAACGCTCATGCGTCCGCAGCCACGGGTCCACGCTCCAGCCGTCTGCCGTGCGCTCTTTTAGGTAGGCGGACATGTCTTGGCCGAGCGGCTTATCCGTCGGGCGCACAGGCACTACAAAGCAGCCGAAGCGCTCTTTTGCAGCCAGGAGAAGGTGCTTTGCGTGGCCCTTTCCGCGGGCTGTCGGATCGATGCTCACCGCTAGGGCACAAACCCGGTCTCCGTTCTCTGAGGCTGCGACCGCGTCCCATCCCTCGTCTGGGAATCCGAGCAGATCGGTGCTCCTGGAGATCAGCGACCCCACCAACACGCCGCCTTCCCACAGCAAGAGTGTGTGCGCTGCCTCCGTCTCCGAGGTCTCCATGAGTCCAGGCTGAGACCTTAGGGGTGCTGCCTCCAACACCCAAGGCACCCAGGCGCGACGCAGAAGAGCTCGGTGCTCTTCCAAGGCGGGTCGCTCTGCAAGCGCGCAGATCTGGATCTCGGAATAGTCCATACCTCCCCCTACTTGCTCGGAGTCTCTCATGTCACAGATTGCAGTCCTCGGAACCGGCCTACTCGGCAGCGGATTCGCCCTAAAGGCCCTGGAGAACGGCCACAGCGTACGCGTCTGGAATCGCACAGCATCCAAGTGTGCCCCCCTCGTAGAAGCCGGCTGCGTGCAAGGCAGCGATCCTGCTCACACGGTCCAGGGCTGCTCCCGGGTGCACCTGATCCTCTCCGCGGATGACGCGGTGGACTCCGTCATTGAGCAGTTCGTCTCCGGCTTGGCCGAGGGGGCCTGGATCATCGACCACAGCACCAACCTGCCCGAGCGGGTCGCCGAGCGCTGTCCCAAGATGCGCGCCGCCGGTGTGAATTACATCCACGCCCCCGTGTTCATGGGTCCAGCCAACTCCCGCAAGGCCAACGGCCAGATGCTAATCTCTGGCCCTTCCCAGGCCATCGAGCAGCTCACCCCAGCGCTGGAGGAGATGACCGGCACCTTGAGCGTCATCGGGACCCGCGACCAGGACGCCTCGGTGCGCAAGATCATCGGAAACGGCCTGATCATCGGCCTGAGCGCCTTGGCCGGCGACATGCTGCAGTTAGGACGTGCAGGGGGCTTTAGCGATGAGCAGACCCTGGAGGCCCTCGCTGCTTTCTCCCCCATGTCGGCCCGCATGGGCAAGCGTGTTGCCCGCCACTCCGAGGGCCAAGTCACCTTTGAGCTGGCCATGGCACGCAAGGACATCGGCTTGATGCTGGAGACCGCTGGGGCCGAAGGCATGGGTGTTTTGCCTGGGCTGGCCGTCGCTATGGATGCCTTGATTGAGGCCGGCCATGGGCAGGACAACTACACTGCTGTCTCCGCGCCGAAATAGGTTGGCAGCGCGGACCCGGGTCCGCTGCGTCACATTTGGAACACAGCGGTGCGAGTGATTTCCTCTTGACTCAGGGCCAAACGGGACCGATGAGTTGTAGAAGGAGAAGCGAATGACTGGTCTGCTCAGCCTGCTGTCTTTCGAGCGAGCCCTCCGCGCCTTGCTCGTGCTCAACCTCTTTGACCTGGTTTCCACTCAGTTCTGGGTGCACAGCGGTCTCACGACAGAGGCCAATCCGGTCATGGCTCAAGCCATGGACATGAGCCCGCTCAGCTTCGGGGCCGCCAAGATGGGCTTGGTAATGTTCTCGGTGGGCCTGCTGTGGCTGCACCGGGACAAACGCTTTGCACGCATCGCTGTCATGCCCGCGCTGATGCTCTACGTGATGGTCAGCGGTGGGCATGTAGGCATGGCACTGCAGCTGATTTAAGTCAGCTCCGCGTTTATCCCAAGTCCTACCCCTCGTCTTGGCGCCTCCGGCGTAGCAGAAGCAACCCGGCCAATGGCGCAAACCACGCCAAGCTGGCCGGTCCGGTCTTGGAGCTGCATCCGCAGGTGCCCACCTCGGAGGTGATGGTGGTTGGAGGGGCTTCCTCCTCTTCCCAGCCGATTCCGATGAGCTCGATCTCGTAGGCCAACGCCGCCGGATCCGAGGTGTTCAGGATCAGCACGCTGGCCTGCTCACCGGCCACGGTGGGGGAGAAGGTTACGGTCAGGCCGTCTTCCACATCTTCTCGGGCAAAGATCTCGCCCGGGAACACCGTGAACTCGCCTGCGCCTTGAACGCCTGCGGTTCCTTCCAGCTCCATCTCGCCCCAGTTGGCCACCTTGACCTCGCAGGTGGCGATCTGGCCGACCTCGACCTCACCAAAGTCACAGGCGTCTGTGAGGATCACAGCCACAGGGAGCGGGTGGTAGATATTGACTGCGTCAAAGTCCTTCACCACTGCCGTGTCCACGACTGGAACGGGGATGTCAAAGGCGCCCACTTCCGTGCAGCCGATGATGGGGATGCAGACGCCAAAGGACGGCACGAAGACCAGGTCCATATTTGCGCCGTATTCGCCGGTGAACACCGCCAGCTCGTCGACTGCGCCGTTGTTTGGCACCTCGAGAAGCCCAGTGACACCCTCGGAATCGATGATGCTCTCGCCGGTCAGGATCTGCATTCCCGTAAAGCTCGCGTTCAGATCCGAGCGCCAGTTCACGTTGACGTAGACCTCGACCCCAGCGAAAACCGCCTGGCTGAACTCGAAGAGCAGCTGGTCAGCACCGGGAACGGCGATTTCTGCGAATTGGGCATCGCCGTTGGGCAGTAGCCAGGGATCGAAAAAGGCTTCGCCTTCGTAGACGTCCAGGGACTCGTAGAGACTCTGCTCTAAGGAGTAGCCGCCAATGTCGAACTTCAGATCGACCGCCAAGCCCAGCTCTGTGTCCAGCAGGAAGATCCCCGTGCCTGCATCTGGCGCGTAGGAGTGGGTCAGGGGATCTGGCCACTCGAGCCAGGACTCGCCTTCCATCTCCACAAAGGCGCCGCCCGCCGATGTGTTCTGGATGCGAATCGCGATGGGCGAGCCCGATGGAACCCAGCCCGTGCTGGACGTCGCTCCGTCGTAGAGGTCCGTCAGATCGGAGAACACCACTTCGGAGGGTGGGGACTCATAGGCAAGGGCAAGGGGGGCCAGGAGCAAGAACATGTGGACCTCGGGCGGGGAGTATTGCCCGGTGAAGTGGGGGAGGGCAAGCGCTGCTAGGCACGCACTGACTCAGGTTCAGTTTCAGAGTCCTCTGTTTCCGCGTCATTTCTCGACGCACTGCGTCCACCAGAGAGGCCCGGCTGACCCCCAAAGCCCCTTGCCATCGCGATCTTGTCTTGGTACGCCTCTTGCTTTGTTGGCGGGTGGACCAACACTGGCGCTCTACCATGACGCGAATGATTCATCGACATGCTCTACTTCCAGGCTGTGGCCCAGGCCTCCGTCGCCGGACTGGCCTACCTGGCTGGTGTCGCGCTGGATCCGACCGCCTGCCAGGTCGTCACCACCATCACCGACCCTGCCATGGACCAGGTCAGCACTTGGGCCGAGTTCGATGCCTTCCAGCCCCATGGTCTGGCCGACATGACCGCTACGCTTCAGGGAGACGGTGTGGTTCCGGATCCTGTCTACTTCAACGACAGCGTCTTGCCCGACACCACCCTGAGCGTCAGCAGCGGCGACGGCGGCGTGCTCTGGGCCAACGTCGAGGCTGGCTACACCTACAAGATCAAGAGCAGCGAGCCCGGCGGTACGTACGCCTTTGACAAGATCAGCATCGACTGCCAGGCCGGCCGCCTCATCAACGCCAGTCCTCCATGGGGCGCAACCGCCTACTGATCCCCTTGACGATGCTCCTCCGGGCGTCTACATCCTGAGTGTCGCGTAAGCGGCATGAGGTTTCACATCTGCGGTCCTACCTCCCAAGGTTGGACTGCTTGGCACTTCTCGCAGCCCCGCCTTCTTAAGTTGTGGCGGACGGAGAGTACCACCATAAGAATTGTGGGGGCGCACCGGTTTCGACGGGGCCACGGAAGGTTGAGGCTGCATGCCGAGAGTGTCATGTTCTCTCGTAAAATCACTTGACGCAGAAACACAACTGCCAACAATAACAACAACTTCGCTCTCGCTGCTTAAAAACCGGTAGAGCTGTCCGGCCGGAATGTATTCCAAGGGCCCCGGCTGGGCATATATGACTTGGATAGTCCCGAAAGCGGCGCAGCGTCAGCCCGGGGGACGATAAATAATCTCTTAAAGTCGCTGCCCCTCCATTGCGAGAAGGGCCTCTGGGTCTTGCTTGGAGTTGTAAGCCAGAGGACAAGCATGTAGACGCTGATGCTGAGTAGTTTCGGACGCGGGTTCGACTCCCGCCGCCTCCACTTCTTTAGATCAAAGAACACCCGTCGTTTTCGGCGGGTGTTTTTCGTTGTGGGGCCGGGTCAAGCCTACCCGTCCAACGGTGCTGTTGAAGCTGTGAACGGTGTTTTGAACGTGCTTCACGGAGGGCGTCAGGGCCGTGTGCTAAACTTGTCAAGCACCGGCCTCGACGAGGCTGCCTGACCTGTCGGACTGGGCAGCTTGAGGTCCATAACATCGGCCAAACCGCCAACGGGGCGGCACAACGACC
Source organism: Cognaticolwellia sp. (assembly GCA_047621545.1). Taxonomy (GTDB): domain Bacteria; phylum Myxococcota_A; class UBA796; order UBA796; family CAJQPC01; genus CAJQPC01. The sequence continues at coordinate 1,233 of JBLHMA010000237.1, read as the reverse complement.
GATCGATGGAGACCTCATGAAACGCACATTCCTCCTCTTCACGCTTGCCCTTTTCGCTAGCGCCTGCCAGGGCAACTCGGACGAAGTGTTGGGAGAAGACGACCTCACTCCTGCGGATGAGGACTGTGACAACCCCGGCGCGGGGCCGGCCGACGAGGAGATTCCGTACAATGGAATCGACGATGACTGCGACCCCCTCACGCTAGACGACGATCTGGACGAAGACAGCTTCAACATCGCCGAAGACTGCGACGACGAGAACGCCGACATCTACCCGGGCGCCTACGAGAACTGCGACGGGGTCGATGAGAACTGCGACGGCGAAGGCGACGCGGGCTCGCCGGATGCCTTGACCCTCTTCGCCGACGCCGACGCTGACGGCTACGGCGATATCTTCACGACGGATCTGGGGTGCGAACCCACCGAGGAATGGGTCACGGACAATACGGACTGCGACGACACCCGGCCCGATGTCAACCCCGGCGTCGAAGAAGTGTGCGGCAACCAGACCGACGACAACTGCGACGACTCGGCGGTCCCATGCGAGCAGCTGGGCGAGTTCTCGCTGGAGGACTGCGACGTGAAGATCCTCGGCGCCGGCGAAGGCCACCTGGCGGGCTGGGGCTTCAATGCGGTGGGCGACGTGAACGGGGACGGCAAGGCGGACCTTGCCATCGCCGCGACCCACGGCATGGCGACTAGTGACGGCCTGGGTGAGGTCTACCTGGTCGACGGGCAGGTGGACGGCCACTACGATCTCTCCGACCCCACAGGCTTAGGCTACACGCTTGCCGTCTACCAAACCGACGCTGCCTGGGAAGAGTTCGGCACCAGCCTCGACGTCGGCGATGTCACCGGCGACGGCATCGTAGACCTAGTCGTCAGCGCCCCGCTGCGCATGGACACCACCTACCAGGCCTGCTACCCGGGCGCCGTCATCGTCTGGGCAGGTCCGCTCACCGGCGGCAGCAGCCCCATCACGCCCGATTCAGCCGTGGCAACCGTGTCGGGATCAGAATTTTTCAAAGCTGAAGACACGTATTTGTACTGCGAGAACGACGTGCTGGGATTCCGCGTATCGGTCGGTGACGTCACCGGTGACGGGGTCGGCGATCTCCTGGCGGGCTCGTTCTGGGACAGCGAACTCGGTAGCAGCGGAACCGCCTATGTCTTCGCCGGCGGTAGCGGCCTGTCGGGATCGATCTCTGCGACGGACGCGCACGTGATGGTGTC
>JBLHMA010000236.1:0-8230 GCA_047621545.1 Cognaticolwellia sp. | reverse complement strand
ATCCTGGAGTTGGCCCATCGGCTCCCCCGAGGTCAGGCTGTCCCCTTGCTGCACCCGGAGCTCGGCGCTGCTCTGCTCGATCAGAACCTGGGCCTCCAGACCCGCGAGCTGGGCCGCGGCCACTTGGACCCCGACTTGTGCCTGAGCCCTCGCGGTCTGATTGCGGCTCGCGATGGGCAGGCTCACGCCCACGTTTGGACCTAAGGCGGGGCTCCCACCCTCCACCTCCAGGCCCACACCCACCGTCACCGGCGGCAAGGCCGAGGCCCGCGCCAAGCGCAGCTGGGCTTCTGCGGCTTGCAAGGCCGACCGGGCGGACAAGACATCGCTTCGAATCTCCACAGCTTCGGCGCTGCTGGCTGGCACAGCAGAGAGCGGATCGCTGTTCAGATCCGCAGGCTCCAGGGGCACCTGAACCCAGCTCACCAAGGCCCGCAGCGCCATGGCCTGGCTCTGGCGGGCTTCCAACAAGCGAACGGCCGCCTGGGTTTCTGTGAGCCTAGCCAGACGCAGCTCCAAGTCGGAGGCCTCCCCTTCCTCGAACTTGCGCCCCACGCCAAAGCGCATCCGGGCAGCCACCTCTTGGCCCTCCAGAGCGACCTGGACGATGCCTACGGCCACACAGGCCTGCGCGTACGCTTGGCGGACTCGGGCGGCGAGCTGGAGCTGGCTTCGGCGCAGCGCGTCGACCCCGGACTGCACCTGGTGGCCGGCCACCTGTCGCGCGAAGATCCCCTCGCCGCTCAGGGAGAGGGGCAGGCCGATTTGGGCCGTGCCGCGCTCAGGGCTGGCGGCCCAGAGCTGAACTTGGGGGTTGTAGCGCAGGCCTCGAACCTGTTCGCGCTGGGCTTGGGCGATGGCCAGCTGGCCTTGGGCGAGCGCCAGTTGAGGGTGAACCTCTAGAGAATGCGCGACGGCTTGGTCTGGGCTGAGCGCCAGCGCTGCCGTCGCCCACATGAGCGAAGAAAACATGGTTGAACCTAAAGTACGAGAGCAGCCCGGAACACCACCACGCAGGATGGATCTGGGGCCAAAGCACGGTCAACCGGCGCCCGAATGGGGCCGGTCAAGGATGGCTCTCAGGCTCTGGGAGGCTCGCTTGGGGGGCCGTTGGCCCACACGCTGTGGTGGCGGGCCAGCCAGGGGTTCTGGTCCCCATCCAGCCACTGCAGCCGATTGGCCGACTCCACCTGATCGGCAGCCAGGATGCCCGGCACCGAGACGTGGCAGGCGCAGCTGTGGCTCAAGGCCGTGCAACCGTGCTCATCCTCTGCTGCGTGCTCCTCAGCGTGCGCGCCGTCCGCCTCGACATGCTCCGAGAAGTGCGCCAGGTGCCCGTCGTGCACCAAGTGCTCCAGGTTCTCCAGCAGCTCACCCCAGCCGGGGGTCATGGAGACCACCAGAACCAGAGTCATCAGCAGCTTGGACCAGAAACGCATGCCTGGAGCCTAATCCAAGGCGCGGGGCTTCGCGGAGGACGCCCTAAGAAAGGAAGGCCTCTCGGGCCCTGGGCCGAAGGTTGTAGTCCGAGCTCATGCTGGCCCCGTAGGCACCGGCGTTGCCAACCAGGAGCACATCACCGCTGTGGGTCTGGGGCAGGCGGCGGTCATGTCCCAGCACGTCTCCGGTCTCACAGATCGGCCCCACAACATCGGCCCGGATGGCGCCCGTCTCATCCAGGCGCGAGAGGTTTACGATCTCGTGCCACGCCCCATACAGCGCCGGGCGAATCAGGGTGTGCATGCCAGCGTCCACGCCTACATAGAGACGCGCGCCCTTGTCTTTGACCTGGGTGACCGAGCCCAGCAGCACCCCAGCTTCGGCGACCAAAAAGCGGCCGGGCTCCAGCCAGATCTCAAACTGCGGGTGGGCCGCTTTGACGGAGCGCAGCACCTTGGTGAGGGCCACCATGTCCAAGCCCGGAGCGCCGGAGCGCTCTGGAACACCCAGCCCACCGCCCAGATCCAGGACCCGCACATCGGGGAAGGACTGGGCAAGCTGCGCCAGAAAGCTGGCCTTGTCGGCCCAAGCCGAGACGTCGTGGATGCCGGAACCTGCGTGGGCATGCAGCCCGACCACCGTGACCTCGTTGGCGGTACAGAGCGCGATCAGCTCTTCTACTTCAGCCGGTGGAACGCCGAACTTGGATTGGGCGCCGGCCGTGACCACGAAGCGGTGGTGGCCATCCCCGCGGCCGGGGTCCAGGCGCACGAAGATCTCCTTCCCTCGAAAGACCTCCGGCCAGAGACGCAACGGCGCCACGCTGTCCAAGGTCACCCGAGCTCCAGCAGCAAAGCCAGCCTCGTAGTCTTCCTTTGGCGCAAAGTTCGGCGTAAAGAGCAGCCGCTCAGGGCCAAGCTCGCCAAACAGGTCCGTGACCCGCTTCAGCTCGCCCGGGCTCACACACTCAAAGCCCAAGCCGGCGTCATAGAAGCGCCGAAGAATGTCGGGATGGGGGTTGGCCTTGATGGCGAAGAGCACCCGGTCTACCGGCAGCGCCAGCAGACGCTGGGCTTGAGCATCCAGTGTCTCGGTGTTGTAGAGGTAGGCTGGCGTTCCTAGAGCAGCTTGCTCGAGCAGCGCCTGGGCCTTGTTGCGCCACCAAGGCGGCTGCACCTCTTCTACCGGGGCCGTCAACTCGCTCCAAGCGGGACCGAAGACGTCGTCCACCTTGGCCCGAGCGAACAAGCGCTTGTGCAGCGTACTGACCAGCGCGGCTGCCTGCTCCTCGGGGATCACGAAGCTCAGATTCAAGTCCGAGGCGGCCTGGCTCATCAGATGGACCCGCTGGTCCTCAAAGCGCTCAAAGACCGGACCCAGCTTGTGCAGGATGGCTCGGATGCGGCGCCCGACCAGAGAGACTTGGGCAGCCCCCCGAATGATCTGGGGGGTACACACGGTCGACAGATCGGCCATGAGCCGGTCCAGGGTTCCCGGGGCCAGCGTGTTCGCCGCCGAGTCCAAGGTGACGCTGACGTTGCTCTCCGAGGTCGCCACCAGGTCGATGCTCACCCCATGCTTCTTGAAGATGGCGAAGGCGTCGGCCAGAAAGCCCACCTGCTGCCACATGCCAAGGGTGTCCATCACCACCAGCGTGATGCCCGTGCGAGAGCTGACCGCCTTGACCTGGGCCACGCCGGAGGCGGAGTCGGAGGCAATGACCGTGCCCTGCTGACCTGGAGCGGTGGTGTTGCGGATGTGCAGGGGAATGCCAGCCTCTCGCACTGGCGCGATGCAGCGGGGGTGCAGCACCTTGGCGCCGGTGGTGGCCAACTCCTGGGCCTCGTCGTAGTCCAAGGAGCGAAGCAGACGGGCGCTGGGAACGTCCCGGGGGTTGGCCGTGAACATCCCTGGAACGTCGGTCCAGATCTCCAAGCGGCTGGCCCCAACCTTGGCCGCGAAGATGGCCGCCGAGGTGTCGGAGCCCCCCCGTCCAAGCAGCACGGTGTCGCCCGTGGGGTCCCTGGCGATGAAGCCCTGGGTGAGAAGGATGTAGGAGCCCTCTAAGTCTGACAGGGCGGCGTCCCGTTCCCACGACACCTGGGCGCTCAGGTACCTGCGTTCAAGCTGGGCCTCCGCCGTCGAGGTCAGCAGATCCCGGGCGTCCATCCACCGGAGGTCCAGGCCGCTGGCTTGAAGATAAGTGGCCAACAGGCGGGTGCTGAGCAGCTCGCCTGCGGACAGAGTGCGTGCACGAAGACGCGGACTCACCTCTCCAATCAGACTGACGCCTCTGACGAAGCGCTCCAGGTCGTTCAAGAACTCCAGCGCCATCGGGTCCAGATGCACCCCAAGGGCTACGGCCTGATCCTCGTGGCGTTGGCGGATCCAAGCCAGGGTCCCCATGCCCTCTCCGGACTCAGCCTCGACCAGCAGACGCTCCAAGGCGCTCGTGACACCGCTCAAGGCGCTGCACACCACCAACGGCCGCTCTCCGTCCTGAACGCAGCGCCGCAGCACATCAGCGATGGTCGCAGCGTTTCCCGCCCCGCTCATGCTCGTGCCGCCGAACTTAAGAACCACCCACGCGCTGCTGTCCATGTCCACTCCTGGCCAAGGGGGATCCGGAGAACCGAGGGCCGCAGGCTGGTCCCAGCCTTGGTCGTCCTCGTCCCAGGGGATCTTGGGCTTGTTTCCGCTCATGGCCCGCTTCTAACGCGTCAGGCGTTGATAGATGGCCGGCAGGCGCTGGGGCAGGGTCTCGGCGCGGTCAATGACCACAAAACCCACATCGCCGTACATCTCTTTGAGGTAGGCGCGCGCACGGGGATCTACGGTGATGCAGAAGGGATGAATGCCCTGCTGGCGCAGCTCTCGGAGGGCGACCTTGGTGTCGGCCTGCGCATAGGCGTCGTAGTAGGCATCGCAGCCGCAGTCCAAGGGCCGTCCGTCGGAGAGCAACACGAGCAGCCGTGTGCTGGCGGGCTGGGCCAAGAGCTTTCGAGCCGCATAGCGGATGGCCGCTCCGTCGCGGTTCTCCATTTTGTGGGTCATGCGCCCGATCCGCCGCCGAACCGTGTCGTCGTAGGGATCCTTAAAGTCCTTGGCCACGTAAAAGGCCACATGGTCTCGTCCGTAGCCCGAGAATCCGTAGATCCCGCAGGCGTCACCGATGGCGTCCACCGCCTCGGCGATCATGACCAGAGCCTCCTTCTCCACATGGATGATGCGCTTGCCTGTCTCGCCGGCCACCTCGTTGGTAGAGCTGCTCAGGTCCACCAAGAAAGCCACTGCCACGTCCCGCTGGTTGCGGTGGTGTCGGCTGTAGATGCGGTCCGAGGGCGTGCCACCGGCTCGGCGCTCCACGCGGGCCTCGATCAAGCGGTCTAGGTCGAACTCGTCTCCGTCTACCACCCCGCGAACGCGACGCATCTGCTCGGGACGCAGCGCCTGGAAACGTCGTCTAAGCTGGCGAATCTCCGCTCCATACTCGTCCAAGACGCCCTGAACGAACTCTCCGCTGTCCGGCTCCAGCTTGTGCTCTTTTACCTGAACCCAAGCTGGCTTGTAGTCTTGAATGCCGTGGTCCCACTCCGGCTGAATCACCCCCTTGGCGTTGGGGTCTGCGTCCGGGTCCAGAGGGCGGCCGCTCTGACGGGCCTGGTGCTCAATGGCTTCGCGATCGGGACCGATCTCGACCTGGCCCCCCTCCGCAGGTGGGTTGCGCTCCAGAAAGGCCACCATCTCGTCGTAGCTGCTCTCATCTCCTCCCCGGTCCTGCCGCATGGCCCGGCGGATCTCCCGCAGGGTCGCCTCCAGCCCCTCCTCGGCCATGGCGTCCTGTACATCGCGGGCCTGCTCATCGGCGGCCCGGTCATCCGGGCTCATCTCCTCGGGACGCATCGCGCTGCCCAGCCCGTTGGCCTCTAGGCCCTTGTAATCCTGCTCTGCACCGCCGGCGCCATCCTCTGGCTTGGAGGAGCCGTCTGGCGTGGGAGGCTTCTTCCCCTTGCCGCCGCCCTGCTCCTTGGGGTCAGGAGGAGGCTCATCGGCCACCTTACGGAGTAGCGCGTCTGCGACTTGGTAGAGCTGGGGCACGAGTGCGGCGCTGTCCGCCACCGAGGCCATGGGATCCAAGGCGGGCAGGATCCGTGTCCAGAGCTGCTCCACCTGCTCCCCAAGCTCTCCCCCGCCCGGGCTGCGCACGCCCCAAGACCGCTGCAGAAGGCCCTCGACCATGGCCTCGACCGGGGCGAGATCTTCAAAGTCTGGCCGCAGGGCCAGCTCGTCCGGGCGCAGGGTGACAATATCCCGGGCCAAGCCTGGATACTCTTCCAGCATCGCCCCCTCCACCCGGGCATCCTCGACCACCGCGAACAGGTCTTTGGCCAAGCTCTTGTTGGGAAAGCTGCGGAAAAAGCGCTCCAGCTCGCTCTCGTCGTGGGCCGGGTGGGCCCAGTCCCCGGGCACCTTGCGCAAGTCCAGCTCAAAGCTCCCGAACTCGATGTAGGCCGCCGTACGGGCTGCCAAAACCCGGTAGACGGTAAAGTCGCGCTCGTCTCCGTAGCGGTCCACACGCTCGGGCAAGTAGAGGTGCCGCCCTTCCGAGAAGGCCCGACGGCCTTGCCGGGCGGGAACAGGCCGAATCTGTACATCCTCGCCACAGTGGGCTCGGGCATACAAGGCCAGGGTGCGGCTGACATCGGAGAGGGGCAGCCCCAAGCTGAGGCGCTCCAGCTCTTTCTGCCCAGAGGCCGACTCGGCCTTGAGGAAGACCTCGGCACGCCCAGCGTCCAGGTCATGCATGTCCAAGCCGCTGCCAACGAAATTGGCCAGGGCTGGACCCTCCAGGCGTTCCATCAAACGCGGCAGCGTTCGCGCCACCATACCGACCGCCTCGGGCCGCTGCCGAACCACCATATCCATCAGGCGCAGGTACTCCGCACGCTCTCCTTCGGCGACGCGGGCCAGGTTGTCCGGTACGTCCAAGGCCAGCTGCCGGCCCAGGCGCCGTTGACGGCGCGCTCCGGTGAGCACCAAGTCGGTATAGGCACGCGCTGTGGGCTGGCCCAGTGCGGCCTCGACTGCGGTGATCTGCTCTGACCAAGCGCGCAGCGTCCCCCGGTCCAGGCGCAGGAGTTCTGCACCCACACGGGCTTTTCCTCCTACCGCCCGGGCCTTGACCTGGAGCTGCTTACGGAGTTTGCGGAGGCGGTCACCCAGGCCCACCTAGAAGAAATCCCGCACGACTTCGTGGATCGAGCGCTGCAGATCGGCATCGTCGGTCAGGGTGCGCACAAAGGCGACCTCGCAGGCGCGCTGCGGCTCGATGCCCCGGGCCATCAAAGTGCCCGCATGGATCAGCAAGCGGGTGCTGACCCCCTCCTCCAGACCGCGCTCGGTCAGACGGCGTACCTTCTCCGCGATCTTAACCAGGGACTGAGCCTGCTTGGCGCCCACCCCCGACTCCTGCTGGACCACCTTCTGCTCCAGGTCGGCGGTTGGATAGTCGAACTCCAGGCTGATGAAACGCTGGCGGGTGCTCTGCTTGAGCTCCTTGAGCACCGACTGATAGCCGGGGTTGTAGCTCATCACCAACATGAACTCATCGGGGGCGTGGAGGTTGGTCCCGAGCTTGTCGATGGGCAGAATGCGTCGGTCGTCCGTGAGGGGATGGATGACCACCATGGTGTCGTTTCGCGCCTCGACCACTTCGTCCAAGTAGAGGATGGCGCCGTGGCGCAAGGCGGTGGTCAGTGGCCCATCGCACCAAACGGTCTCCTCTCCCAAGATCAGAAAGCGCCCGAGCAGATCGGAGGCCGTCAGATCCTCGTGACAGGCCACGGTGACCAGGGGCCGCCCGAGCTTGTGGGCCATGTGGGCGACGAAGCGTGTCTTGCCGCAGCCAGTGGGCCCCTTGAGGATCACGGGGAGCTTGGCTTGCCATGCGGTCTCGAAGAGCAGGACCTCGTCGGAGGCCGGCAGGTACCAAGGGGCTTGGCCGACCGCAAAGTCGTCAGCGTCGGGAGTGATGATGCGCATGGCAGAAGCCTACTCCCTTGCCTGCGTAGGGGCTACGAGACGGGGACATCTGGCTCTGGCTGGAGTGGGCCGGGGGCCGGTGTGAGACGGCTTGTCCCACTGTTGCCCCCAGACACTGCCTCTCCCGAATTGGTAGCCTTCCGCCTCCAGCAAAGGACGCTTCCGTGAACCGAATTTCTTCTCTTTCCGTGATCTTGATCAGCCTGTGCGCCTGCACAAAAGAAGAGACCACCGAGACCGGCGGCGGCACCGGGGACAGCACCGTCGAGCAGGGGCCCACGTGGAGCGAAATGAGCGACATGGAGAAGAACAGCTACATGGCCACCGATGTGGTGCCGCAGATGGCCGCGATCTTCCAGGCCTATGACGCCGAGTACTACGCCGAGTTTGACTGCGCGACTTGCCATGGCGCCAACGCCGGTGACAAGTACTACGCGATGCCCAGCGACATCTACGACTTAGAGGTGCCGGCCCCTGGTCCCGAAGCAGGGCCAACCGCCGAGTTCATGCACACCCAGGTGGTCCCCAAGATGGCCGAGCTGCTCGACATGGAAGTCAACGACGGCAGCACCGGCGGATTCGGCTGCTACAACTGCCACTCTGTAGACGAGTAGCCGCTCAGAGCCCGATGTTGAATCCAAAGCCCTGCACCGGCCCTCGGGTCGTGCTCCGGTTGGAGTAAAAGCCGGAGACGCGAAGGCCGCCCATGTTGATGGCCACGCCCGCTCTCCACCCGAACTCGTGTCCA
>JBLHMA010000235.1:0-8261 GCA_047621545.1 Cognaticolwellia sp. | reverse complement strand
CATTGCTCCCGGGGGTGGCTTTTTTTGTTCCTTGGATCAGTGTTCTCTGGGGGAGTGTTTGCCGGACCTCGGTCTGTCAGAATTGTGTCGGATGGACCCAGATTCGCCAAAGCTGTGTGTGCCTGCTGGAACCTTGTTTCAGTCTTCAGTTTCAAGCCATCCGTGGTTGAACCTCAGTGTTTCGACGAATGGCTTGTGTGGTCCTTCGGCACCAAGTGCTCGGCGTTCGGGTCTCAGCGGTTTGTTTGAAGCGTGAATGCAGCATGAGCCTGTCTAAGTTTTGGAGCAGGCCAGTTGCACTAAATATCTGACCCACAATAGACGCTCGTCTTGAGCCCCGAAGGGTCTCGATTTTCGTCGCGGAGGGTGACCACGTGATTTGGATCGAAGATCTTCGGGTCTCATCAGTCTGAACGGAAGCTGACGTGGATCCTGGATTCCAGCTCGGCCGGAGTATCGAAATGGCCCGTCAGAATGCAAGATTCGAAGTAGAAATCCGAGACCGTTGGACGCGTCTCTCGCCAACCTTGGATGAGCGGGGGCGGCGGCTTTTCGTGGGCAACGAAGCGGCAACCGTCGGATACGGCGGGGTCACGGCACTCCACCGAGCCACGGGAGTGGCGGAGAGCACGATTCGGCGTGGCGTTCGTGCCCTCGTAGACCTGGAGCGTCCAGCCGGGAGACTCGCGACAGCGCTCACAAGGGGGCGGACGGAAGCCCCTGATCGAGAAGCAAATTGGTTTATACGAGTCGTTGGAAGGCTTGATTGATAGAGACGAGCACGCGGGGAGACCCTGAGTCCCCGCTGCGGTGGCTTTCTCGGAGTGCGAGGAACATCGCGTCGCAGCTTGTTTCCCAGGGTTTCAAGATCAGCCGTGGGTCCGTCCTAAACCTGCTGCATGAGAGAGGCTTCACGCTTCAGCAGAACAGGAAGGTCCTCGAGGGGACGGACCACCCTGACCGCAACGCGCAGTTTGAGTACATCAACACCTTCTGCGCCAGGCTGCAGGGGCTGGGACAACCCGCCATCTCTGTGGACACGAAGAAGAATTGGCTGATTGCAGCCTAAAAGAATGGAGGACGCGACTGGTTTCCGAGGGGAGAGGGCCCCGAAGTCCTCACCTATGACTTCCCGAATGGCAGGCCCAAAGCCGTGCCCTACGGCGTCTACGACGTCGCCCGGAACGAGGGCTTCGTCCGTGTCGGGACATCCAGCGACACTTCAGAGTTCGCAGCGGCAGCTATCTTTCGTTGGTGGGAGACCATGGGGCGGGAGGCCTACCCTGAGGCCACTGACCTGGTCATCACGGCAGACTGCGGCGGAAGCAACGGGTACCGGGTTCGGCTCTGGAAGCTCCAGCTTCAGCAACTGGCTGACAAGGCTGGGCTGACCATCTCCGTTTGCCCCCTGCCGCCTGGAACAAGCAAATGGAACAAGATTGAGCACAGGTTGTTCAGCTTCATCAACATGAACTGGCGCGGAAGACCTCTTGTCTCCGATGAGGCCGTCGTAGAGCGCATTGGCTCCACCAAGAAAACAAGGGGGCTCACCGTCAAGTGCGAGGTCGACAAAGGCAGCTATCAAAAGGGTCGGAAGGTCTCAGATGGAGAACTCGACGGGGTAAACCTTGAGAGAGATGAGTTCCATGGTGAGTGGAACTACCTTGTCTCTCCAGAGCTATGACGACACGGGCTCAAACCGATCGGTTGTTTTTGGTCGAGGCCTAAGTAGGGTCGTCAGGCGTCAGAACTTTACCAGGGGTGTCAAGTCCTTGACACCCCCCTGGTAGAGTTGCGGTTTTTCGACAGGGTATCAACGTAATTTCGGCCACTTATGAGGGGAGCTGTCTGGCACGGAGCCTGCACTGGTGCTGGGTGGAGGTGACAGTGTCCTGCTCAGTATTCTCAGCAACCCTGATTGGCGTACAAGCCAGCCTGGTGGCCGTCGAAGTTGATCTCGTCAGACGACTCCCGAAAACCACGGTGGTCGGGCTGCCGGCCAATGCAGTGCGGGAGAGCACCGAGAGGGTGCGGAGCGCCATAGTGAGCTCTGGTTTTGACTACCCTAAGCTGCGAGTGACCATCAACTTGGCACCCGCGGACGTTCGAAAGGAGGGAACGGGGTTCGACCTCCCCATCGCTGTCGGGATCCTGGCGGCCTCGGCACAGATTCTAGAAGTACCGATGAATTGTCTCTTCTTAGGAGAACTCTCGCTCTCCGGTTCACTGCGGCCCGTTCCAGGGGCGCTTGCTTTGGCGATGCTTGCCCGTGAGCGGGGGCTTAGCAAAGTCCTCGTTCCGGTCGGGTGCGGTGCACAAGCTGCAGTGGTGCCTGGGGTCACGGCATATGAAGCGGCTGACTTGGAGCAAGTTTGCCTCTATCTAAACGGCAAGCTCCAGCTGCAATCGGCAAGGCCAGTCCCCTCTGTCAGGACGGTTTCAGCCCCGGACATGGATGAAGTTCGGGGTCAGGAGGTTGCCCGAAGGGCGATGGAGATTGCCGCGGCAGGTGGCCACAACTTGTTGATGATTGGACCGCCTGGTGTTGGAAAGACCATGCTTGCCGCGCGGCTGCCAGGAATACTTCCCGAGATGAGCTTCGGTGAGGCTCTGGAGGCGACAAGGGTACACAGCGTCGCTGGACTGCTGGCAAGGGGAGAGTCTCTGTTGAGACAACGCCCGTTTCGCGCGCCACATCATTCCATCACCGCTGCCGGAATGGTTGGCAACGCCAAACTTCGACCGGGCGAAGTAAGTCTCGCCCACATGGGCGTGCTGTTTCTGGACGAGGTCCCAGAGTTCAGTCGACAGGTCCTGGAGCTCCTGCGGTCACCACTTGAAAGTCACGAGGTGACTCTCTCCAGGGCGGTGGGCTCGGTGCGCCTACCCGCTGACCTGATGCTGGTTGCAGCGGCAAACCCTTGCCCTTGCGGCTACTTCGGCCACCCGACCCGGCCCTGTAGGTGTACAGAGACGGATCGGCGCCGCTATCAAGGTCGTTTGTCTGGGCCGCTACTAGACCGAATCGACCTGCATGTCCAGGTCGAGTCTCTTGAAGCCGATGAGCTCTACTCGACGCAAATGAGAGAGTCCTCGGTTGAGATTCGCGCTCGAGTTGAGTTGGCGAGAGACCGCCAGCGCAGACGCAACCCAGGTGGACCGCAGAGCAACGCCCGGCTGTCCGGGCCCCGGATACGGAAGCTGGCGAAGATAGAACCGGCGGCGTCCGCTCTACTGCGGGAGGCCGTGGACAGTTTACCGCTCTCTGGCCGCGCTCATGACCGTGTGTTGAAGGTCTCTCAGACCATCGCGGACTTGGACGCCTCTCCGAAAATTCGACTGGTGCACTTGGCGGAGGCTCTCGCATTCCGTCAGCGGGCGCAGGTATGACGAGTTTGGCGTGGGTCGTCATGGCAGTGCTTGACCAGCGGGATGCTGCTGGCGCCGCAGTCGAACTTCCAGGCGGTGAGGTCATTGAACTCGACTCCCGCTGCATTCCACGGACGAGTCGGGAAGGGGACCGCCTGCATGCTGTGCGTCCTACCCGAGCTTGCCCACATCGATTTCGAGCAAGAGCTCGATTCCAACCGCTCGGGGGGACCCCAGCACATCAAGGAGAGCAACAATGAAAAGTACAGAAACCACGGCCAGGGCCGAGGCCTTGGAGAAGGCAATCCAAGGCATTCAGCGCCAGTTTGGCGCCGGGTCTATTCAGCGTCTGGACGGAAGCATCGCGGACATGACCGGGGACCCGATCTCGAGCGGGTCGCTTGGACTGGACCTTGCCTTGGGAGTCGGCGGGTATCCACGCGGCCGAGTGGTCGAGATCTATGGGCCCGAGGCTTCCGGAAAGACGACATTGGCGCTTCAAGCAATCGCTTCTGCGCAGGCTGCCGGCGGGGTCGCCGCGATGATTGACGCCGAGCACGCCATGGACCCGTCCTATGCAGCGGGACTAGGGGTCGACCTACCCAAGCTCCTCGTGAGCCAGCCAGACTCGGGTGAACAGGCGCTGGAAATCGTCGAGCAGCTTGTCCGGTCCGCCGCTGTCGACCTGGTCGTCATTGATTCTGTTGCTGCGCTGGTCCCTGAAGCCGAGATCACTGGCCAGATGGGCGACCTCCAGGTGGGTTTGCAGGCCCGGATGATGTCCAAGGCGATGCGAAAGCTGACGTCGGTGATCTCCAAGACCGACTGCACCGTGATCTTCATCAACCAACTCCGGCAGAAAATCGGTGTCATGTTTGGTCCCAAAGAGGTCACAACTGGGGGTAACGCTCTGAAGTACTACACGTCCGTCCGCTTGGACGTACGCCGCATTGCGACCCTCAAGCACAAAGACCTGCCAATCGGATCGCGTACGCGCGTCCGTGTGGTCAAGAACAAGGTGGCCGCACCCTTCCGCTCAACTGAGTTCGACATCATCTTCGGCAAGGGAGTTTGTCAGTACGGTGAGCTTCTAGACTTAGGGCTGGAGTGGGGCGTGGTTCAGAAAGCTGGGTCCTGGCTGTCCATGGGAGAGGAGCGGCTGGGTCAGGGGCGAGAGAATGCTCGAGGCAAGTTGGAGGCCGATGCTGAATTGAAGCGCAGGCTGACCCTACTAGTCCGTGCGGCCGCAGGGCTGTCCCCCTCCGACGAAGAAGAGGTGCACTAGCGCAAATGTAGTCACATTGGCTGGGCTCGTGCACTTACTCGGGAGGGTGGCGACAACTCGGGTCCAGCCTCCGCTACTTCAGAGTGGTGACTTCCTTTCCGCGAACGTTGTCGTTCGTGATCTTGCCTCGCTTGGCAACGATCTCCCCGCCGACCAAGACGAACTCAGGCTTTCCAGCCAGTTCTCTTCCCACGAAGGGGCTCCAACCAGAGCGGCCGATAAGGTGTTCCCTCTCAAGAACTTCAAGCTGCCCCTCGGTGAACAGTAGAAGGTCTGCATCATATCCGCGCTTGATGGCACCCTTCTTGCTCAACCCCATGATGCTAGCAGGCCCTTCGCTCAAAAGCTCGACCATTCGCTCCAACCCAGCCCGTCCGTGGTGGACTGCGGCCATCATTAATGGAAAAGAGGTCTCCAGGCCGGGCAGGCCCACGTTCCTCTCCCAGTAATTTCCGACGAGCTCCTCCTTGGTGTAGCCAGTGTGGTGGCTTGCTATGGCGTCTATGCGCTGCCTTTTAAGAGCGGTCCAAAGAGAGCGGCGATCAAGCTCCTCCCGAAGTGGCGGCCGGTGCTTGAAGTCGCCTGGGTTCTCGCAGTTCAGAAACAGGTGGTTCGGCGAGGTCCCCACGGAAATCGGTAGGTCGCCGCGCAGGGGATCAAGAAGATGCAGCTCTGCGGCGGTGGAGAGACCCATCAAGTGAATGGCCCGACCCGTTTCCTTCACGAGTTCCAGGACGTATTCGACGCCGCGCGAGGCAGCCTCCGGGGGGTGAACTTGATTGTCGAGTGGATCGGCTTCGCCAGCGAATGTGCGGTGTGCGTCCGCGAGCAGCGCAGGGTCTTCTGCCATGATGCTGATGACGCCCTTGTACGATCCAAGCAGGTCTACAAGCTGCGGTCTAGTCAGCGCACCATCGTCCTTCGCGGCCAAGTCGATCCATATACCAAGCACGCCCTTTTCACGAAGTGTAGTTAGCTTGTCCAGGTTCTTGGACGTCGCCTGTGCCCAAAACCCGAAGTTTGCGCGGGAGTGCTCGCGAGCAAGCTTGCGCTTTGAGGAAATGGATTTCGCGGTCCGACTAAGTGGAACGCTGTCCGGCAATTCGATCAGGGTTGTCACGCCAGAGGACACTGCGGCCCTTGTCTCTGTCTCCCAGCATTCCGCCGCGGTCAGTCCGGGGGCACCAAGTCGTACCCCCATGTCGACGATGCCGGGCATGATGAATTTGCCTATCGCGCTGATCTTGAGCTTCGCCCGACCAGGTGCGCGGGCACCTACGAATGCGATTTTGCCCTTCCGAATACCAATATCCGCCACGACGCGGCCTTGGCCTGAGACAATGGTTGCATCCTCGATGACCAAGTCGTACACGTGTCGTCTCCTGATGGGAAGGATGTCTGATCCCGCTCTCAAACCCTTAATGCTGGCTCCCAAGCGATACAAGCCCTGGCTGGCGATGGAGGTAAGGTCGCGCTACCTTCGGAGCCTTGGAGGTCCAATTTGGACAAGCAGATTGCCGGCCTAAATGTGCATACTCAGGGGAGCGTCGGCGCCCCTATTCTGCTCATTGCAGGGCCTCCCTTGGGAGCGATTGTCTTCGAGCATGTCCAGCGCCGCATGGCACCTCGGCGAAGCATCGCGGTTGAGCTGGTGCAGGTGCCGATCGCTCAGGCCAACCTAAAGGGCCTGTCTGCGAAGATGGATGAAATCGTAGCGGCGACTGGGGCGAGCGCTGTCGTTGCTCACGGGTTGGCAGTGCCGATCGCGATGAGGGTGAAAGGGGTTCGGGTCTATGTCTCGAATGGACCGCTACAACACCCAGAATCGGTGATGCGTGGGCTAACCAGTGCGGGGCAGAGCACCTTGGCGCAGTTGATTCTCCAACCAGCTCTCGCTTTGCGCTGGATGTCTTCGTCTGCAGGGCTCCGCCGTGCCGTCGTAAACCCCTATGTCATGGACCGCGACACTGTTGTCAGGCTTAGCCAAGCCGTGCTTGCGACGGCGGAGACGCGGAAAAGCGCCGCTTCATGGATCAAAGACGTGTCGGCAGGAATAGACCAGAACTGGGTTGTCGAGAGTAGTGAAGTGTTCGGAATCTGGGGAGATTCCGATCCGCTCTATCCCTTGGGACAGCTTCGAAAAGCGCTGGGTGGGCCAGGCGCAAACCCCCCGAGTGTCATCCCCGGTGGCCGCAATATGCACCTAGTGGAGCGGCCTTGGGAGCTGGCGGATCGAGTCATGGAACGCGAACTGGCCCTTGCTGCGACATAGATGTCGTGATTTTTGGGTCTTTACTTGGATCGCTGGGCTGGCCTCTTGATTCGAACTCAGTGAAATAGGGCAGTTAGGTCGATCATAGCCATCTTGGCACGTCGATTGCATGTTGCAGGGCGGAGAAAGACGCTTGGGTCTGGCGGTGCCGCGCCATTCCTCATCGCATCGACACCCGGCCCCTCTGGGGTCGGGTGTTCTTCTTTATGAGCAGCGCTTCTACCCGTTAGTGGGGACCAAGAGGTGTCCCTATGGCCAACTGGAGCTGGCGGAACAAGCTTCCTTCCGTCCACGACTACCGAACCACCGCCCGGGCGCGGAACGAGAACGAGCGCATCGTTTGTGTGCTCAACCCAAAGGCGGCAGCAGGCTCAGCGGGTGATCGTCAGCCTGAGCTGCGCCGTGCGGTCGATCGTGCCTTTGTGCACGGCGAGGTAGTCGTTAGCGAAGGCCCCGGCCACGCCACCGAGCTGGCCCGACAAGCCATTCGAGACGGGGCGGACATTGTTGCTGCAGTTGGGGGAGACGGGACCTGTAACGAAGTGGTCAACGGCTTCTTTGAGAACGGTAAGTTGATCCGCCGGACGGTCTCCTTCAGCATCATTCCTTGGGGGACTGGTTCGGACCTGGCCAAGTCGCTCCGTGCGCCTGCCGGGATCGAGGACGCACTCTGGGTTGCCTCTACAGGCATGACCCTTCCCACCGATGCCGGAATCGCCCGCTTCCAGTTTGAGACTGGCGTAGAGGAACGGGTTTTCTTGAATGTTGCTGGCTTTGGTGCGAACGGCGATGTTGTTCATCGGGCGAATACCGGCAGCAAACGCTTTGGTGGACGCGCCACTTTTTTGCAGGCCACGGTCGGCTCAATCATGGGGTACAGGGCTCAGCGAACTCGTCTGACGTGGGAAGGCCCCGATGGACCTGGGGATTGGGAGGGAGAGCTGTTCTCAGCCTTCGTCGCCAACGGTCACTACTGCGGAGGTGGGATGCACATGGGCCGCGGAGGGTCCATGCACGACGGACTGCTTGACCTCACCATCATCCCGGAACTTGGCACCGCGCGGCTCATGGCGTCGACTTGGCGGCTTTATGATGGAAGTGCGCACGAGATCGGCGGCGTTCGCCGCGTGCAAATCCGATCCTTGAAGGCCGAAAATCTTGGGGAAGATCGCATGTTGATCGACTTAGATGGAGAACAGCCAGGATGGCTCTCGGCGGAGTTTCGCTGCGTAGAGCGTCAACTGCAGGTCAGGGGCGGATGGCTACGATCCCCGCTGCTGGAGCACAATCGCGAGGTTTGGGACGGGCGTGGATTTCGCAAGACTTGAACTATTG
>JBLHMA010000234.1:0-8273 GCA_047621545.1 Cognaticolwellia sp. | reverse complement strand
TTGTAAGCCGAGGCGGACGGACGGGCCTTGGGCGATCAGGCAGACTGACCACATGCGAGGCTTGCGCCTCTCACAGATCATCTTGCCTGACCGAGGGTGTAGCGCCGCGGCTACTCCAGATACTTCCCCGGACACAGATGCTTGGCAGTCGCCCACGGGTCATCTGCTCCCCGCACACAGTCAAAGGTGAAGGGCATCAACAGCTCCGTCACGAATTCAGGCGGATCTGACTGGGTCATCAGCTGACGAAGTAGCTTTACAGCGAGCGGGTACCAGCGCGCAGCCTCCCCCTCCCAGGCCACCTCTGTTCGCTTGGTATCCGTAGCGTCACCGTCACGAATGAAGGCGACTTCTTCAGCGAGTATCTCCTCAAAAGCGGCGAGCGATACACGACCATGGTGCACCTCAGCCCAGACCTCCCAGCGACTTCGCTCTGTCGTCGCAAGGTCATCCATGACCCGAACAAACACGGGCTTCTGACCGAGCTTGAGCTTCGCCGGTAGCGCAACACAGCCGTTTCCACGAAGCCAGTCCGCCAAGTACTGCAGCGCCTGAAAGACGTTGTAGCGGATCTCATCCGGATCATCGTTTGAGATAACAGGGCTGAGCCCTATCTCACTCGCCAGCACAGCCCGCAGGTAACGCGGATCCGACTCATCGAGCTTCGCGATGTCCGGCCCATCGATAAAGGCAAGCAGTGCAGGGTGCTCATCCTTTAGGGGAACAAGCGCACGCGCGAGGTCATGGAGCACGGTCGACTCCGGTGCTGCTTGCTGCTGACGCCATGCCTCAACGAGCGCAATCCCAATACGAACAAAGTCCGGATGTGCCACCCAGAAGCCATCGAGTCCCCGCTTGAGCTGGGTGACGACATCGCGAATGTAGCCGACCATACAAGCAGCAAAGCTCTCAATGTCGCCGGGCTGGTAGAGAATCCCGTACATACCACCGATCTTCAGCGCTCCGGCCTCTGAGAGGTCCCGCACCAGGATGTCGTGCGACTCCTTGATGTTCCGGATGACGATGTCGGGGTCGGCCTTGACTGGAATCCGGTAACTGGAGTCATGTCGAAAGAGCCGGGCGGTCGACGCCAAGAAGTCGTGCCAGCCGAGAGAACCCCCCAGGAAGTATGGATAGAGCGCCTCACCCATCTCACGAATACGGAAGATGGCTCTGGGGTTTTCGAATACCAAAATGACCCGCACCGAGCCCAGTGGATAGCTCGGATACCGACGGGCTACTGCACGCTCAGCTGCATCGATAGTCGCCGCCAAGTAGACCGCTTCTTCGTCGTTCTCGAGCTTGGGGAAATAGATCACTCGGGCTTCAGGGATGTCCCGGTTTAGCCAGATGTGCTGAACCAGCTCGATCAGGTGAAGGGGCATGGGCTCACCATCGAGCAGGTGATCTCCATCAGGCAGCGCCAAGCCCGGGACGCGCTTGACGGGCAGCGCGAGGCCGTCTGGTGCCAGGCGATATGACTTGCCATTGACGGGATCATCATACGAGAGGGTGTGCTCATAGCAGCCCTTCAAGTTTCTGGTAGCCAGGCGCAGATCATGCGCCATCGGTGTCTTGGAGTCCTCAGAGTCCGCACCCCAGCGAGGTACATGACCTGATTCTGAGACCAACTTCGCCACCAGCGGGTCCTCGCCAGGCAGCCTGCGATGCAAGGAATTCATCGCATTGATACTCATCTTGGCTGAGTCCGGAGGTCCAAACAATGTGACCTGTGGACCGGCCATAAACTCAGGAACGGAGACCCTGCGCATCTTGATCCGTGCGGGTGCAGGCCCAACCACCACGCGACCGTCAGCGTCTTCAGCGCCAATGATGTCTCCCGTTCCCTGGCGCAGCAAGTGTGCATCGACAAAGGACCGGTCTATACGCCGCTGCTTCAGCAGCTTCCCTAAGGCAACTTCAACCTCACGATAGACCTCGACCACTGCCTCCAGAATGGCTGGATCTTCGACATCAGGAAATGCCTCAAGGAGGCTCGGTGTGACTGAGAGACCGGGCACTTGCTCCACAGGCACAGTGGTCTCCCTCAGCGCCGCAACAAGGGCCGGAGGCAGGAAGTCGCTGTACATGCTCAGCTGCCCCGGTAGGTCGAGTATCCGTAAGGACTCAGCAGCAAGGGCACATGATGATGCTGCTCTGGCTCGCGCACCTCGAAGACCACCTCAACAAAAGGATAGAAGCAGGCCGCCTCGCGCGCAGCAAAGTAGGAGCCGGTCTCGAAGCGGATCCTGTACACACCCGCTCCCCAGTCAGCATCCGCAATGAGCGGTGCGGACAGTCGGCCATCCGAGTTCGTGACGCCTCGGCTCACAGGCTCGAACCGCTCCCCAGTCATCTGTTCTAGGCTGATGGATAGTCCAGCAGCCGGCATGCCGGTCGCGGTGTCGAGCACATGTGTGGTGAGAGGATTGCTCATTCTGGCTCCCATTTGTCGAGCCGTAGGGCAGTAATCTTGGCCTGCTCTCCAGCTGCAATTCGAATCTCGTTCTCAGGGGTGTGAGGCAGCCTGGCCTGAAGCTTGTCCAGCATTTGCTCCGCCCCAAGACCCGACGCGCAGACAATAAAGATGTACCCAAAGTACTCTTCATAGGCCTTATTTCCGGCCACCAATGCCTGAATGGTCTCGTCGGTCGCCAAAGCCATGCCTTCCTGCTCGCTGCCGCTCCAATCCGCGGTTGCTGAGAACTTTGCTGCCAGCTTGGCCGGATCGGCACCGATACGAGGATGATGAGTGAACGCCTCTCGCCAGTCAGCATCATCGAGTTGCCACCAGAACCAGTCTGCCAGCCCACGGGCTTGAGTCCAGCTCACAAAGGGTCGGGCTTTCGCCATTCGCTTCGCCCACCGGCTGCTACCGCAGCACCGCATCATGCTCTCAGCGGCAGCATCGGCATCCATGGCATTGAGCGCACCGAGCCGAGCATCCACCTTAGGGGCGTGAGCAGGCGTTCCAAAGACCCTCAAGCGGCTCACACCACCATCGGGGTAGATGCGAAGCCGGACATGTGTCCAGGGACCTGCAGCCGCGACAGGCTTAGAGTGGCTGCGGTCTGCTGCTGTCTCGAACCTCGGTACGATCTCAGTCCAGTCAGGAGATTCTGTCAGTGGCGGCAGCGGAGCATCGGGCCAGTACAGTCCATCAAGGGCTACTGTGTCCGGGAAATTGCCTTTGAAGTGCTTGGTGTCAATCACCACCTGAGAGAGCATCCCGGGCGCCCCCAGCTTGATGATGATCCAGTCATCGCCGGGCGGTCGGCTCCTGCGCGTCTCCCAGCCACCCCCCATGTCATTGGCCGGCTTGGGCAGCACGAGGTTGTTCATCGGAGAGAAGAACATGTCGCTGCAGGCCAAGGCCTGACCTCCCTGCTGAATGCAGGCCAGATCGACCTCGGCACCCGCCTCACGGTCCGGTCGGGGCTCGCCCCAGATCCGCAGCCGAGCGACGCCACCGTCAGGGAAAATACGAAGCCTGATGTGGGTCCACTCTCCGACAACAGCGACCGCTTGGAGGTTGTTCGCACCCCGCTGGAGGGGCATCGCTGGAACGATCTCCGTCCAGTCCACGGCCGTGCGAAGCGCTTCTACGCTGGTCTCAGCAGGAAGATGGACCGCCTCTACGCTGGCGTAGGGGGGGTGGTTCCCCAAGAAGTACGCAGTATCGATATCGACGCCGCGAACCAAGCCCGGCACACCCAGCTTGATGATGCACCAGTCGTGCCCAGGTACCCGCCTGCGCCTGCTCTCCCAGCCATCCATGAGCTTGCCACGCTCGGTGTATGCATCCGGGTCAAAGACCGCAGCAGCAGGGAGAACCAGGTGCTCCATCCCTGCGAAGAAGTCATCGGAGCAAGCCAGTGCTGCGCCGCCGAGGTCAGCGCTCGCCAGATCGATCTGGCCCGCGAAGGCCGCTGGAGTGTCAGGTGATTTAGGCATGGGGCTCCCGGAGCAGTATGCTGCCACAAGGGGCCTCAGCAGGTACGCCGTGTTGCAGCGCAGCATGTCCACGGACCCATGTATGGTCGACCACACCGTGCAATGTCTTGCCCAAGTACGGCGTCAGCGAATGCCGCTGAAGGAGCCCCGCAGCCTCGACTTCAAAGCTTGCATCAGGCCGCCATGCGACCAAGTCTGCGCGTCGGCCCACCTCAATCACTCCAGAGTGCTCAGACATTCCCAGCAGCCTGGCCGGAGCACGGCTCATCCAGCGGCTGATATCGAGAACATTGAAGCCCCGTCTGCCGGCCTCTGACCACACGCTGGCCAAGCCCAACTGGAGAGATGCGATGCCTCCCCAGGCATTCTCAAAATCCCCAACCTCGGGAAGCTTCAGACTCGGAATACACGGGCTGTGGTCGGTGACCACCTGATCGATGGTGCCATCCGCCAGCCCCGCCCAGAGTGCCTCGCGATTCTCTGAACCCCTAATCGGGGGTGCACACTTGAACTCTGTTGCGCCCATCGGAATGTCCTCGGCGACCAGACACAGGTAGTGGGGACAAGTCTCCACTGAGATGGGTAGGCCGCGCTGCTTGGCCTTCCGGAGCATCGGCAGCGCGGTGGCGCTCGAAAGGTGAACGATGTGTGCGGGGCACCCCGTCTGCTCGACGAGCTCTATGACCATCGCAACAGCCCTATCTTCCCACTCACGGGGGCGGGCATGGAGCCAACGCAGGTAGTCAGAGACCGAGTGTGCGCTGACATTGATCGGCTGATCGGCTTCGAGCTCCGCATGAAACAGCAGCGGTACGCCCAGTCCACGAAGGACAGGCATGGCACGGAGCAGATCCGCGCGCTCTACAGCAGGAAAATCATCGATACCCGAGTGACATAAGAATGCCTTGAATCCAGCCACCCCAGCACTGACCATCCCTTCGAGTTCGTCAATGTTGTCGGGTACGACCCCACCCCACAGGGCACAATCCGACCAGAGCTTTCCACGTGCCGCATCGATTTTTTCGTCGAGTGCCCGTCGGCTGGTGGTGACGGGCATGCTGTTCAGCGGCATATCCGCAACCACACTGACCCCACCCTTGACCGCAGCACGCGTGGCGGTCTCAAAGCCCTCCCACTCCGTTCGACCCGGCTCATTGATGTGCACATGAGAGTCAATGATGGCAGCCATCAAGAGGGTGTCACCGAGGTCCAGCACAGCCGCCACGTCTTCGCTTTCATCGATCCGAGAGATGCACCCATCTTCGAGATGGAGGGTGGCAGGCTTCAGTCCGTCCGGAGTGAGCACTCGCTCGCTACGAATGGATGTCGGCGGGGCAGATTGAGGGTATTTGGGGCGGAGCATGGGTCAAGCCTATCTCAGCGGCGGTTGCCCGACAGCGATGGGATTTGTATCCTGACCCAACGACAAAGGAGGCTCGCTTGTTCGACGCCTACACCACCACCTGGCTGCACCTGCTTGCCCGATGGGCCCACATCCTGACCGGTGCGGCCTGGATCGGGACTTCCTTCTACTTCGTCTTCCTGAACAACAGCATCCGACCGCCAGACAATGAGCAAGACTCAGGAGCCAAGGTCAAGGGGGTCGTTTGGATGGTTCATGGCGGGGCCTTCTACCGAACCACAAAGTACGACGGTGCCCCCGAGAAGCTACCGACCACGCTTCACTGGTTCAAGTGGGAAGCCTATCTGACGTGGCTCTCCGGTATCGCCATGCTTGCCCTCATCTACTGGGGTCAGGCCAGGGCCTACATGATCGATCCCGCTGTGGCAGACATCTCCACGACGCAGGCCGTGCTCACAGGCATCGGCTCCATCGTGGGCGGCTGGTTGGTCTACGACCTGCTCATCAGAACGCTCTGGAGACACCCCAAGCTGGTCTCGGCCATTGGTCTCGTAGCGCTCACCGGGCTGGCCTATCTACTGACTCACACCCTGTCTGCGCGGGCTGCCTACATTCACATCGGCGCCATAATCGGGACGATCATGGCGGCCAACGTGCTCTTCGTCATCATCCCAAATCAGCGGGTGATGGTCGACGCCATGCTCCAGGGCAAAGTGCCGGACACCTCAAAGGGGGCTGCAGGTGCCCTGCGAAGCCTGCACAACAACTATCTGACCCTGCCTGTCCTCTTCATCATGATCAGCAACCACTTCCCGTTCACCTATGGCTCTTCGTGGTCATGGGCTGTGCTGGTTGGAATCTCTGTTGTCGGGGCCATGGGCAGACACTGGTTCAACCTCCATGAGCAAGGAACGAAGAATCGGTGGCTACTCCCAGCAGCAGCACTGGCCTTGCTGAGCCTTGCTTTTGCAATGAAGCCAGCGGACAGAATCGTGGCGGCACCGTCCGAGTCAGCAGCACAAGCAGGGCCCGCTTGGTCTGACGTCAACGCGGTCTTTCAGCAGCGCTGCGTCACGTGTCACTCCGCTCATCCCACACAGCCCGGCTTTCCAGTCGCACCGCTGGGGATGATGATGGACACGCCTGAGCAGATCTCAGCGAGGAGCGAAGACATCCACGAGCAAGCCGTGGTGCTCAAGGTCATGCCCCTGGGGAACATGACTCAGATAACGGACGACGAGCGGGCACTGATCGATGCCTGGTATCAGGCCGGCGCAAAGACAGAGTAGGACTACTCAAGGTATCCCAAGTCCCGGAGTGCAGCCTGGGTCTCAGGATCGAGATCTGCTGCCTGAATGGTGGCGGCGCTACCGTCAGGATCCTTGGACACCAAGGGCACGAACCAAGCCGCTCTCAGCGCCTCCCGGACCAGGCCTTTGGACGTATTCTCCAGCACCACCAGGGTCTGGAGGCGGTCGCCGTGGCCGTCGCCCTCGGGAAAGACCACGCGTCCCCCAGGGGCGAGCTGGGCGAGCAGCGCAGGCGGCAGGGGTTCCACGGCGCAGCCGAGCACGATGGCGTTGAAGGGGGCGCGATCTGGGGCCCCCAAGGCGCCGTCGCCCAGGCGCAGCTCCAGGCCCGGAGTCTGCAGCTCGGCGTGGATGCGGGCGGCCTGGGCGTAGAGCTTTTCTCGCACCTCGATGCTCACCACCTCAGCGCCGCATCGCGCCAGAATGGCTGCTTGGTAGCCCGTGCCTGTGCCCACCTCGAGCACCCGGGAGCCCGCCCCCACCCGAGCCGCTGTGACCATGGTGGCCACGAACTCCGGGCAGGTGATGGGCTGACCCCAGGGCAGGTCCAGGGCGCTGGGACCGTGGGCGGCTTGGGCGAGCTCCGGCGGCACGAAGGCGTGCCGGGGCACCCGCAAGAAGGCGCGCAGCACGGTCCAGTCTTCGATGCGCCCCCCCCGGAGCAGCCGGGCCACCATCGAGAGCCGGGCTCGGAGCATGTGTTCCGAGCGCAGGGCCATCAGCGGCGGATCAGTCGCTTTCTGATCGACTTGCTCGTTTTCCATTTGGCGCCGTAGGTGGCCTCTGTGAGCACGTCGTTGGCTGCCCCCATCTCCTTAAAGACGTCGGCGGGCTGGATCTCGCCGGACTGCAGGTCCTCCTGAAGGTAGGACTCGTAGTAGTCGAGCATCACGGCGGCCAGGATAGTGTCGGTGTCCTGGCTCTTGGCCTTCTCCACCAGGGTCAGCACGGTCTTCTCGATCTCCTTGGCCGTGGCGCCCGAGGCGAGCAGCTTGTTGATGCTGCTTAGGGCCTCGTGGGTGGTCTCGTCGCCAGAGAGCTCCTTGAGCGCGCTCTCGGTGGCTTCGTCGTCGAGCTCCGAGTAGCGGGCGAACACCGAGGCCTCGTTTGAGGATGCGCCGTCGTCCTCGGCGGCCTGGGCAGGGGCGGAGCGGGTGGCTGTGTGGCCAACCGCGCCAATGGACACGAGGGCGACGAGGGAACGGAAGAGCAGACGGGACACGGGCATGTGGCCTCCTGGGGGAGCATAGGGATGAAGAGTGCGCCGAACGGTGAAAATATGCCCCGCTGGGCGCCCAGCCGCCACTCGATCGAGTGGCGGTGTGAGATCCCTGTAGGGATGGGCGAAGCGACCGCGGCGCGGCGCCCGGCGAGGGTGGACTGGCCGGCGAGGGTGGACTGGCCGGCGCCGCAGTTGCCCCTCTTCCTAAGCGCCCCCGGCGGCTTCCGAAGGCGGTTCCACCGGGCCCGAGAAACCCAGAGTCTACCCACCCTGTAGACTCCGCCCCCATGCTCGGCCCCTTCCACCTCGACACCATCCTGGCCCGCGGCGGCACCGCCGTGGTCTGGCGCGCCCGCTACGCCGACGGGCGCCCCGGAGAGGTGGCGGTCAAGATCCTGATGGAGGCGCGGGCACGAACCAGCGC
>JBLHMA010000233.1:0-8331 GCA_047621545.1 Cognaticolwellia sp. | reverse complement strand
ATCGCGCCCTTCGCCAGCCTGATGCGGGATCCGGACACCTACGAGACCTTCGACGAGGTCTATCTGACCCACACCTGTCGGGAAGTCGCGGAGCTCAAGTACGGTCAGGAGCTGACGGAGACGCTGATGGAGGACCCTCTCTGTGGGGAGGAGGCCCAGAAGCAGTTCCGTCTCTACAACAGCGTGACCCGCGAAGATTTTCCATTCCAGGGCCGCATCACGACCCTGATCGAGAACGGCAAGTTCTTCAGCGACTTGGGCATTGCGCCGCTCAACGTCGAGACGGACCGAGCGATGATCTGCGGCTCGATGGAGATGACCAAAGACATCTCGACCATTCTCAAGGGCGCGGGAATGAAATCCGGTACGAACTCACGTCCCGCCGAGTACGTGGTCGAGCGGGCCTTCGTCGGGTAGACCGGGCTCTCGCTTTGGGCTGGCTTGGAGCCGCTGCGTTTTGGCTGGTGCAGCGCCTTCGCGATGTGGGAAAACTACGTTTTCCTCTGCCGGTGAAATCAAAGGTTTTACAGACAGTCGTTTCCGTCCAGGTAGCCCTGGGCGCGGAGCTGCTCGAATACGTTGGAGTCCACCACCCCCTGCGGGTTGGTGGGGACCGTAGGGCCTAAGTCTCCACGCAAGTCTGTGAGCAGCTTTAGGCCAGCTTGACCGATGCCCTGATCTGGGTGGTCGGGCGGGAGTGGCTGCAGCGCTGTGGTCCCCGAAGCGTCCATGGGGAAGAGGTGGGCGTAGCGCTGGCCGTCATGGGCTGGGCTGAGATCCACGAGCAAGCGGTGCTCCCGGGTGACCATACTGATCTGCTGGTTGCGATAGAGCATGCCTTGCATCAGCGCAGGGCGCACTGGCTCTACATTGGCGTCCCGGACCTGCGCCCACGTGTCGGACTCTGAGTCCACGAGTAGAGGAAAGACAAAGGTGCCGTCCACCATGCGGTCATTGTCCCCCGGAGGCAGGCCCGGGGCTTTGATCAGCAGGGGTACCCGGGTGACCTCGTCCATCAGGGTCGCGCCGTGCTCGAAGATGCCGCGTTCCCAGAAAGCCTCACCGTGGTCGGAGGTGAGCACGAAGGTTGCAGCCTCCCAGCGGCCTCGGTCCTTGAGCCCCTGTACCAGCACCCCAACGGCCTCATCCGATGCGCGCACCTCCTCCTGGTATGCCGCGCGGATGTAGGCCTTGTCCTGCTCGGTGGGTACTGCCTGTCCGGTGAGCCATTGGTTGTGGGTGTAGGCGCCGATCGGAATCTCGACGGTGTGGGGCATGTCGGCGGTGTAGTGGCCCAGCCATGTGGCACCTGGATCGTAGTCGGTGTGCGGCTCCATGATGTGGACTACCAAAAAGCCCCCCTCTTGGCTCTCGTCTACCCAAGCCAGCGCCTTGTTGACCGTCTCCATGGCCGTACGGTGGCCCAGCTGCTTGGCGCCGTGAAAGTCATACACGTCAAAGCTCTGGTGCAGACCGAATTCGGGCGCCAGAAAAGCGTTGTTGATGAATGCGGCGGTGCGCTGGTTGCGTTGCTTTGCCACGCTGGCTGCGGTTGGGATGTCTTCGCGCAGGCGACCGAAGCATCCGGCGGTGCCAGATTGGCGCACGACGCGGTGTTGCCAGGGGTGCAGGCCAGTGAGCAGAGTCGTGGTCGCAGGCAGAGTCCAGCTTGCACTGGAGTAGGCCCGTGACATCCAGACGCTCTCTTCTTTGAGCGAGGCAATCGCGGGGCTGGCGTCGGGGACCGGCGCACCAGAGAAGGACAGAGCGTCCGCGCGTAGGGTGTCGATCACCACCAGGATCACCAGAGGTTCTGGCTTGGAGGTGCAGGAGGTGGCCAGCAGGCCGAAGAGCAGTGGGGTCATGGGCCCAAGGGTACCCATGGCGGGTTAGTCCAGCCAAGCGGAGGCCTGCGATGAGCGGCATTGCTGGCATTGTAGACTTTCGGGAAGAGGCGCCCAAGGCGACTTGGCTCAAAGGCATGCAACGCGCCCAAGGGCAGCCCAAGGGCGAGCGCTGGGCCAAGAAGCAGGCCCGGCTCGCGGCGCCGAAGCTGGCCGAGGTGAAGGGGCGTGTGATGCTGGGCACCTTCCAGCTCTACGCTCCCGAGGGCTTGCGCAAGCGTCTGGGGCGGGAGGGCCTGGAGCCCCTTAGCGATCCGACCGAGTTGCTGGCTCAAGGCTGGAATCACTGGGGCGATGGCGTGCTCGAGCGCATCAACGGCGACTTTGCGCTCGCCACCTGGGATACCCAGCGTCAGGTGCTGCACCTGGCCCGAGACCGGGTAGGGGCCCGGCCACTCTTTTACACGTGGCTGCAGGGACGTTTGGCTTTTGCCAGCGATCTCCGTGCCCTTCTGACCTTGCCTTGGGTCTCCAGGGAGCTGGCCCGCGAGCACTTGGCCGAGCAGCTGGCCTTTAGATACGTGCACGCCCCCAGGACCCTGCTTCGGGACGTTCGTTTGCTGCCCGCGGGAAGCATCGCGACCATCGACGCGGGTGGCGTGATCCTAAAGCGCTGGGATCGGGCCAGCATGTGCTCGGCGGATGCCGAGGAGCCGCCGGAGCAGGAAGTACAAGACCGTCTGGAGTCCTTGCTGGACCGGGCGGTGGGCCGCCGAATGGACAATGGCGGCGTGGGGGTCTTGCTCTCAGGAGGAGGGGCCAGCTCTGCGATTCTGGCCATGGCCGCAAAGAAAGGGCCGACGCGCAGCTACAACGTCAGCTTCTCTGACGGTGGCCAGGACGAGGCGAGCTTTGCCGGTCGTATCGCCAAGATCTATGGTAGCGATCACAAGTTGATTCGCCTGGACCGAAGTGACTTTGTGCGCGCCCTGGACCAAGCCATCCCGGCTGGCTCGGCACCCTTGTCAACCCCTGCCGCGATCATCCAGTGGCTGCTCCTGGAGCAGACCGAAGGGGTGGTGCTCTCCGGAGATGGGGCCGACGAGCTCCTGGGTGGCCGACGGGTGGAAGAGCTAATGGTGGAGCTTCGGGCCTCTGGGGTGGCGGCCAACCTGCCCACGGGGCTGCGCGGAGGGATGAGTCGCATGCTTGGCCGACGCGGAAAGCAGATCCTGGTCGGCCCGGAGCGCTTTGGTTT
Source organism: Cognaticolwellia sp. (assembly GCA_047621545.1). Lineage (GTDB taxonomy): Bacteria > Myxococcota_A > UBA796 > UBA796 > CAJQPC01 > CAJQPC01. The sequence goes on along the minus strand of JBLHMA010000233.1, from coordinate 5,229 downwards.
GGTTCGGTATGTAGGCGGCAGCAACATCTTTGGGCAGCAGGGTCGCAGGGAGGTGCTGCGGGATCCCTCGCTGGTTCGGCCTGGCGTGCGGCGTCAGATGCTGGAGCCCCTGTACCGAGAGGTGCGCTCGGATCCCATCAACGAGGTCCTGCACGTCTACCAGCGCGGCTGGCTGCCCCACAACTCCCTGGCACGGGCCCGTCAGGCCGCAGTCAGCGCTGGTGTGGACCTGCGCTTTCCCCTCTTGGACCCAGAGCTCTTGGACTACCTGGACTCCCTACCAGGGCGCGCCAAGGTCAAGAGACGCCTGGGGCGCTGGCAGTCCAAGTGGCCCCTAAAGCACCTCAACGCTCGAGACTTGCCCCCTCGCTTGGTCTGGCGGCCCAAGCGGCGAATGCCCGCGCCTTTAGACCGCTGGCTGAGAGGAGAAGGGGAGGCCTTCCTCTGGGAGCAAGTCTCGGCGATCTGTCAGGACCCGCACAAGATCTTTCAGCCGGATGCCATACGGCGCCTCGCGAGAGAGCATGCGGCCGGGGACGCGGATCATGGCGCGAAGCTATGGACGCTGATTTTCTTGGACGCTTGGCTGCGAAGCCTTGGCTAAGACTCTGCTTTCGAACATTGACCCGTCCCTGGGCTCGCAATCCTCCAGGCCTGGTGGACCACTCAGGTAGAGTACAACTCAAACCCTCACGTGAACGTTAGGGTTTGACTACAGAGCCAAGTGCGGGTACAAACCCTGCAGCACACGTGAGAGTCCGTGACCAAGCCTACCAAAACCCCTGACATCATGCGCATCGGCCAGCTGGTCAAGGCGACTGGTAAGACTGCGCGCACCCTTCACTTCTACGAAGAGATGGGCCTGCTTCGCCCTGCTGGCCGCACCAAAGGTGGCTTTCGTCTCTACGACGATACCGCCCTGGTTCGTGTGCGCTGGATCGAGCGTCTCCAGGAGCTGGGCTTCTCACTGCAGGAGGTCCAAGACTTCCTGGCTCGCCTGACGGAGGAGGCCTACGGTCCCGACGCGATGAAGCGCTTGCGCAGCTTCTACGTAGAAAAGCTCGAGGAGACCCGCCTGTCCATGGCAAGGATGCGGGCTTTGGAGCGCGATTTGAGTGACTCCATCGACTACCTGGACGGGTGCCGCAGCTGCGAGCCCCTGACCAACCGGGGCGACTGCTCCGTCTGCGACCAACATCCCGGCCGAGATCAGGTTGTTCCTGACTTGGTCGCCGCTGTCACCCAGGCCCAAGCCTGACCCCCATCTGGAGCCTGCAACATGGCTGTTGAACTGCCCATCTACCTGGACAACCACGCGACCACTCCCTTGGACCCCAAGGTTCTGGAAGCGATGTTGCCCTACATGACAAAGGTCTTTGGCAACGCCTCGAGTCGCAACCACAGCTTCGGCTGGGCTGCTGGCGAGGGTGTCAACGCTGCTCGGGAACAGGTCGCCAAGCTCATCGGTGCGAGCTCCAAGGAGATCATCTGGACCTCGGGCGCCACTGAGTCCAACAATCTGGCCATCATTGGCGGCGCCCGCTTCAACGCACGCAAGAAGGGCAAGCACGTCATCACGGTGCTCACCGAGCACAAGGCCACCTTGGACAGCGCCCACCAGCTCGAGAAGGAAGGCTTCGAGGTCACCTTCTTGGAGGTAGACGACCAGGGCTTGGTCACAGCACAACAAGTGGCAGACGCCATCCGCGAAGACACTGTGATCGTTAGCGTGATGTACGCAAACAACGAGATTGGGGTGATTCAGCCCATCTCCGAGATTGGCGCTGTGTGCCGCGAGAAGGGCGTCATCTTCCATGTTGATGCGGTTCAAGCCACCGGCAAGATTCCGATCAACGTCGCCGAACTCAACGTGGACCTGCTCTCCATCAGCGCCCATAAGATGTACGGCCCAAAGGGTATTGGCGCTTTGTACGTTCGCCGCGGGCGCCCTCGTATCCGTATTGAGCCTTTGATCTTCGGCGGGGGACACGAACGTGGACTGCGTTCGGGCACCTTGGCCGTCCATCAAATCGTTGGCTTCGGTCGCGCTGCAGAGCTGGCTATGGAGGACCTGGAGAGCGGCGAGATTGAGCGCGTTCGTGGCATGCGAGACCGCATGTGGGTTGCCCTTCAGGAAAGCCTGGACGAGGTCTTCCTCAACGGACACCCAGAGCATCGTCTGCCCAACAACCTCAACGTGAGCTTTGCCTACGTAGAGGGCGAAGCGATGATGATGGCCATCAAGGACATCGCGGTGTCCTCGGGATCAGCCTGCACCTCCGCCAGCTTGGAGCCCAGCTACGTGCTGCGGGCTCTGGGAGTGGATGTAGAGTTGGCCCACACCTCAATCCGCTTTGGTTTGGGTCGCTTCACCACAGATGAAGAGATCGACTACGCCATCGCTGAGGTCATCAAGAACGTCAACAAGCTGCGCGACATGAGCCCCTTGTGGGAGATGGTCCAGGACGGCATTGACATCAAGAGCATCCAGTGGGAAGCGCACTGAGCTTTCCAGGCCGTCGAACGCCTTTCTTCGAGAAAACCCTTTAGAAATCTATTTATCAGGAGGACCTCATGGCCTACTCTGACAAGCTGGTCGACCACTTCGAGAACCCTCGCAACATGGGCATCCTGGACAAGGAATCTGACGAAGTCGGAACCGGTCTGGTCGGCGCACCTGCATGCGGCGACGTGATGAAGCTGCAGCTCAAGATCAACGACCAAGGCATCATCGAAGACGCCAAGTTCAAGACCTTCGGTTGCGGATCCGCCATCGCCAGCTCCAGCCTGGTGACCGAGATGGTCAAGGGCAAGAGCGTGGAGTTTGCGGAGAACCTGGAGAACGGCGCTATCGCCGAAGAACTCTCCTTGCCCCCCGTCAAGATTCACTGCTCCGTGCTTGCCGAGGACGCTATCAAGGCTGCCCTGGCCGACTACCGTCGCAAGCAAGCGGCCAAGAACGCCCCCGCCGCCTGATTGCGCTTTGGTTCCTCTTGGAACCACCTTCTCTTTGGAGCCAACAACATGGCCATCCAGATCACTGACCGTGCGGTCACTCGATTTCAGAAGCTGCGCATGATGCGCCAGACCCCCGACCACGTTCTGCGCGTTGGCGTGCGGGGTGGGGGATGCTCAGGTTTGAGCTACTTCTTGGACATCGTCGAGGCTCCCGAAGCCAAGGATAAGATCTTCACCTTCAAAGAAGGAGAGATCACCGTGGCAGTGGACCGCAAGAGCTACTTGTTCTTGAACGGAACCGAGATCGACTTTGAGAAGACGCTCATGAAAACAGGCTTTGTGTTCAACAACCCGCTGTCTGGGAGCTCTTGCTCCTGCGGTGAGTCTTTCACTCTGTGATCGACTATTCGTTGAAGAACTAGGAGCCTGACGTGACGCAGTGCTGGCAGTGACGCAGTGTTGGCAGTGCCGCGAGCCTGTGCAAGGGCCCGTGTGCGCAGGCTGTGGCGCCATTCAGCCGCCACCTCCGCATCCGGAACTCTTCGCCATTTTGGGGTTGTCCCCCAGCTACACCATCGACCGAAAGGCCGTGGACAGAGCTTGGCGTGGGGCTTCTCGCAAGGTTCACCCAGACCGCTTCGCTGGCGCCTCCGCCGTGCAGCGGCGGATGGCGCTGCAGTGGACCGCGCACTTGAACCGCGCCCGTAAGGTGATTCGAGACGACACCCAGCGCGCTTGGTACCTGGCCACGGGCTCTGAGCGTCCCGGAGAGAAGGACAAGAATCAGCCCGATCCGGCCTTTTTGGAAGAGGTTTTCGAGCTGAACATGCTGCGCGCCGAGGACCCGGTCGCGGCCATCGAGCGGGCTCGCAGTCTGCAATCTACCGAACAGGAGCGCTTGAGTGCCCTGTTCCAGTCCCATGAGCAGGGCGGCACCTTAGATGGCGCCCCTGCGATTCTGGGGCGCCTGAACTACCTGCGTACCGTCATAGATGGCGGGCACGAATAGCAGCGCTGTTCAGCAAGACACTGTCGAACAGACAATCGCGGCGGCGCTTCCGCTGCCCAGAGGATGAGCTTTCATGGCCAACATCGGCATCGATCTCGGAACCACCAACTCGCTCGTCGCAGTGGTGATGGGCCAGACCCCGCGCGTTCTGCTGGACGACGAGGGCCGCAGCTTGACCCCGTCAGTGGTGCGCTACACCGGGGCCAAGCTCGCCGACGGCAGCGACGCACCGCCCATGATTGGTTGGGAGGCCCTGGAGAACGCGGTGGAGCACGCCAGCACCACCCTGACCAGCGTCAAGCGCTTCATGGGCCGCTCTTTGGACGAGGCGCGGAAGGTCGCGGAGGAGCTGCACTACACACTGGCCGAAGGCGAAGGCCAGGACGTGGTTCGCATTCAGGCAGGGGACAAGGTGGTCACCCCGGTCGAGGTCAGCGCGTGGATCCTGCGCCTGCTCTACATGCGGGCCAACGAGTGCCTCATGGCCGAGCCTACTGGCGTGGTCATCACCGTACCGGCGTACTTTGACGACGCCCAGCGCCAAGCCACCCGCGACGCCGGCAAGCTGGCTGGCATGAACGTGCTGCGCCTGCTCAACGAGCCCACCGCAGCCGCGCTGGCCTATGGGCTGCAAGAGAACTCCCAGGGCACCTACGCTGTCTTTGACCTGGGCGGTGGCACCTTCGACATCTCGGTGCTCGAGCTCAGCGAGGGTGTCTTCCAGGTGCTCAGCACTGCTGGAGACACCCGCTTGGGCGGCGATGACTTTGACCGGGAGCTGGCCAAGGTCATCCTGGCCAAGGCCGGCATCAAGAACGCCACCGGCGGCGTGCTTCGTGCCGCGATGGAGGCGGGCGAGAAGGCCAAGCGTGACCTCACCGCCGGAGAGATTGCGGAGATCTCGGTAGAGCTGGGTGAGTCCAGCGTGCAGATGCAAGTCACACGCGTCGAGTTCAACGAACTCATCCGACCCATCGTCGAGCGCACTTTGAAGAGCTGCAAGCAAGCGTTGGCCGACGCGGAGATGGAGCCTGGAGACATGGACGGCGTGGTGCTGGTTGGCGGCTCGACTCGGGTGCCTCTGGTGCGCGAGATTGTAGAGGGCTTCTTTGGGCAGGAGCCCCTCTCCAACCTGGATCCCGACAAGGTCGTGGCTCTGGGAGCAGCGCTTCAGGCCGACATCCTGACCGGCAGCTCTCAGCTCTCGGACGACCTATTGCTGATGGACGTGGTGCCCCTCTCTTTGGGGGTCGAAACCATGG